>NZ_CP020569.1:1765000-2102916 GCF_002082195.1 Streptomyces gilvosporeus | reverse complement strand
CTACACCGCCGCCGACCGCTGGGCGACCGGCGGCGACTACCGCCCGCTGTCCGCCGCCGCCAAGCTGCGCTCCAGCCGTCTCGTACGGGAGACGGCCCGGCTCTGCGTCCATCTGCACGGCACCGAGGGGCAGTTGACCGACTCCGCGGTGAACCGGTCCTGGCGGGACGCGCGCCTGTTCTCCCTGTCGACCGGATCGGACGAAATGATGCTGACCACGCTGGCCCGGTTGGAGGGCTGGGATGACTGAGCCGCACGGCACCACCACGGGGGCGCACAGCAGGGCGCCGCGCGAGGAGAGCGGAGGTGCCCACGGCGCCCTCCTCGCGTCCTTCGTCGCGGAGCACTCCGCCCCCGGCGGGCTGCTGGACGCCGCCCGCTGGGAGGCGCCCGGATCGCCTCCCGTACGGGAACTGCTGGCGACGGCGGGCGGCGCGGGGCTCTTCCGCGCGGCCTGGCGCGGCGACGGCGCCCTGGCGCGGGCCGTCGCCCTGCACACCGCGTTCGCCCGCGCGGGCAACGGCGCCCCCGGCGCGGCCGTCCTCACCCACCTGGAGGTGAGCGCCCGCCTGCTGGCCGGACTGCTGCCCGACGACTCCGCGCTGCACACCCGCCTCCTGGACGGCACCTCGACGGCCTCCCTCGCCGTCACCGAACCGGACGCACCGGGCAGCGACCTCTCCTCGCTGCGCACCGAAGTGCGGGGCCGCGAGGGCGCGTTGCGGGTCAGCGGCGAGAAGTGGTTCATCAGCAACGCGCCCCACGCCGACCTGCTGCTCGTCCTCGCCGCCGACCCCGACCGGCTCACCTCGGGCCGCGAGGGCCCCGCCCTGCTGCTGGTGGACGCGGACGCACCCGGTGTACGGACCGAGCCCGTCGAGGGCTGCGGCCACCACGGGCTCACCGGGCGCCTCACCCTCGACGAGGCGCCCGTGCGCTCCGTACCGGCACCGGCCGGGCGCGCGATGCTGCTGCTGGGGCGGCACTGGATCCACGAGCGGGTGATGCTCGCGGTCCGGATGGCGGCGCTCGCCGCCGCCGTGCTGGAGCACACCGCCGAGGGCGCGCGCACCCGGCACACCTTCGGGGCCCCGCTCACCGCCAACCAGCACGTGCGCTTCACCCTCGCCGCGCTGCGCGCCGAGACGGAGGAAGTGCGCGCCGCCGCGCTCCAGGCCGTCCGCCTGCTGGAGTCCGGCGGCTGCCCGGCGGCCTACGCGGCGGCCTGCAAATACCGCGCCGCCGAGGTACTGCGCCGGGTCGCGGACGAGGCGGTGCAGCTGGCCGGCGCCGACGCGTACGTCACCGGACATCCGGCGGAGCGCGCGCTGCGCGACGGCGAGGGCCTGGCCCTCGCGGGCGGTACGGATGAACTGATGCTCATGCAGATCGAAAGGGGATGACCAGACAGATGACCACCTGGAACGCCGAGAGGTACGACACCGAGTTCGCCTATGTCTCCGCCCTCGCGGGCGGGGTCACCGAGCTGCTGGCGGCCCGCCCCGGGGAGAGGATCCTCGACCTGGGCTGCGGCACCGGCGAGATCGCCGCCGAACTGCGCGACCACGGCTGCGAGATGGTGCTCGTGGACAGCGACCCGGCCATGGTCGACGCGGCGACCGCCCGCCTCGGACAGCCGGCGATCCTCGCCGACGGACACGACTTCGCCGTCGACCGCCCCGTCGACGCGGTCTTCTCCAACGCGGCCCTGCACTGGATGCTGCGCCCCGCCGAGGTCGTCGCCCGGGTGCGGGCGGCGCTGCGCCCCGGCGGCCGCTTCGTGGCCGAGATGGGCGGCGCGGGCAACTGCCAGGGCGTCGTCGATGCGCTGCGCGCGGCCTTGGACGAGCGCGGCCTGGCCGAGGGAATGCGCTCGCCCTGGTACTTCCCGGAACCCGAGGAGTACCGCGCGCTGCTGGCGGAGCACGGCTTCAAGGTGACCGCGATGGAGCACTTCCCCCGGCTCACCGCCATGGCGGCGGACGCCGGCGGAGTGGTCGGCTGGCTGCGGATGTTCGGCGGCACGCTCACCGCGCACGTCCCCGAGGACCAGCTGGAGGCCGTACTGGAGCGGGCGGGCGAACTGGCGGCCCCCGGGCTGCTGCGCGACGGCGTCTGGTACGTCGACTACTACCGGCTGCGCTTCGCGGCGGTGGCGCAGGGGTGAAGCTCTTCCTGCTGCCCCCGGCGGGCGCCTCGGCGGCCACCTTCCGTGCCTGGCCCGGCGCGCTGGAGGGGGACGCCGAGGTGGTCCCGGTCGAACTGCCCGGCCGGGGCGCCCGGATCGGCGAACCCCCGTGTGACGGGCTGCCGGCCCTGATCCGGGAGCTCGCCGAGGTCCACACCCCGTCGCAGGGCGCATGGGCTGTGGTCGGGCACAGCATGGGCGCCCTGCTCGGTGCGGGCTGGGCGGCCGCCGCGACCCGCGCCGGGCGGCCCCCCGCCTTCCTGGTGGTCAGCGCCTCCGCCCCGCCCTGGCTGCACTCCACGGCCGCCGAACTGGAGGGCAGCGACGAGGAGTTGTGGCAGCGGGTGGACGCGCTGGGCGGACTGCCGCCCGCGATCCGCGACAACCCCCTCGCCCGCCGCCTCTTCGGCCGCGCCCTCACGGCGGACGTCACCGCCTCGGCCCGCTACCGCCCGTCGGCGCCGGAGCCGGTCGGCTGCCCGGTCGTGGCGGTGCGGGGCGCGGCGGACGCGCTGGTCGGGGCGGAGCTGCTGGCGGGCTGGTCGGGCCTGACCCGGGAATCCGGGCACCCCTTCCGCACCGTCACCCTGCCCGGCGGGCACTTCTACCGTGCGGGAGTGGACGACCTGATTCCCCTGGTGCGGGACCTGGTGGCGGTGCACGCGCCGGCTGAACGCGCCCGGGTGAACGCGCCTAGAGGAAGCTGACGTTCTGGGCCAGCGCGAGCGTGCTGGAGTAGTTGATGGTGTTGGTGGCCGGGCGCATATAGGCGCGCCAGGCGTCGGAGCCGGACTCGCGCCCGCCGCCGGTCTCCTTCTCCCCGCCGAACGCGCCGCCGATCTCCGCGCCGGAGGTGCCGATGTTGACATTGGCGATCCCGCAGTCGGAACCCTCGGCGGAGAGGAAGCGTTCCGCCTCCTGCTGGTCACGCGTGAAGATGCTGGAGGACAGGCCCTGCGGGACGTCGTTGTGCAGGGCGATGGCCTCGTCGAGCGTGTCGTAGGTCAGGACGTACAGGAGCGGGGCGAAGGTCTCCTCCCGGACGACGTCGGTCTGTTCGTCGACGCGGACGAGGACCGGCTCGGCGTAGGCGGCCCGCGGCGCGGCGTCGGTCAGGCGCCGGCCGCCGCCCGCGAGGACCTTGCCGCCCTGCGCCTGGACCCGGGCCAGGGCGTCCTGCATGCCGTCGAGGGCCTGGAGGGAGATCAGCGGTCCGACCAGGGTGTGCTCGTCGAACGGGTCGCCGATCGGCAGCCGTGCGTACGCGGCCGTCAGCCGGGCGACGAGGGTGTCGGCGATATCGCGGTGGACGATGAGGCGGCGCAGGGTGGTGCAGCGCTGTCCGGCGGTGCCCGCGGCGGCGAAGACGATGCCCTGGACGGCGAGGTCGAGGTCGGCGGAGGGCGCGACGACGGCGGCGTTGTTGCCGCCGAGTTCCAGCAGGCAGCGTCCGAAGCGGGCCGCGACACGGGGTCCGACCGCGCGGCCCATCCGGGTGGAGCCGGTGGCGCTGACGAGCGCGACGCGCGGATCGTCCACGAGCCGCTCGCCGACGGTGCGGTCGCCCAGCAGCAGCCGGTGGACGTCGCGCGGGGCGCCGACCTCTTCGGCGGCCCGGGCCAGCAGCCGGTCGCAGGCCAGCGAGATCAGCGGGGTCAGCTCGGACGGCTTCCAGAGCACGGTGTCGCCGCAGACCAGGGCCACCGCGGTGTTCCATGACCACACGGCGGCAGGGAAGTTGAACGCCGAGATGACCCCGACGACGCCGAGCGGATGCCAGGTCTCGGCGAGGCGGTGCCCGGGGCGCTCGGAGGCGATGGTGCGGCCGTAGAGCTGGCGGGACAGGCCGACCGCGAAATCGCAGATGTCGATCATCTCCTGGACCTCGCCGAGCGCCTCCGAGCGGATCTTGCCCGCTTCGATGGTGATGAGGTCGGCCAGGTCGCTCTTGTGGTCCCGCAGCAACTCGCCCAGGCGACGGACGAGTTCACCGCGCCGGGGCGCCGGTGTGGTGCGCCAGATGAGGAATGCCTCGCGGGTGGCCCGCAGGGCGTCCTCGGTCCCGGCGGCGGTGGCGGCCGTCAGACCGAAGAGCTCCTCGCCGGTGATCGGGGTGCGGGCCGGGAAGTCGGTGCCCTCCGGGACGGGTGCGCCGATGCGCTCCAGGCTCGTACGGGCGCGGGTGCGCAGGTCCGCGGTGGTGGGCAGAGCGGTGCTGGTCATGATGCTCCCTTGGGGGTGTGCGGAGGCCGGATCGCCGGGGTCAGCCGAGTTCGCCGTCGAGTGCGAGTTCCCGGGCGACGTGGGCGATGGAGCGGTTCTGCTGCCGTTCGTAGAGGGCGTAGGGGTCGAGGACGTCACGGCCGAGGGCGCCGGAGAGCCAGGCGCTGTCGTAGGCGGCGCCCTCCTGCTCGTTGTTCCGGGAGCCCTCGCCGCTGAGGTTGGACTGGAAGATGCCGGCCGCGGAGCGGGGCAGGAAGTCCTCGTAGACGAGGGGATCCGCCCTGATCCAGCCCTGCCGGAGCAGTTCCGCGACGCCGGTGGGCGGGCGGCGGCCGTCGCGCGGCCGGTCGGCGGCGACGCGGTAGGTGAAGTACGCCAGCCCCTGGGCGGCGAGCTCCTGTTCGGTGGCGGGGACGTGCTCGGCCCACACCGTGCGGGCGCAGGCGGCCCGGTCGAGGCCGGGGTGGCGGGCCGCCTGCCGGTCGACGAGGTCGAGCAGCCGGTCGTAGAGGGCCCGGCCGTCGGGTGTCACGGCGATGCCGCGGGCCTCCACCTCACCGAACCGCACCCGCAGGGCGCCGTTGGTGACGGTGCCGTCCGGGGTGCGCATCGCGCGTGGCTCGGCCAGCGCCCGGAAGGACGTCTGCCGCAGCAGCAGGTCGGGCCCCTGCCAATTGGGGGGTCCCTGAATGGTGTCGATCATCTCGATGCCGCGGTCGGCCATGCGCCGGTAGAGCTCGTCGATGTCCAGGACGCGCGGGGTGAGGTGGTTGATATGCGTGCTGCGGACGCCGCCGATGTCCGCGGCGACGGCGGAGACCCGCTCCAGGGTCGCGTACCACGCCTGGTCGACGGGCTCGGGGGACAACTCGAAGGCGGAGACGGCGAGGTGGAGGAAGCGTTCGGCGTCGGCGTCGGGCAGTGCGCGCTCGGCCTCCGCCCGGTCGGCCAGGGCGAGCAGCTCCGGCGGGAACAGCTCGCGGCCGGCGAGGAAGGTCTCCAGCCGGGCTCGCAGGTCGGCGTCGAAGAACCGCGGGTCGGCGGGGGTGAGCAGCGAGGTGAAGACGCGGAACGGATTGCGCGCCAGCTCCGCACCGTCGACGGGGCGGAAGGCGGTCGACACGACGGGCACCGCGCTGGCGGCGGCCTCGCGCAGATCGTAGAAGCCGACGGGATGCATGCCCAACGCCCCGAAGATACGGGCCACTTGGGCCAGCTCGCCGGGCGTGCCGACCCGGATGGCGCCGTGCCGCTCCGCCGTCACCCGGCCCACCGAGCCGAGCCGTTCGGCGTCGGCGCCCCGCGCACGCAGGACGTCCTCGTTCACCTGGCGCGAGACGTCCACGAGCGTGGTGTACGCCGGGACCTCCCGCCCGTACATGTCCGAGAGCCGCGCGGCGAAGGCGGCACGCAGCTGCCACTGACTGATCATCGGCGGGTCTGCCTTTCGGGCGGAGGGTCACCGGTGCCTCCGGTGATGCACCGGGCTTCAGCCTGGGGTGGGAGTACCTCCCACTTGCGGGGGAGAATCGGACCAAGGGATCTCAACTGTCCTACCTCCCGGGTAGGTTGGGGCTCATGGCGACACGAGAGCAGACGAGTGAGGACGCCGGGCATGCCCGGTACACCTACCGTCTGCGTGTGTCGTCCACCGCGCGGGCCGCGCTGGAGGCGGAGTGGGCGCGGTGCCGGTGGTTGTGGAACGAGTGTGTGGCCCGCTCGAAGAAGGCCCACGCCGAGGGCGAGAAGTGCGGTCCGGCTCGGCTGGACAAGATACTGACCCAGGCCCGCGCGAGTACCGGGTGGTTGTGCAAGGGCAGCTCGGTTCCGCAGCAGCAGCTGATTCGCGATTTCGGCAAGTCCCGCGCCAAGGCGCTCATGGACATCAAGGCCGGGTTGCCGATGCGGCAGCGGGCCGGGATGCCCAAGTACAAGAAGAAGCACCAGGCCGGTCCGACGCTTAACTACACCCGGCGTGGGTTCCGCCTCAAGGAGGGTCGTCTGTACCTGGCCGGCAGCATCGTGCTGTCGGTGGTGTGGTCGCGGGGCCTGCCCAAGCTCCCGTCCAGCGTCCGCGTGTACCGCGACAGCCTCGGCCACTGGTACGCCAGCTTCGTCGTTGCCACGACCACCGAGGCCCTGCCCGCCACCGGGCGGGACATCGGCATCGACTGGGGCGTCAAGGAGACCGCGACCACCACATCCGACGACCACGACCTTCCCCACGCGCAGCACGGAAAGAACGCCGCCCAGCGCCTGGCCCGCTATCAGCGGATGATGGCCCGACGCCGGCCCAAGCGTGGCCAGGCCGGTTCCAAGGGCTACCGGGAAGCGAAGCGGCAGACGGCGAAGCTGCACAAGAAGATTGCCCGGCTGCGTCAGGACAGCGGCCGCAAGCGGGCCAAGAAGGTTGTTCGTGACCACGACCGGCTGGCGGTCGAGGACTTCCGGCCCAAGTTCCTGGCGAAGTCCGCCATGGCTCGTAAGGCCTCCGACGCCGCGATCGGAGCCACCAAACGCGCGCTGGTCGAGATGGCCCGCAAGCATGGCCGTGAGCTGCACCTCGTACACCCTGCGCACACCACCATGGACTGCGCACAGTGCGGAGCGAGAACCAAGCACGCACTACCTCTTTCGGAACGTACCTACGCCTGCACCGCGTGCGGAGCTGTGTCCCCAAGGGATAAGAACTCCGCTCGCGTCATGCTGGTCCGGGCTGGTCTCAACCCGGCTGGTGCTGATCGTGTAAGAGCTGTGAGGCCGCCGGCCCGCAGCCGACGTGAGCCAGGAATCTCCTGTCTTTAGGCGGGAGAGGTTTCAAACCACATGGGCTTCGGGGCGGCTTCGGGCCCCGGCCCGGAAGCGGTCGGCGCTGAGCGGGGAGATGTCGACGAACGGTTCGCGCTCCAGGTACAGGTCGCGCACGAGGTCGCCGACGGCCGGGGCCTGAAGGAAGCCGTGGCCGGAGAAGCCGGTGGCGTACAGGAAGTTGGTCAGTTCGCCGGAGCGTCCGATCAGCGCGTTGTGGTCCGGAGTGACCTCGTAGAGCCCGGCCCAGCCGCCGGATGTCGCCATGTCCGCCAGGGCGGGCGCGCGGTGCCGTACGACGTCCCGGAAGAGCGCGAGCCACTCGGGGGTCCAGGTGGTGTCGAAGCCGTCCGGCTGGTCCGGGTCGGCCAGGCCGAACAGCAGCCCGTCGTCGCTGTTGTGGAAGTAGGCCGAGGACGAGAAGTCGATGGTGAAGGGGATCCGGGGCGCCGGGGGCGTCAGCGGCTCGGTGAAGGCGAGTTGGCGCCGCACCGGCCGTACGGGCAGCGGGACACCGGCCAGGTCGCCGATCCGCCCCGACCAGGCGCCCGCCGCGCAGATGACGGTGGAGCAGGAGACCGGGCCCCGGTCGGTGTGGACGGCGGTGACCCGGTCGCCGGCCGTGTCGATGCCGGTGACGTCGGTGTGGGTGGCGAAGACGACGCCGGCCCGGGCCGCGGCGGCGGCGTATCCCCGGACCACCAGGGCGGGGCGGGCGTGGCCGTCGGCGGGGGAGTGGACGGCGGCCACCAGCCCGTTGGTGCTGAGGTACGGGCACAGCCGGCGGGCCTCGCGGGGGCCGATCATGCGGCTGGGGACGTCCAGGCTGTTCTGGATCCCGACGCTCACTGCGAAGTCGGCGGCCTGCCGGTCGCTGGTGAGCAGGAACAGATAGCCGACGAGGTCGAGGCGGATATCGGCCCCGGGGCGGCGCGGGAAGTCCCGGTAGGCGCGCAGGCTGCGGTGGCCCAGTTCGATGTTGAGCGGGTCGGAGAACTGGGCCCGCACGCCGCCGATCGGCTTGCCCGAACTGCCGCAGCCCAGGTCGCCGCGTTCGATCACGACGATGTCGCGCACCCCGGCCTCGGCCAGGTGGAACGCGATGCTCGTCCCCATCACGCCACCGCCGATGATCACGACGTCGGCGGCCCGGGGGACGGTACGGAAGGCGGATGAGGATGAGGGGGACGGGGTGGACGGGGTGGTCAACGGGCCGGTCCCTTCCTGCCGATCAGCAGTCTGTGCGTCATCGTGACGCACCCCGACCATTGACGTCCACGAACAGTTACTGCTTCCGATCTATTAGCCTTCCTATATGGACTGGACGAGTGCCCAGCTGCGCTCGCTGGTGGAACTGACCCGGCGGGGCACGCTCACCGCGGTGGCCCGGGCCCTGGGGTACACCCCCGGCGCGGTCTCCCAGCAGATCGCCGCCCTGGAGAAGGCCACCGGGATGGAGCTGCTGGACCGGGTGGGCCGTCGGGTGGAGCTGACCGACGCCGGGCGGACACTGGCCCGCCACGCCGAACGGATCCTGGCCACCGAGGCCGAGGCGGTCGAGGCTCTGGAACGCAGCCGCAACGAGGTCTCCGGGGCCCTGCTGGTCGGCCTGTTCGCGACGGCCGCCGCGGAGATCCTGCCGCCGGCCCTGGCCCGGGTGCGCGACGTCCATCCGGCCCTGACGGTGCACAGCCGGGACATGGACGTGGACGAGGTGTACGACGCCGTCGCCTCCGGCGGCGTGGACCTGGCACTCGGCCTGGACTATCCGGACGTTCCCATTCCGCGCGATCCGGCGCTGCGGGTGAGGCGGCTGTACCGGGAGCGGTTCTCGCTCGCCGTACCCGCCGGCTCGATGGACGGACGCGCCGAGGTCGCCCTGGCCGACACCCGGGACCTGGGGTGGATCCTCCCGTCGCCCGACAGCTACTACGGACGCGCCGTGCGCACCGCCTGCCGGCGGGCGGGCATCGAACCGGATGTGCGGCACGAGGTGACGGACACCGCGGCCACCCTGGCGCTGGTGGAGGCGGGCATCGGGGTGAGCACGGTGACCGATCTGATGCTCGGCCTGCGCGCCTCCCGCTTCGACGTGGTGCGGCTGCGCGAGACCGTCGAGCGGCACATCGTGGTGGTGTTCCGCTCCTCCGCCGAGCGCCGCCCGACGGTCGCGGCACTGGTCGACGTCCTACGGGCGGTGGCCGAAACCCGACAGAACCGCCGGGTCTCGGCTACCCGCCGGGGAGAACGTGCCGAAAACTGACTCCCCGTGCGCCCGCACGGCGGCGATCATGCGACGGTGAATCGTGATCATCGTCGTGCCATCGACCGTCGCCGGGTCCTCCGGGCCGGTCTGGCCACCCTCAGCACGCTGTCCTTGTTGTCCGCACTACCGGCCGCCGCCGCGCAGCCTGCCGGCTCCCCGACTCCGCCACCGCGTCATGCCCGCCCGCTGACCGCGTCCGAAGCGCGCACCGCCGCCTATCTGGAGTCCATACGCCAGGACCCCACATGGCTGCACCGCTTCTTCCGGCACCTGCCGAAGGGCGGTGATCTGCACAACCACCTTTCCGGCGCCGTCCCCACCGAGTTCCTGATCACACTCGCCGCCAAGGACGGACTGTGCATCGACGGCAAGACGATGACGGCGGTCCCGGCGCCGTGCGGACCGGGGAAGCGGCCCGCGGCGGACGCGCGGACCGACCGGGCGTTCCATGACGCGCTGGTGCGCGCCTGGTCCATGCAGGATCTTCCGCCGGGGCAGTCCGGGCACGACCACTTCTTCGACACGTTCGGCAAGTTCGGCGAGGTGACCTGGCGCCACCGCGGCACGCTGCTGTCGAAGGTCGCCGACGGCATCGCCGAGCAGAACCAGTTCTACCTGGAGACGCTGGTCACCCCCGCCTCCGAGGAAGCCAAGAAGGTTGCCGATCAGGTCGGTTGGGACGGCGACTTCGCGCGGATGCACAAGGCCCTGGTGGCCGGCGGCAAACTGGACCGCCTGGTGGCCACGGCCCGCAAGGAAGCCGACGAGGCGGACGCCGAGTTCCGCAGGACCTCGCGCTGCGGCACCTCCCGCCCCGCCCCCGGCTGCCGTCTGACGGTGCGCTGGAACTCCCAGGTCTCCCGGGGCAGCAGCCCCGAACGGGTCTTCACGCAGATGGAACTGGGCATGCGCCTGGCCGAGCGGGACCCGCGGTTCACCGCGGTCAACCTGGTCCAGCCCGAGGACGGGGCCACCGCCCTGCGCGACTACACCCTCCAGATGCGGATGCTGGCCTCTCTGCACCGCATCTATCCGCGTGCCCACATCACCCTGCACGCCGGCGAGCTGTGGCCGGGCCTGGCCAAACCGGAAGACCTGAAGTTCCATATCAACCAGGCCGTCAACGTCGCCGACGCCGAACGCATCGGCCACGGCGTCGACCTCGTCCACGAGGACGACTGGCGGCGGCTGGCGCGCACCATGGCGGACCGCGAGGTGGCCGTCGAGGTCCCCTTCACCAGCAACGCCCAGATCCTCGGCGTCAAGGGCGCCGAGCACCCCTTCACGGTCTACCGTGCCTACGGGGTGCCGATCGTGCTGGCCACCGACGACCCCGGCATCTCCCGCATCGACATCACGCACGAGTACCAGTACGCCTCCAGGACGTACCACCTCGGCTACGGCGAGCTGAAGGACCTGGCCCGCGCTTCGCTGGAGTACGCCTTCCTGCCCGGCCGCAGCCTGTGGCGGGGCAACCCGACACGGGACGGCTACCGGCCGGTCGCCGCCTGCCGCGGACAGCTCCCCGGCAGCGGATCCCCGGGTGCCGCCTGCCGTCACCTGCTGGCGGCCAGCCCCAAGGCGGCCGTCCAGTGGCGGCAGGAAACCGCTTTCGCCTCCTTCGAGCGGGACTTCACGCTGCCCCGCTGAGCGCGGCCCCGCGTCACGCTCTTCCCTGCCGAGCCGCCGCCTGACGCGGGTGCGCCGGAGCCGACTGGCTGAGGAGCAGGGCGATGTCGTCCATGCGCTTGGGGGAGTGGCGGGCCTCCAGGAGGAGCCTGTCGGCGAGTTCCTCCAGGGAGGCGGCGTGCACATGGGCCAGGGCGGCACGGAGCCGGTCGATGCCCGTGGCGATGTCCGCGCCGCGCCGTTCCACCAGCCCGTCCGTGTACAGGGCGAGGATCGCGCCGGGCGGGAAGTGCACATCGGATTCGGGGTAGGCGGCCGTGTCCGCCACGCCGAGCAGCGGGCCGCGCGGCAGGTCCAGGACGGTCGTGTCCCCGTCGGCCCGGCGCAGCAGCGGCGGGCAGTGGCCCGCGAGGACCACGCGGGCGATGCCCGACTCCGGGGTCAGGCGGACGTAGCAGCAGCTGGCGAGCAGCCCGGGGTCGAGGTCCAGCAGCAGGCGGTTGGTGCTGGCGATCACGTCGCCGGGCCGGTGGCCCGCGGTGGCGAAGGCCCGTACCGCGCTGCGGAGTTGGCCCATGACGGCCGCGGCGGCGACGTTGTGCCCCTCGACGTCGCCGACGACCAGCGCGACACCGTCGCGGGTGGGGATGACGTCGTACCAGTCGCCGCCGATGTCCATACCGCGCGTTCCCGGCAGATAGCGGCCCGCGACGCGGACGTCGGGGAGGGCGGGCAGCCGGTGCGGCAGCAGGGCGTCCTGGAGGCCGTGGGCGACGGCGAATTCGGCGTCGTAGAGCCTGGCGCGCTCCAGGGCGTGGGCGATCAGCCCGCCCAGTGCGGTCAGCAGGTCCCGCTCGTCGCCCCGGAACCGGTGGGCCTCGTCGAAGGCGAGGACGCAGGCCCCCACCGGGCGGTTGGAGGCGATGAGCGGCAGGTACGCCCACGAGCCGGAGTCGCTCAGCGGGAACCCGGGGTAGGCCCGCGCGAACGCCTGCCGCGACTCGATGAACAACGGCGCCCCGGAGAGCAGCGCATCCGATACGGGCAGGCCGGCGCGGAGCGGCGCGCCTTCGAACCGGTCGAGGACGTCGAGGACGTCCTGGTGGTAGCCGCGCTGGGAGAGCAGATGCAGACGGCCCTCGGTCACCACGTAGAGCGCCAGCCGCTGGCCGCCGACGGCGGGCAGCAGCTGTTCGGCGACGACTTCGCACACCTCGTGGGCGGTGACCGCCTCGGTCAGTGCGCTGCCGAGCTGGAGCACCCGGTAGAGCGTGCCCAGGCGGGGGGCGCCGGGGGGCGGCGACGGCCCGGCCGCCACATCGTCCGCGACCGGCGCCCCGGGCCCGGCGTCGGCCGGCACCGGCCCCCTGACGCGCGCCACCCAGCCCGTCATGCCCTGCGCACCCGGGTGGAGGGAGAACACCAGCCAGGGGTCGGGCGGACGGCGGGCGAGGAAGGAGACCGGCTGCTGGGAGATCATGGCGGCCCGGTAGCGGTCCTCGTAGGCGGGATCTGCCAGCCAGGGCAGGACGTCCCAGGGGCGCCGGCCCAGCAGGTCGTCCCGGCGGACCCGCAGCAGGCGCTCCAGGCCGTGGTTGGCGTAGGTGACCCGGCCGTCCGGGGCGAGCGCGAAGAAGCCGTCCGCGAGCCGTTCGATCGCCTCGACGGCGGCCATACCGGTCCCCGAATCCAGGACGGCACCCACCAGATGGGGCCGCGTTCGCCCGTCGTCGGGAGCCTGCGGTACGCGGCCCCACAGCTCGACGGCGCGGTGCCCGCCGCCCCGGATGTGCAGCGCGAGCGCCAGGTCATGGCCCTCCGCCGCCGCGGTCCGGGTGGCGGACCTGAAGCCGGGGAGGTCGGCGTCGTCGATCCTGGCGGCCAGGGTGGCCGCCCGCCCGTCGAACTCGCCCGGGGCGATCCCGAAGATCGCGCACAGCGCGTCGTCCGCCACGAGGGCCCCGGTGTCGAGGTCCCAGTCGAACAGCCCCACCCGCACGGCCGGAGCCGACCGCGCGGGGACCGACACCGGGACGGTCCGCGCGTCGCTCCAGGCCAGGGCGCCGCGGGCGTCCAGCTCGGCGAGCGAGGCGCCCAGGCGGTCGGCGGTGGCCCGCAACCGTCGTCGCTGCGCCTTCGACAGACCTTCGCCCTCCCCCGGACCGGCGGCCCACACCACCGCCATCGCCCCGAAGGCCACGTCGCCCGCCTTCACCTGCACCGATGCGGATCCGAAGGCGTACGGCAGCGCCATGGCGAGCTGCGGGAAGCGCCGCATGGTCTCGTCGGCCCCCGCCAGATGGACCGTGCGCCCGGTCCGGTACGCCACCGCCACCGGGATGTCGCTGCTGACCGGGATGCGCTGCCAGCCGCCGAGCAGGGAGGGCGGCGTTCCGCAGACCGCGCTCAGCACCAGCGAGCGGCGGTCGGGCGACACCAGGAACACGCTTCCGGCATGCGCCCCGGTCGCCTCGACGGCCCTGACGGCGGCGCCGACCAGTGCGTCGTCACGCTCCGACGCCGGGTCGGCGCCCAGCGTCCCGAACGGCTGTGTGCTCGGCTCCGTGGAGCTGGGAGGCATAACGCCTTCTCAAGCAGTCTCACGCCTACTCACGCGTTCTTCGGACTTCGGACCGCCGTATGCCCGGGCAGTCCTGTCCTTCGTATTTTAGGCGTCGGGCCCCTGCCGACCCATCGGTCCGGCCCCAGGGCCCTTCAGGGCCCTAGACGAACGGATTCTGCCCGAGAGCCTTGCAGACGACGAACGCCTCGCCCTTGCTGGACGGGAAGTGGAGGATTTCGGGCAGGCACGGGTCGTCCGGGAGAGGGAGGCCCGGACCGCCGCAGTGGTTCGCGGGAGCGTTGGCAGGGAGGAAGGCCGTCCTGTTGGGGAAGCCGCCGCCTCCGTTGCCGACGCCGGACGCGGTGGCCGACCCGTGGTTGGCGCAGACATTGTCGAACGTGGCGTTGCCCAGCCCGCCGATCGACGTCGCAGAGGCGGCGGGCGCCGCGGCCCAGTCGATCGCGAGGACGCTTGCCGCCAGAGCGAGGCGAGCAGCGGCACGTCGATGCTTCATGGAGGGGCTCCCCGCAGTGGATGACGCGCTCTCGGGAGGGGCGCGTTCTTGATCCGGTCAACGGCATGAGCCCATCCGGGACACGGGTGGAGAGAGCGTCCGGGTGATATGCACCCTTTATGGCTCTTGACACCGCTATGTCCAGGGTTTATCTCAACAGCAAGGAGGTGGTGACCCATGGCCGTGCCGCTCGACGGGTTCCGGGCCGTTCCTCTGTGGTCCGACGGACGGGCCACCGTCGTCGTCTCGGGGGAGATCGACTACGTCACCGCGCCCTGCCTGCGGGAGGCGCTGGACGACTGCCTGGCCCGTCGCCCATGGCGTATCGATGTCGACTTCGGTGCGGTCACCTTCTGCGATATCAGCGGGCTCAATGCCCTCCTGGGGGCGCGTCGCAAGGCCCGCGCTGCGGGCGTCCGCCTCCATGTGATCAACGTCCGGGAATCCCTTGTCGCCATGCTGTTCCGCCGCGTCCAGGCCGAGGACCTGATCGCGCCGGGTGCGCTGCGCGTCGACCGCCTCGCCGACTGAGCCCCCCGGTCTCACCTGGTGGGACAGCGGGCCGGATCTTCTAAGCGCCCGATAATCCAGCGATAAACGGGCGCCCTAGCGTCGGATCCGTCAAGCACGGCAGGTCACGGCGACCGGGACGACCCGTGCCGGAATCCGGCGGGCGTCTCGGCACAGACAAGGAGAACGGACATGCCGCACAGAGCCGGCGCGGCCCCCGCCGAGGAGGCGCCCGAAGGCGAACATCCCGCGGCGGGGCGGCTGTTGCGGCTGTTGGAGACGGGCGGCGCCCGCTTCGAGCTGCTGGAGCACGCACCCGAGGGGCAGACCGTGCGGGCCAGCGCGCTGCGCGGCCACGCCCTCGCGGCCGCGGCCAAGTGCATGATCGTCACGGTGACCGGCGGTGCGGACGGCGCCCGGCATGTGCTCGCCGTGGTACCCGGTGACCGGCGGGTGGACCTGGCCCGGATAGCGGGGGAGTACGGCGGGAAGCGGGCCCGGCTCGCCGACCGTGCGCTGGCCGAGGGGCTGTCGGGCTGTGTGAGCGGGAGCATCATCCCGTTCTCGTTCCACGACGAGCTCACCGTGCTGGCCGACCCCGGGCTCTTCGACCACCCCACGCTGTACTTCAACGCCGCACGCCTGGACCTGTCCGTCGCCCTCGCCGCCGCGGACTACCGCGCACTGGCGAACCCCCGGGTCGTGCCGATCGCCGTCTGACGGCGCCGCCCGGCCCCGTCACCCACCCCCCGAACCGGAAGCGCCCGCGCCACGGCATCCCCCCTGCGGCGCGCGGCGCTTCCCCCGCTCGTACACCCGAAGGAGCCGGCCCCGTGACCGTACTGGACGAGATCATCGGCGGCGTACGCGACGATCTGGCGGAGCGGCAACGCCGCCTGCCCGAGAGCGCGTTGCGCGACCGCGTCGCCGGGGCGCGTCCCGCGCTGGACGCCGCCGCCGTGCTGCGGGATGCCGCGGGCGTCCAGGTCATCGCCGAGGTCAAGCGGGCCAGCCCGTCCAAGGGGCCGCTCGCCGCCATCCCCGACCCCGCGGAACTGGCCGGTGCCTACGAGAGGTCCGGGGCGGCGGCCGTCAGCGTGCTCACCGAGCGGCGCCGGTTCCACGGTTCGCTCGCCGACCTCGACGCCGTACGCGCCGCCGTCCGGATTCCGGTGCTGCGCAAGGACTTCGTGGTGACGCCCTATCAGCTGTGGGAGGCCCGTGCCCACGGCGCGGACCTGGTGCTGCTGATCGTGGCCGCGCTGGATCAGCCTCTGTTCGCCGAACTGACGGAACTGGCCCGCGAGTTGGGCCTCACCGTGCTGACCGAGGTGCACGACGAGGACGAGATCGAGCGCGCCCTTGCCGTCAACGCCTCGGTGATCGGCGTCAACGCCCGCAATCTGAAGACCCTGGAGGTCGACCGCACCACCTTCGCCCGGCTCGCGCCCCGTATCCCGCCGGGCGTGGTGCGCATCGCGGAATCCGGTATCCGCGGACCGCAAGACGTGGCCGCCCTCGCCGCCCACGGCGCCGACGCGGTGCTGGTGGGCGAGGCCCTGGTGACGGGGGAGGGCGGCCCCGGCCCGATGCTGACCGCGCTGCGGGATGCGGGGCGGCGCTGAACGGCACCGATCGGCGCGCGGGGCGGCGGCCGTCAGCCCGCCGCGGCGAGCTTGGTGGAGACGGCCGCCCAGCGTTCCAGGACCGCCGCCGCCGCTCCCGTGTCGATCGCCTGCGCACCGCGCGCCATGGCGGCCGCGAGGCGCTCGGTGACCGGCCGGTCCGACGGGTCGAGCGCCGCGAGCCCCGCGGCGGCGGACAGCAGCACCGCATCGCGCACCGGCCCCCGTTCGCCCCGCAGCAGCGCCCGCGCCACCTCCGCGTTGTGGGCGGCGTCGGCGCCGCGCAGCGCCTGCGGCGGGGCGTACGGGATGCCGAGGTCGCGCGGGTCGAACACCTCCTTGCGCACCCGTCCGTCGCGCACCGACCAGACCGTGGAGGTGGTGGTGACCGTCAGCTCGTCCAGCCCGTCGTCGCCGCGGAAGACCAGCGCCGAAACGCCGCGCCGGGCCAGCACACCGGCGAGCAGCGGCGCCATCGCGGCGTCCGCCACGCCGACCGCCTGAGCGGTGGGCCGGGCCGGGTTGGTCAGCGGGCCGAGCGCGTTGAAGACCGTCGGGATGCCCAGTTCCCTGCGGGGCGTGGCGGCATGACGTACCGACGGGTGGAAGAGCGGGGCGAAGCAGAAGGTGATGCCGACCTCCCGGACCAGCCCGGCGACATCGGCCACCGGCAGGTCCAGGGCCACCCCGAGCGCTTCGAGCACATCGGCCGAACCGGACGCGGAGGACGCGGAACGGTTGCCGTGCTTGACGACCCGGGCGCCCGCCCCCGCCGCGACGATCGCCGACATCGTGGAGATGTTGACGCTGTGGGACCGGTCGCCGCCGGTGCCGACGATGTCGAGCGCCGGGCCCGGTACGTCGAGCGGCACGGCGTGCTCGTACATGGCCCGTACGAGCCCCTCGACCTCCGCCACCGTCTCGCCCTTGGCGCGCAGGGCCACCAGCAGACCGGCGAGTTGAGCCGGTGTCGCCCGGCCGCGCATCACCTCGTCCATGGCCCACGCCGTGGCGTCCGCCGGGAGATCGTCGCCCGACAGCAGTGCCGTGAGAATGTCCGGCCATGACTTTTCCCGATGTGTCACGGTCACGCGTCATCCCCTTTTCTCGGCCCCATTGCAGGGCGCGGCACGGAATAATTCTGAGGGCCGCCGCGGAACTTCGGCCAGACCAATTGTCTCCAGTGAATCCAGTCCACTTTCCGGGGGAAATGAAGAATGTCGTGGCACGCGCTGATCGAGGTGTCGAGAGAATCCGAAGAACCGCTCACCGCGCAGATCGAGGGCCGCATACGGGAGGAGATTTCCGCGGGGGTGCTGCATCCGGGCACCCGGCTGCCGTCCAGCCGTCAACTCGCCGAGGACGTGGGGGTCTCCCGCAGCGTGGTCGTCGAGGCGTACGGCCGGCTGATCGCCGAGGGGTATCTCGAAGCGGTCCGCGGCTCCGGCACCCGCGTCGCGCACCATCTGAGCGCTCCGGCCCTGCCGACGCTGCTCGATGACGGGCTGGTGCCGCCCGCGCGCTGGGACCTGCGCCCGGAGCTGCCCCGCGGTGCCGGCTTCCCGCACCGCGAATGGCTCGCCTGCTACCAGCGCGCCCTCCAGGCGGTCGACCCCGGCGACCTGGGCTACCCGCCGCTGTCCGGCGCCGACGGGCTGCGCGAGGAACTGGCCCGCTACCTCGGCCGGGCCCGCGGGGTGCTGACCACCGCCGGACAGGTCATGGTGGTATCCGGCTTCGCGCAGGCGCTCGGGCTGCTGTGCACGGTGCTGTCCGCCTCCGGTATCGACCGGATCGCGATGGAGGACCCCTGCCACCACCGCCAGCGGCAGTTCATCGGGGAGGTGGGCGTACGGCCCGTACCGGTGCCCGTGGACGACGAGGGCATCGACGTCGAGGCGCTCGCCGCGACGGGCGTCCGGGCCGTCCTCGTCACCCCCGCCCACCAGTTCCCCACCGGCGCCACCCTCTCACCGGCACGCCGCGAGGCCCTGGTCCGCTGGGCGCGCGACACCGGCGCCTGGGTGATCGAGGACGACTACGACGGCGACCTGTGGCTGGAGCCGGGCGCCCGCCCGCCGGCGCTCCAGCGCCTCGCACCCGACCGCGTCGTCTACGGCGGCACGGCGAGCAAATCGCTCGCCCCCGGCCTGCGCTTCGGCTGGCTGGCGGCCCCGGCCGGGCTGCTCGCCGCTCTGGAGCGGACCCGCTCCCACCGCGATCTGGGGTCGGACGTCCTCACCCAGCTCGCCTTCGCCGAACTCCTGCGCTGCGGGCACTTCGACCGCCATCTGCGCGCCCGCCGCGACCACTACCGCAGACGGCGCGCATGCCTGGAGCAGGCCGTCCACCGCTTCCTGCCCGGAGCCCGGATCACCGGCTCGGCGGCCGGGCTGCACGCGTACGTACGCCTGCCGCACCGGGTCGACGAGGCCGCGCTGGTCGGGCGGGCGCTGGAGCGTTCGGTGCTGGTCCCCGGCGGCCGGCGCTATCACGCCCGCCCCGAAGGGGCCGCCCCCGCCCTGGTGGTGGGCTACACCGCGGTGCCCCGCACCGGCATCGCGGAGGCGGTCCGGGAGCTGGGCGCCGCCTATGCGCCGAAGCCCGCGGCGGCCGGCGCCGCGCGCTGCGCCTGAGGCTCCGCACCGGGCGAAATCCCCCCGGCGGAAAGGAAGTTCTCGAAGAGCTGGAGGCCGCCTTCGGTCGTGATGCTCTCCGGGTGGAACTGCACGCCCTCCACCGGCAGCGTGCGGTGCCGCAGCCCCATCACATAGCCGTCGTCCGCCGCGCTCGCCGTCTCCTCCAACTCGTCGGGCAGCGGCCGGGAGACGATCAGCGAGTGGTAGCGCGTGGCCACCGTGCTGTTCCCCAGGCCGCGGAAGAGCCCCCGGCCGTCGTGGCGTACGGGGCTCGTCCGCCCGTGCATCAGATGGCCGGCGACCTCCACCCGGCCGCCGAACGCCAGCGCGATGGCCTGGTGGCCCAGGCACACCCCCAGCACCGGCACCCGTCCGGCGAACCGGCGCACCAGCTCGACATGGCCGGAGGCGGCGGGATGCCCCGGGCCCGGCCCCAGCACCACCGCATCCGGCCGTCCGGCCGCCAGCTCCCGCGGACTGCGCGTATGCGAGCGCACCACCTCGGTGGTGGCGCCCAGCGTGCGCAGGTACTGGTCGATGATGTGGACGAAACTGTCGTACGCGTCCACCAGCAGAATCTTCGTCACAGCAGTTCCTCACCGGTCAGCGCCCAGTAGGCGGCGCCCATCTTCGCCAGCGTCTCGTCCCACTCCGCCTCGGGCACCGACTCCGCGACGATGCCCGCCGAACTCTGGGTGGAGTAGGTCAGGCCGTCGTGCACGATCGTGCGGATGCACAGCGCGAGGCTGCTCCAGCCGCGGACGTCGATCAGGCCGAGCGCCCCGGCGTAACTCCCGCGCGGCTCCCGCTCGATGCCGTCGATGATCTCCATGGCGCGCAGCTTGGGCGCGCCCGTCATGGTGCCCGCGGGGAAGGTGGCGCACAGCGCCTGCCACACATCGGCCCGCGGCTCCAGCCGTCCGGTCACCGTCGAGACGATGTGGAAGACATGGGAGTACGCCTCGACCGTCATCAGGTCCGGCACCGCCAGGGAACGCGGCCGGCACACCCGGCCGATGTCGTTGCGGCACAGGTCGATCAGCATCACATGCTCGGCCTGCTCCTTGGTGCTGGCCAGCATCTCCTTGACCCGGCGCGCGTTCTCCTCGGGCGTCGGCCCCTGCCGGGTGGTGCCGGCGATCGGCCGCATGACGATCTCGTCGCCCTCGGTGCGGAAGAACAGCTCGGGGCTGGCGCCGATGAGCGTCTCGCCCGCGCGGGGCGCCAGATACATGTACGGCGACGGGTTGCGCGACCGCAGCCGCCGGTAGACCTCGACGGGCGTCAGCGCCGTGTCGACGTCGATGCGGTGCCCGATCTGGATCTGGTAGATGTCCCCGATCCCGATGTGCTCCAGGCACCGGCGGGCCCAGTCCAGGAACGTGCCGCGGGCGACGGTGTCCCGTACCGAACGGGGCGCGGGCGCCGCGGGAGCGGGGATGTCGCCCTCCGCGGCGGCGTCGGCGGCCGCCCGCGCGTGGCCGGCCAGGTCCGGGACGCGGTCGGCGGGGAACGCCTCCGCACGGGCGGTCACCTGCCGTGCGCCGTCCGCACCGGGCTCGTACCAGACGGTGTGGCGGAACAGCGTGAACGTCATGTCCGGGCTCCGGGAGGAGGCCGTGCGCTCCGGCAGTTCGTCCATGTGCCAGGCCGCCTCGTAGCCCAGGCCTGCCAGGAAGCCGAACGCGAAGGAGTCCTGCGGCCGCGCGGTCGTCACGTCGAAGAGCCGCTGGGAGCGCCGCATCAGGTCCCAGACCTGCGCGGAATCGCCGAACCGGAGGCGGTCCTGCGCCCCCTGCGGGGCGTCCGGGTCGGCCGTCATCCCCGCCTCGCCGGCCGCCGCCAGCAGGGCGGCACACAGCGCGGGCGCCCCGCCGACCTCGATATGACGGGCGAACACGCGCACCTCGGCGAGCCGTCCGCAGCCGACCACCGCCGCGCCGCGGTCCCGCTCCGGCCCCGCCAGGCTCTCGAAGAGGAAGACGTCCTGCGGCCCGAGTTCGGCGACCAGCCGGGTGTAGAGCAGCAGCGGGTCGTGCCACGGCAGTGGCGCTTCGGTGACACGCACGCGCACCGGCGCGCCCGCCCGCGCCGTGGTCCCGTCCTGGCCCCGTGTCGTCGGTGTCATCTGATTCCTTTGATTCCTTCGGTTCCTTGTCCGCGCTGTCCGGCTCTTTTCGCGCCGCCCGCTCCCGTTCGGACCGCATTGCGCCGCGATGGGGAATACCGCGTCCGGCGTCGCCAAGAAAAACACCGGGCGGCCGACGCCGACCAGACCACTTGGAGATGCGGCGGGCAGACCATTCCGCCTGGCCTTGACCGCATTTGGCGGACGCGGTTGGAATGTGCCGCGCGGACCCCGTGCCCCGATTGCATGGAGCCGCGGCACCCGACTCTGGCGAAAGGCCGCGATGAATCCCCTCCCGACGACGGAATACCGCGCGGACGGCAATTCCCTTCCGGCCGCCCAACAGCCCGCCTGGGCCGACCCGGATCTGCTGGACGGGACCACCGGCCGGCTCGCACGGCTCCCCGAACTCGTCTTCGCCGAGGAGAGCGACCGGCTGCGCGAGCGGCTGGCCGCGGTCGCCCGCGGTGAGGCGTTCGTGCTCCAGGGCGGCGACTGCGCCGAGACCTTCGACGGCGTCACCGCCGACGCGATCAACGGCAAGCTGCGCACCCTGCTCCAGATGGCCCTGGTGCTGACCTACGGCGCCTCCGTACCCGTCGTCAAGATCGGTCGGCTGGCCGGGCAGTACGCCAAACCGCGCTCGCGACCGACCGAGACCCGCGGCGGCGTCACCCTGCCCGCCTACCGCGGCGACGCGGTCAACGCACCGGACTTCACCGCGGCCGCCCGCCGCCCCGACCCCCGGCGGCTGCTGCGCATGTACGAAGCCTCGGCGGCGACCCTCAACCTCGTACGCGCCTTCTCCACCGGCGGCTACGCCGGCCTGCACCACGCACGCGACTGGAACCGGGCCTTCATCACCGACTCGCCGGCCGGCCGCCGCTACGAGGAACTGGCCGACGACATCGACCGCTCGCTGCGCTTCATGGAAGCCTGCGGGGTCACCTCCCGGCAGCTGCACGCCGTGGAGTTCTTCGTCAGCCACGAGGGCCTGCTGCTCGACTACGAACGGGCGCTGACCCGCACCGACGCGCGGACCGGGCGGGCGTACGCCGGCAGCGGCCACCTCCTGTGGATCGGCGAGCGGACCCGCGGCCTCGACGGCGCACACGTCGACTACTTCTCCCGTATCGGCAACCCGATCGCCGTGAAGCTCGGCCCCGACGCCACCGCCGACGAGGCGCTCGCCTACGCCGCCCGGCTCAACCCCCGCAACGAACCGGGCCGGCTGACCTTTGTGACCAGGATGGGCGCCGGGCGGATCCGCGACCGGCTGCCCGGCCTGGTCGAGAAGGTCACGGCCGACGGCGCGGTGGTCGCCTGGGTCTGCGACCCGATGCACGGCAACACCTTCGTGGCCCCCAGCAGCCACAAGACCCGCCGCTTCGACGACATCCTGGACGAGGTCCGCGGCTTCTTCGAGGTGCACCGCGCGCTGGGCACCCACGCCGGGGGCCTGCATGTCGAGCTCACCGGCGACGATGTCACCGAGTGCGTCGGCGGCGACGACGTCCTGGTCGGCGACCTCCACCGGCGCTACGAAACCGCCTGCGATCCGCGGTTGAACCACCGTCAGTCCCTCGAACTGGCCTTCCGCGCCGCCGAAATGCTGCTGGACCCGCTGCGGGGGCCCGGCGACGCGGCGCCCTGAGGGGGCGCCGGGTATCGGGCCGGGCAAAGAAGCTCGATAATCCATCGATATAGAGGCCGCCTAGCTTGCTTCCACAAGGTGAAATCGGCCGCCGAAGCCGGCCGCCGATTTCACGATCCGACGGACATCCGGTGTGGGGTGCAACGCTCGTGGTGGGCAGCGCAGGAAGTCAGGGCGACGACGCGGGGGCCGGGTACCTCCCGGCCGAGCCGCAGGAGGTCGCCGACGGCATCGAGCGGGTGGCCGCGCAGTGCCGGGTCGACGCCGCGACCGTCCGGCTCGCCGCACAGGTCATCGTGGCGGGGGCGGTCGCCGGCTTCCACGAGTCGCCGGCCGGCGAGGGCAGCTGGCGCGAGGTCATCGCGCAGGTGGCCACCGAGGCGGGACGGGCCGAGGCCCTCCGGGCGTGGGCGGGCGTCGCCGCACAGGACCAGGTCAGCGCCGAACGGGTCGCCGGCTATCTGCTCACGGCGCTGCGCGCGCTGATCGCGGATCCGGACGCACCGCACCATCTGCACAGCCTGCTGTCGCCGGAGGAACTCGCCGTCCAGCTGGAGGATTTCGCCGGGCCCGTCCGCCCCCTCCCGGACCGGCGCTTCCACGAGCTGTTCGAGGAGCGGGTGCGCCGCCACCCCGACGCGGTCGCCGCCGTGCTGGGGGAGCGCTCCTGGACGTACCGGGAACTGAACCGGCGGGCCAACAAGATCGCCTGGTCGCTGCACCACCGGGGGCTGCGCGGCGAGGACGTCGTCGCCGTGGTCACCGAGCGCACCCTGGAGTGGCTGGCCGCCGTGATCGCGGTGTTCAAGGCGGGCGGCTGCTATCTGCCGCTCGAACCGCACTTCCCCGCCGACCGGATCGCCAATGTGCTGACCCGCAGCGGCAGCCGGTGGGTGCTCGCCGAGCGCGGGGTTCCCCATCTGGCGCAGGCGCTCGTCGGCCGCGACGGCGTCGAACTGTCCTACCTCGACGTCCTGCTGGCCCAGGACGGCCCCGAGGACGACCTCGGCCTCCCGGTCGCCGCCGACCAGCTCGCCTACATCTACTTCACCTCCGGTTCCACCGGCGAGCCGAAGGGGGCGATGTGCGAGCACAACGGCTTCCTCAACCACCTCCTGGCCAAGATCGAGGACCTCGGCGTCGGCGAGGGCGAGGTCATCGCCCAGACGGCCCCCCAGTGCTTCGACATCTCCCTGTGGCAGCTGGTCTCCGCCCTGCTGGTCGGCGGCACCACCCGCCTCGTCCCGCAGGACGTCGTCCTGGACGTCGGCAGATTCCTCGACACCCTGTCCGACGGGGGCGTCCAGGTCGCCCAACTGGTCCCCTCCTACCTGGAGGTGGTGCTGTCGGCCCTGGAGGAGAGCCCGCGGGCGCTGCCCCGGCTGCGCTGCGTCTCCGTCACCGGCGAAGCCCTCAAGAAGGAGCTCGTCGAGCGCTGGTTCCGTACCTTCCCGGGGGTGCTCCTGGCCAACGCCTACGGGCTCACCGAGACGTCCGACGACACCAACCACGAGGTGATGGACCGGGTTCCCGGCCACCGCTCGGTGCCGCTCGGCAGGGCGATCCGCAATGTGCGGGTGTACGTGGTCGACGAGCGGCTCTCCCCGGTGCCGCTGGGGGTGCCCGGCGAGATCGTCTTCTCCGGAGTCTGCGTCGGCCGCGGCTACATCAACGACGAGGCCCGTACCAAGGCCGCCTTCGGTCTCGATCCGCACCGGCCGGGCGAGCGGCTCTACCGCTCCGGTGACTTCGGCCGCTGGCTGCCCGGCGGGACGCTGGAGTTCCTCGGCCGCCGCGACTCCCAGGTCAAGATCAACGGATTCCGGATCGAGATCGGCGAGATCGAGAACCGCCTGCTCCAGGTGCCCGGCGTCCGCGACGGCGCGGTGGTGACCGCGGGCAGCGCCGAACGCCCCTATCTGGTCGGCTACTACACCGGCGGCGCGGAGGCGGGCCCCGAGGTGGTGCGGGAGGCGCTGGCCGCGGTGCTGCCCGGCTACATGGTGCCGCAGCATCTGCACCGCCGCCCCGAGCTGCCCCTCACCGCCAACGGCAAGATCGACAAGAAGGCCCTCGTCCGGATGGCGGCCGAGGCGGAACAGGCGGCCGGCCGCGACGAGTTCCAGCCCCCGGCGACCGCCACCGAACGCCGGGTCGCCGCCCTGTGGGCCGGTCTGCTCAAGGCGCCGCTGGAGCGCATCGGCCGCGGTTCGCGCTTCGTCGAGCTCGGCGGCACCTCACTGACCGCGATCCGGCTGGCCATCGCCCTGGACCGGGCGGTGACGGTCAAGGAACTGGCCGACACCCCGACCGTCGCCGACGTGGCCGCGCTGCTGGACCGGAAGGCGGACGGGCGGCCCGAGCGGGAAGCGCACGGGACCGGCCACACCGGCTGACACCGCGGTCGCCCGCCCGCTCGCGAGCACCTCACGGAGAGACAGAGACGATGACTTCCCAGACCCTGACCGCCGCCCCCGGCGCGGCCGAGAACGACGCGCCCGCCGCCCTGCCCGTCCTGCGGGTCGCCCCGCAACAAGGCACCGCGGCCGACCGGGCCGAGGCCCACCGCGACGCCGTCCAGGACCTGATCGCCGAGCATGGCGCGGTGCTGCTGCGCGGCCTCGGCGTCGGCTCGCCGGACGAGGTGGCGGCGGTGGCGCGGGCGCTCGGCGTGACGCCGATGACCGAACGCGAGCGGTTCGCCCCCCGCAGGTCGTACGCGGAGGGCGTCTACTCCTCCTCCGAATGGCCCGCGGACGAGCCCATGTGCATGCACCACGAGCTGAGTTACGCCACCGAGGTGCCGAGCCTGCTGGTCTTCGGCTGTCTGACCGCCCCCGCCACGGGCGGCCGCACCGCGGTGGCCGACTCGCAGGAGGTGCTCAAGGCGCTGCCCGCCGATCTGGTGGCCCCCTTCGCCCGCGACGGCTGGCTGCTGACCCGGATGTACCACGACATCGGCGTGTCCTGGACGGAGGCGTTCGGCACCGACGACCGGTCCGCGGTCGACGCGTACTGCGCGGCGGCGGGCCTGGAGCACGAGTGGCTGCCGGACGGCCGGCTGCGCACCCGCCAGCGCCGCTCCGCCGTCGTCGAGCACCCGCGCACCGGCGCGCCGGTCTGGTTCAACCAGGTCGCCTTCCTCAACGAGCGGACCCTGGACCCGATGGTCCGCGACTACCTCGTCGACGTGTACGGCCCCGAGGGCCTGCCCTTCAACACCGCGTACGGCGACGGCACCGCGCTCACCGGGGAGACCGTCGAGACCCTCAACGCGGCCTACCGCGCCGCCACCGTGGGCGAGCCGTGGCAGGACGGCGACGTCCTCCTCGTCGACAACCTCCGCATGGCGCACAGCCGTGAGCCGTACGAGGGCGACCGCGACATCGTGGCGATCCTCGGCAACCCGGTCCGGCTCGCCGGGCACGTCCTTTCCTGACCTTTGACCTGTGGAGTCCTGATGTCCCCTTCCGCCCCGGCGCCCTCGTTCGCCGTGATCTCCGGCGGCCAGGTGCACCGCGCCCTCGACGGCCGGCACCGTGAGGTCGTCGACCTGATCGACGCCGCCTACCGCACGCACGGCGCGGGCGACACCGTCAACCCGCCGTCCTACTTCCTGCGCTTCCCGGACCGCCCCGACTCCCGCATCATCGCCCTGCCGGCGTCGATCGGCGGCGAGGTGCAGGTGGACGGGCTGAAGTGGATCTCCAGCTTCCCCTCCAACATCACCGAGGGCATTCCGCGGGCCTCCGCCGTCCTCATCCTCAACGACCCCCGCACCGGCTACCCGCTGGCGTGCCTGGAGAGCTCCATCATCAGCGCCACCCGCACCGCGGCCTCCGCGGCGCTGGCCGCCGACCGGCTCTCCGCACACCGCGAACGCCCGCGGCGGATCGGCTTCTTCGGCGTCGGGCTGATCGCCCGCTATGTGCACCAGTACCTCGCGGGCACCGGATGGTCCTTCGACGAGACGGGCGTGTTCGACCTGTCCGCCGAGTACGCCGGCGGGTTCGCCGGCTACCTGGAGGGCGCCTCCGACGGCACCGGGCGGATCACCGTGCACGACAGCGCCGAGGACCTGATCCGCACCAGCGATCTGCTGGTCTTCGCGACGACCGCCGGCACCCCGCACGTCACCGACCCCGACCTGTTCCAGCACAACCCCCTGGTGCTGCACGTGTCGCTGCGCGACCTCTCGCCCGAGGTGGTGCTCTCGGCGACCAACATCGTCGACGACGTCGAGCACTGCCTGAAGGCCAACACCTCGCTGCACCTGGCCGAACAGCAGGTCGGCCACCGCGACTTCGTCGACGGCACCCTCGACGACGTGCTCACCGGACGCCTCACCCCCGCCGCCGACCGCCCGGTGATCTTCTCGCCGTTCGGCCTCGGGGTGCTCGACCTCGCGGTCGGCAAGCACGTCTACGACACCGTGCTCGCCGCCGGGGAACTCCCGGTCGTCGAGGACTTCTTCCATGAGATGCGTCGATACGGCTGAGCGGTCCGCATCCTCCACCAGCGCGAATGCGGGAGGTCCTGTGCCGATCATCTCGGCTCCGCATGAATTCAACGAGGACGATCTCTACGTGGATCTGCGGTCCTCGATCGGGATGCCCCTCTACCTCAAGTGCGAGGGGTTCAACTTCGCCGGTTCCGTCAAGCAGAAGGCCGCCTTGGAAATGGTCGAGGCGGCCGAGCGGTCGGGCCTGCTCACCAGCGACTCGGTGCTGGTGGAATCCTCGTCGGGCAACCTCGGGGTCGCGCTCGCCACGATCGCGGCGAGCAAGGGCTACCGGTTCGTCTGCATCACCGACAACCGCTGCAATCTGGCCACCCGTCAGATGATGGAAGCCCTCGGCGCCGAGGTCCACACGATCACCGAACCCGACCCCGAGGGCGGCTTCCTCGGCGCACGGCTCGCCCACGTCCGGCGGCTCTGCGCGGGCGACGAGCGCTACGTCTGGCTCAACCAGTACCTCAACACCAACAACTGGCGGGCGCACCACCGGCTGACCGCACCGCATATCGCGCGGCGCTTCCCCGAACTGGACGTGCTCTTCATCGGGGCCGGCACCACCGGAACGCTGATGGGATGCGCGCGCTGGTTCCGGGAGCACCGGCCCGCGGTGCGCATCGTCGCCGTCGACAGCGTCGGCTCGGTCACCTTCGGCGGCCCGGCGGTGCCCCGGATGATCCCCGGGCTGGGGGCCGGGGTGCGCCCGCCGCTGCTGGACGAGTCGTTCGTGGACGATGTGGTGCAGGTCCCGGAGATCGACACCGTACGGACCTGCCACCGGCTGGTCGGCCACGGATTCCTCTTCGGCGGCTCCACCGGGACCGTCGTCGCCGGCGCCGCGCAGTGGTTCGCCGAGCACACCCCCGACGCCGACCGGATCACGGCCGTGGCCATCGCCCCCGACCTGGGGGAGCGCTATCTGGACACGGTCTACCAGTCCAACTGGGTCCGTCACCTCTACGGATCCGCGGCACTCGACGCGGACGGATCCGCGGTCGCCGAGACGGCCTGACGGTCCGTCGGCTCCGCATTCCTTGCAACGGCTCCACACGCACAGCAGAAAGAGACATGCGATGACCAACCCGTTCGAGAACCCCGAAGGCCGCTACCTGGTCCTGGTCAACGACGAGGACCAGTACTCCCTGTGGCCGTCCTTCAGCCCGGTCCCGCCCGGCTGGCGGGTGGCCAACGAGGAGGCGGGGCACGAGGAGAGCCTCGCCTACATCACCGAACACTGGACCGACATGCGTCCGCGCAGTGTCGTCGAGGCGATGGGCTGACGGGCATGGAGACGACACTTCAGACCGGCGCCCAGCCGCTGATCCTGACGGTGGACGCCGACGACTCGCTGCTGACCGAGCGGGTGGCCGCGGAACTGGCCGCGCCGGGCGCCCTGGTGGACGACCCCGAGTGGCTGGCCCGCGCCCGCCGGGCCTGGTCCGATCTGCCGACCGAACTCGTCGCCGGCCTGCGGGAGTTCCGCAAGGACTCCGGGCCCACGGGCTCGATGCTGGTCCGCGGTCTGCCGGTCGGACACGCGACCCTGCCGCCGACCCCCGGCAAGCCCGGTTCCGTCCAGCGCGAGGCCACCGTGTCCGCGGCCGTGCTGGCCATGGTCGCGAGCGGTCTGGGGGACCCCGCCGCCTACCGCCCGGAGAAGACCGGCGCGATCGTGCAGGACGTCGTGCCGGTGCCCGGACAGGAGGACTACCAGAGCAACGCGGGATCGGTGCTGCTGACCTTCCACACCGAGAACGCCTTCCACCCGCACCGCCCGGACTTCGTGATGCTGCTGTGCCTGCGCGCCGACCACGAGGGCGTCGCGGGGCTGCGCACCGCGTGCATACGGGAGGTGCTGCCGCTGCTGACCGAGGAGTCCCGACAGGCCCTGTTCAGCAAGGAGTTCATCACCGCCGCACCGCCGTCGTTCGGCCTGGACGGTGTGGGGACCGAGCCGCAGGCGGTGCTCCACGGGGCCGTCGAGGACCCGGACATCTGCGTGGATCTTTCGGCCACCGAGCCCACCACCGTGCGGGCCAAGGAGGCCATGGCCGAACTCCAGGAGCTGTTCGACCGGACCGCGCAGACCGTCCGGCTGGTCCCCGGCGACCTGGCCATCGTGGACAACCGCGTGACCGTGCACGGCCGTACGCCCTTCCGCCCCCGCTACGACGGGCAGGACCGCTGGCTTCAGCGCACCTTCGTCCTGACCGACCTGCGCCGCTCGAGGGAACACCGGGACGGTGACGGCCACGTGCTCGACTGACCGATGTTCGCCCGCGGTCGCGTGGCGAGCAGCGACGGAGGGCGCCTTGCTCCCGCGCCGGTCCG
The DNA here is from genome assembly GCF_002082195.1 of Streptomyces gilvosporeus. GTDB lineage: Bacteria > Actinomycetota > Actinomycetes > Streptomycetales > Streptomycetaceae > Streptomyces > Streptomyces gilvosporeus. The sequence goes on along the minus strand of NZ_CP020569.1, from coordinate 2,073,322 downwards.
GTTCGGCCCCTGCGAACCGGAACGGCGCTGGAGAAGGCGCCCTCTTGCCATGCCGTGAACGGGGCGAAAAAACGTTCCGTAAGGAGCGGATAAAGATTCGGAACCGGCGCTCGGGCGCGGCCGGTTGCGGTAGTTCCCATTCCCGATTCGCCGGATCGTGACGCCAGGATTGCGCCCGGTGAGCGGGCCCCTGAATTGTCCACTTGACTGTCCATCAAACTTGACGCGAAACAACCGTTCCCATAGCGTTGCTCACGTCATCGCGAACGGCTCGGGGGGTAGGGGGGAACCCTTTTTACCCGCCGAGTGCACGACGGTGCCAACGGAAGATGCCGTGCGATCCACGCTGAATTCGAATGGACCATGAAGACCAAGAATGCTTTCCCGTGAGGTGAGCCGCGGGTTTGCCGGATGATCCGGCCAGACTGACCCGGCTCGACGGCCGACGGACCCGTGGGGTGGTCCGGCGGGATCCCGTGAACTCCGCTCTGACCAGGCGAGACGTTCACGCTCCAACGCCGTTTCGCCGGTGCGGCGCCAGGTGCGCCCAACACGGCGGCGGCGTGCACCCCGTGGCACGAGTGCCGTGCCGGCCGGCGGGAACCGGCGGACACGGCCGGGGGTCGGGGGACCGCGTTTCCAGCTGTCGCTCGTCACACCGTCAGGCACACACACCCGCCCGGTTCGGTGAATCCCCATTCATTGTTGAGACACGGTCTTTCGGTGCAGGGGGAAATTGTGGGGGACCAGCTCAGATTTCACATCCTTGGCTCATTGGAAGTGACCAAGGAGAACCAGCGAATAGCCATCGGCGGGGCCCGCCAGCGCACCATTCTGGCCCTGCTGCTGCTCAACCCGGGGCGCATTGTTTCGGTGGACACCCTGGTGGAGACGGTGTGGAACGGCCGACCGCCCGCCACCGCGCGCACCCAGGTGGCGATCTGCATCGCCGCACTGCGCAAAAGATTCAAGGACGAAGGCTGCGACGACGATGTCATCGTCACGGCGCACCCCGGTTATCTGCTCGCCCTGGAAAACCACTATGTGGACGCGGTCGAGTTCGAACACCTCATGCTGCACGCCCAGGAAGCGGCGAAGGAACAGCGGACGGCCGACGCGGCGGCGCGGTACGAACAGGCGCTGGCCCTCTGGCGCGGGCCCGCGCTCTCCGGAGTCGCCGGCACGCTCGTCGAGGACGAGATGGAACGCCTGGAGGAACTCCGCCTCGCCGGCTACGACGGGTATGTCGCCGCCCAGTTGGACCTCGGCCACCACAACGACCTGATACCCGGGCTGCTTTCCGTGGTCCGCGACCATCCGCTGCGCGAACGCTCCCGCTGCGCCCTGATGTTGGCCCAGTACCGCGTCGGTCGGCGGGCGGAGGCGCTGGAGACCTTCCGGGAGGGGCGGGAGCAGTTCATCGACGGCCTCGGCCTCGAACCCGGCCCGGACATGCGGGAGTTGCACCAGGCCATCCTGCGGGACGACCCGGCGCTGATGGCCCCGGTGGCCGCCGCCCCGCCGCCGCAGCCGAAGGCACCGCGGACCGCTCCACTGGAACTCCCCGCCGACATCCCCGCCTTCGTCGGCCGCGAGGATTCCCTGGCCGACCTGGACACCCTGCTGCACGACGAGGACCGGCAGCCGGCCATGGCGCTGATCACCGGTGGCGCCGGCGTCGGCAAGACCGGCCTGGCCGTCCACTGGGCGCACCGGGCCGCCGAGGAGTTCCCCGACGGACTGCTCTTCGCCGATATGCGGGGCTACGACGAAGCCCATGAGCCCGCCACCGCCGATGTCGTCCTCGGCTGGTTCCTGCGCTCCCTGGGCGTTCCGGAGGCGGAGATCCCCGCCGGGACGCAGGAACGCGCGGCGCTGTACCGCAGCGTGCTCGCCGGCCGCCGGGTGCTGATCGTGCTGGACAACGTCCGCTCCTTCGAGCAGGTACGCGACCTCGTGCCGGGCAGCTCGCGCAGCTGTGTGCTGCTGACCAGCCGCGGCCTTCTGGAACAGCTGGTGGTCCGGCACGGCGCCGTCCGTGTCCACCTGGACGTGCTGCACCGCGCGGAGGCGACCGAACTGCTGGCGCGGTTCATCGGCGCGGACCGGGTGAACACCGCGCGGGCGGACGCCGAACGGCTCGTCGAGCTGTGCGACCTGCTGCCGCTGACGGTGCGGACCGCCGCCGTCCGGCTGGCCGCCAAACCCCACTGGCCGATCGCCTACCTGGTCTCCCGGCTGGCCAACGAGGAACGGCGGCTCGACGAGCTCAGCTCCGGCGAATCGCAGGTCCGGTCGAGCTTTGCGCTGAGCTACCGCGCGCTGCCCCCGGACGCCGCCATGCTCTACCGCAGGCTCGCCCTCCTGGACGCCCCGGACTTCACGGGCTGGGTCGGCGCGGCCCTGCTGGCCATCGACACCGGCCGGGCCGAGGGCCTGATGGAGTGCCTGGTGGACGCCCATCTCCTCCAGTCGGTGGGCTTCGACGCCACGGGGCAGCCGCGCTACGGCTTCCGCGATCTGCTGCGGCTCCATGCGCGGGAGGTGGCGGCCGAGGAAGGAACCGCGGCCGATCAGCGCGAGGCCCTGCACCGTGCCTTCCGCGGCCGGCTGTCCGTCGCCGAGTCGCCCCGCCGGCGGGAGTTCGCCGCCGGCCCGCGCGGGCAGCTGCTCATCGGGTCGGGCGGGACCGCCGCACTGGACTTGCTGACCGCATCGCCGTCCAATTAGCGCGGTCCGCCAACCGACCGCATCCCGGATCGGGTTGCGCTTCTCCCTCTCCGTACTGCGCGCCGTGCGGCGCCGGAACTCCCTCAGGGCTTTCGGCGCCGCACGTACGGGTCCGTACCGATAAGAGACGAGTCCGTGATGAATTTCCAGAAGTATCGGACCGTCCCGCGTTTCTTTATCTGGCATGTACACTGCCATGACATGCAGAGGCTTGACGGGAGGTCGCCGAGCATGAACACGGCGTCGGATGACGCTTCCGGAGTCTGGCTCGCCAGCACCGTCCGGGGCCTATTGGACGAAAAGTACGGCCGGGGGAATGTGCCCTCCGTAAGAAAGCTCACCCAGCTTATTCGTGAAGCGAATGGCAGTGCCACCATCTCGCACGGCCATGTGCACAATATTCTGCGGGGCGAGGCGCCCAATATCACGGACAAGACGCGGGAGATGCTCGCGCGCTTCTTCGCGGTGCCGCCCGACCGCCTCGTTCCCCCCGGTGTCCGGCCCGTCACCGGCACGGACCGCCGGCTGGAGGCGCTGGCCTTCCGTTTCTCCTCCCTCCAGCCCGATGAGCTGAGGGCGATCGAAAAGGCCATCCAAATGGTCAAGGAGGAAAGGGACGGCGCGGTCTGAGGAATTCCCGCGGCGGAAATGCAGGACGGCCCGGGCCTTTCGAGGCCAGGGCCGTATCCCGCGATTATCCGGATCATGCGCTCACAGCGTGCGGCGCCCGTACTGACGTACCGCCAGCGGCACGAACACCAGCAGCAGACCGCCGATCCAGAACAGCGATCCGGACACATTTCCCGCCACCGGACCGCCGTCCAGCAGCCCCCGGCAGGCGTCGACCACCAGCGTGGTCGGATTGACCTCCACAAAAGCCTGGAGCCAGCCCGGCATGGTCGACGGCGGCGCGAACATCGAGCTGCCGAACTGGAGCGGAATCATCCAGAGAAAGCCCACCGACTGCACCGCCTGCGGGCTGCGGATGGCCAGACCGACATACGCGGCGATCGTCGACAGGGCCACCCCATAGAGCACCAGCAGGCCCACCGCGGCGAGCACGGACGGCACATCGGTGCGGACCCGGAATCCGATCACGAAGGCGAAGGCCAGGATGACGGCCTGCCCGAGCGTCAGCCGGCACACATCCGAGAGGATCCGGCCGGAGAGCACCGCGGAGCGCGCGATGGGCATGGACCGGAAGCGGTCCATGACTCCCTTGCTGAAGTCCAGGTTGAGCGCGATGCCGGTGACCTGCGCGGCGAAGCTGACGGTCTGCACCATGATGCCGGGGATCAGATACTGCCGGTAATCCGCCTGCCCCTTGCCGATCGCCCCGCCGAAGACGTACACGAAGACCAGCGTGAACACCATCGGCATGACGGTGGCGTCGAGCAGCTGCGAGGGATCGCTCTTGAACTGGGTCAGATTGCGCCGGGCGATGGCCAGCGACTGGCCCAGGGCGTCCCGTAGCCCGACCCGGGACCTGGACGGCCGCCGCGGCGGGGCTTGGGGGTCGGACGGGGCGAGCAGTGCGGCGGTCATCAGGTCTCCTTCGTGGATGCTCCCGGCTTCAGCCGGGGGAGGAATCGAAGCTTCTGCGGAGCAGGGGACCGGGGAAAGGCGTATCGCCGCTGGGCGATACGGCGTCCACCACGGTTGTGGCGGATCAGCTTTTTCAGGCAACCGGGTCTCAACTGTCGTAGCTCCCACGTAGATTGATGAGTGTGAGGACAGCAGCGCAGACGAGGGGGGGAAACCGGGTACGCCCGGTACACCTTCCGCTTGCGTGTGTCGTCCACAGCGAACGCTTTGCTGTTGGCGGAGTGGGACCGGTGCCGGTGGGTGTGGAATGAGTGTGTTGCCAGGTCCAGGGCAGTCTGTGCGCACAATCGTGCGCATCCCGAGGACAAGCAAACGTGCGGTCCGGTGCCACTGTCCGCGATGCTGACGGAGGCCCGCGCCCGTATCCCGTGGCTGCGCGAAGGCGCCTCGGTGCCGCAACAACAGCTGATACGTGACTTCGGCAGGTCCCGTGCCAAGGCGATGAAGGACATCCAGGCCCGGTTGCCGATGCAGCATCGCGCGGGCATGCCGAAGTGGAAGAAGAAGCGTGACGCCGCTCCGACCTTCGAGTACACGCGGCGCGGGTTCCGCCTGAAGGACGGCCGTCTGCACCTGGCGGGCGGGATCGTACTGCGGGTGGTGTGGTCGCGCGATCTTCCGTCCGCCCCGTCCTCGGTGCGGGTCTACCAAGACAGCCTTGGCCACTGGTACGCCGGCTTCGTCGTCCCCGCCCAGACCCGGCCGCTTCCGGAAACCGGCGCGGTGATCGGCGTGGACTGGGGTGTGACAGAGACCGCGACCACCACCAGCGACGCCCACGATCTCCCCCACGCCCAGCATGGCAAGAACGCAGCGCAACGCCTGGCGAAGTACCAGCGGATGATGTCCCGGCGTAAGCCCGGGCGCGGCCAGGCCGCCTCCGCCGGCTACCGGGAGGCGAAACGGCAGACGGCGAAGGTCCACAAGAAGGTGGCCCGGCAGCGGCAGGACACCGGCCGCAAGTGGGCAAAGGCCGTCGTCCGTGACCATGACGCCGTGGCCGTGGAGGACTTCCGTCCGAAGTTCCTGGCGAAGTCGACCATGGCGCGCAAGGCCGCAGATGCGGCGATCAGCATGACGAAAACGGCCCTGCTGGAGATGGCCCGCAAGCACGGCCGGACCGTGCACCTCGTGCACCCGGCCCATACCACCATGGATTGTGCAGACTGCGGAGCGAGAACCAAGCACGCACTGCCTCTCTCAGAACGAACGTACACGTGCACCGCGTGCGGAGTCTCCCGACCGAGGGATAAGAACTCCGCTCGCGTGATGCTCGTCCGGGCTGGTCTCCGTCCCGGCTAGCGCTGATCGTGTAAGACCTTGCGGACCGCTGGCCCGCAGGCGATGTGAGCTAGGAATCCCCTCCCTCAGAGAGGGGAGGTTTCAAGCCGTTCTCCGTGGGTCGTCGGCCGGGTCGCCCGAGGTGAGGGTGAGGAACACCTCGTCGAGGCTGGGGGTATGGGTCTCGATGCCGTCGATGGGCACTCCGGAGGCGGTGAGCACATGGAGCGCGGCCGTCAGCTCCTCCTGGCCGCCGACCGGCAGGGTGATCAGCCCCTCGTCCGGGTCCGCGACGGCACTGCGGCCGCCGGTGCCGCTCAGCTGCCGTGCGATCTCGGTGAGGTCGGCGCCCCGGTCCGGCCGGATGCGCAGCACCTGACCGCCGGTCCTGCCGCGCAGTTCGGCGGGGGTCCCCTCGGCGATCACCCGGCCGTGGTCGATCACCACGATGTTCTCGGCGAGGGCCTCGGCCTCCTCCATGTACTGCGTGGTCAGCAGCACCGTCGTCCCCCGGGCCACCAACGACCGCACCATGTCCCACAGTTCGAGTCGGCTGCGCGGATCGAGGCCCGTGGTGGGCTCGTCCAGATAGAGCACCTCGGGATCGCCGACCAGGCTGGCGGCCAGATCGAGCCGGCGCCGCATCCCGCCCGAGTAGTCGCGCGGCAGCTTCTTGGCCGCCTTGCTCAGCCGGAACCGTTCGAGCAGCTCATCGGCGAGGGCTTTGGCCCGCCGCGGCGGCAGCCGGTACAGGCGGCCGATCAGATAGAGGTTGTCCCAGCCCGGGATGGTCTCGTCCACCGACGCGTACTGCCCGGTCAGACCGATACGGCCACGGACCTGATGGGCCTCGGTCACGACGTCGAACCCCGCGACCCGCGCCCGCCCGCCGTCCGGGCGGGTCAGCGTGGCCAGCATCCGCACGATGGTGGTCTTGCCCGCCCCGTTGGGGCCGAGGAGCCCGAGCACGCTGCCGGCCGGTACCTCCATCGTCACGCCGTCGACGGCCCGGGTCGAGCCGAACTCCTTGACCAGATCCTCGACGTGGATCGCCGCGGTCATCGGGACGCCAGGAGGGAGCCGGTGCGTCCCGGCCCCGTTGAAAGACCAGTGATGAGCATATGACGCCTTCCCGGGACGATCCCAACAACATCGGTCCGGCGATGCTAGGAACCGCGCTTATCGCCTGCGTATCGGCTGCATTCCGCGCGGGCCGGCCCCTGGGACGGGCGGGAGGAACCGGCGCGGCTCACTGCCCCGCGACGACCAGGCCCGCCTCGTAGGCGAAGACGGCCGCCTGGGTACGGTCGCGCAGACCGAGCTTCACCAGAATCCGGCTGACATGGGTCTTGACCGTCTGCTCCGCGATGACCAACCGGTCGGCCAGTTCCGCGTTGGACAGCCCCTGGGCGATGAGGCGCAGCACCTCGGTCTCCCGCTCGCTGAGATCCGCGACCCGCTCACTGCGCAGCCGGGGCGTGTGCATCCGGGAGAACTCCTCGATCAGCCGCTTGGTGACCGTCGGCGCGAGCAGCGCGCCGCCCCGGGCGACCGTCCGTACCGCATCCGCGAGCTGATGGGCCGACGAGTCCTTCAGGAGGAAGCCGCTCGCACCGACGCGCAGCGCTTCGTAGACATACTCGTCCGAATCGAAGGTCGTCAGGATGATGATCTTGACGTCGGGGGTGGCCTCGGTGATCCGGAGCGTGGCCTCCAGCCCGTTGAGCACCGGCATCCGCACATCCATCAGCACGATGTCCGGAGCGAGCTCCCCGACCTGACGGACGGCGTCCTCCCCGTTGACCGCCTCGCCCACCACATCGATGTCCGGCTGGGCGTTGAGCAGGATGCCGAAGCTCTCCCGGATCATGGTCTGGTCGTCGGCGACCAGGACGCGGATCGTCATATGCCCTCCCCGTCGTTCGTGGGCAGCCACGCCGTCACTTCGTACCAGCCGTCCTCGCGCGGCCCGGCCCGCAGGGTGCCGCCCAGTGTGGAGGCCCGCTCGCGCATGCCCAGTACACCGTGCCCCCTGCCCGCCTGGGGTTGCGCCCCGGTCGCCGGGCTGTTGGCCAGGCGGATGCGGATGCCGGTCCGTTCGTAGGATAGCCGGAACTCGACCCGGCACCCCGGGGCATGGCGCAGGGCGTTGCTCAGCGCCTCCTGGATGATCCGGAACGCCGACAGCTCCACGCGCTGCGGCAGCGGCCGCGCGGTGCCCTCGACCGTGGACTCGACGTGCAGACCGGCGGTCCGCACGTTGTCCACCAGCTCCTCGACGTTCTCCAGCGTGGGCTGCGGCGTGAACCGGCCATCCGCGGGCTGGTCGTCGGACCGCAGCATGCCCAGAATGTGCCGCATCTCGGTCAGGGCCGCCAGCGCGTTGCCCCGGATGCTGGCGAAGCTCTCGCTGAGTTCCTCGGGCGGATCCGCCACCCGGTACGGTGCCGCCTCCGCCTGTACCGCGATCACCGACATATGGTGCGCGACGACATCGTGGAGCTCGCGGGCTATTCGGGTGCGCTCCTCCAGCAGCGCCCGGCGGGTCCGTTCGAACTCGGTGAGCACCTCCTGCTCCCGCAGCCGGTCCTCGGCCTCGGTGCGCCCGCGGACGACGGCGAGGACCGCCAGCCCGAACGCGGAGAGCAGGGCGAGCAGCAGCAGATCGTTGGCATCGGCCACGGGCGAGGCGAGCACGGTCAGCAGCCCGCCGGTCAGGACGGTCAGCGCCCACTGGGTCAGATAGACCCGCGGTCGGGCCCGCCAGGCGACCAGCAGCGTGACGGTCAGATGCGCGATCAGCCCGGTCTCGGTCCACGGCCACGGCACCCCGGCCGGGGCGGCGGAGCCCATCGCGGCCAGCCCGATCCCGTACGGCAGCACCGCCGCCAGCGACAGCCACCAGGCCGCCACGGGCCACACCAGAGCCAGCACCACCGGCAGCGACTGGGCGCAGGCCACGGCCGCGGCGCCCGCCCACATCAGATCCAGCCGGTCGGAGACGGCCAGGGCGTTGGGCACCGCAAGGTCCGTCGCGAAGAACACGGCCAACACCATCGGCAGTTGCCGCAGTACGCGGTTCCTGACCCGGGGCAGGAGCCGCGGGGCGCGTGTGGAGAAGGCGAACAGCTCATGACGCAGCGCCCGCAGCGCCGCCACGGAAAAGGGCCGTCCGCCGCCGCTTCGCCGGGGGGACCGCCGCGGCGGGCTCTCGGTTTCCTGTATCACCGGCCCATCCTACGAAGGCCCGCCGCCGCCCGGTCCGTGCGGCGGCCCGCCCGCTATAGGGGCGATAGTCCCCCGATAAGGCCGCCCTCTAGCGTCCACCCGGCGAAGCGTGACGTCAGCACGGATTCCTGTGGTCCGACGCGTCCGGCCGGTACACGGCGCCCGCCGGCCGTCACCGGTCCTCGCCCTGCCGGATCGCCGGGCAGGTAATTTCTCATTCGCGAGATCGATACGCCGGGGATTTCCCGCCGGTGTAGCGAATTCGCCGGGCACAGAGAGAGGTGGGGATGTATGCATCTCACCCAAGACGGTCCGTCGGACGTCGTCGTGCAGTCGGACGGGCCGGGTGACACGCACATCCTTAACGAAACAGCGCACTGGCTCCGGTCGTTTCTCACCCGGACGCATCCCGATCTCGGGCGCAAGGGCGCGGTGTGCCCTTTCATGGAGCAGTCCTTGAAAATGGGCCGGACCGCGCTCAGTTCCGTGGATGTGAGCGGGCCGCGGGGCACCGCGCGGCTGGCGGCCACCGCCCGTTCCGCGCTGGCGCGGCTGGGGGACCGCAGCGCGCCCGACAGCGTGTACAACGCCTTCGTCATGGTCCCGGTGAACGCTTCCGCCGAGCTGCGCCGCGAACGGGTCCTGGAGGTCCAGCAGGAACTGAAGGCGGAGGCCGTCGCGGCCGGGAAGATGGTGGGGGAGTTCTTTCCCGGCCATCCGATGCGGGGCATTCACAGCGACACCTTCCGTCCGCTGGTCAGCCCGCACCCGGTGCTCGCCGTGCGGGCCATGGTGGTCACGGACATTCTCTTTCTGACGTTCCCCGCCATTCCGGCCGCCGAGCGGCTTTCCTATCTGACGGTGTGGCACGGTCTGTTCGGCGAGGGGACCGCCGGTCCCTGGGGCGAGATATACGAGAAGGCCCGCGCCGAAGCGGAAAGGGAAGTGCGTGAATACGCTTGACGAGGAGCGCCGCCGGCTCACCGAGATGTTCGACATCGCGCCGAGCCGGGTGCTGTATGCCGTCTCCGTACTCGGCGTCGCCGATCGCGTGCCGCCCGGCGGCAGCACCGTGGAGCGGATCGCCGCCGCCGTCGGCACCGACGCCCAGCGCCTGGGGCGCCTGGTGCGGGCCGCGGAGACGCTGGGCATCTTCCGGGTCGATGCGGCGGGCACGGTCCGTCTCACCCCGGCCGGCACGCTGCTGCGCTCGGACCAGCCCGGTAGCCTGCGCGCCGAATTCTCCGACAACGCGCTGTTCACGGCGTGGGGCCCGTTCGCCGAGACGGTACGCGGCGGAGCGCCCAGCTACGACCTGGCCAACGGCACCAGTATCTTCGCCGGCATGAGCGGTGACCCCGGCGCGCTCGTCACGTTCCACGCACACATGCGGATGCGCGCCCAGCAGCTCTACCGCTCCCTGCTGCCGTTCCTGCTGCGGCGCTGCGCCGAGGACGTCGTCGATCTGGCGGGCGGTACCGGCGGGCTCAGCGAACTCCTCCTGGAGGGCGATGCCGCGGTCCGCGTCACCCTCACCGACCTGCCCGAAGTCATCGCTCTCGTCCCGCCGGACATGCTGCGCCGCCACGGTGACCGGTTCTCGGCCGAGCCCGGCGATATGCGGGCGGGAATTCCCCGGGGATACGGCACCTATCTGCTGGGCAGTGTGCTGCACGACTGGGCCGATGACGAGGCGGCCGAAATTCTGCGGTGTTGTGCGGACGGCATGGTTCCGGGCAGTGAACTCATTCTGCTGGAAAGGGTGCTGGCCGAATCCGGCCCGGACCCGCGCCGTATGGGCGACATGTGGATGATGGCGATGACCGGCGGCCGGGAACGGACCCGACAGGAATGGGCGGAACTGGCGGGCTCCGCCGGGCTGACGCTGCGGCATGTGCACCACGGAGCCGGCGAGATCTCGGCGGTGGTACTGGGCCGCAGCGGCTGATCCGTCGTTCCTGGTACCGATTCCCGGGGCGCCGGTCATACCTGAGAGCTACACGCGCAGTTGGCGCTGGAGCGTGACGATTTCCCGGGCGCAAAAACCTAGCCTTCTTTTCCGTTGAGCGAACAACTGGAAAGGAACGGCTGTCGATGCGCGCTCGTATAGGGGAAAGTCGTGGGCTGCCGGCGGCCGTTGCCCCGGAGGTCTCCCATGGCTGACGTACGTCTCCTGCCCCCCGCCGAACCCCGTACGGCGCCGATATCCGGCGGCGTGCCCGCAGGCCCCCGGACCGCCGGCCCCCGGGCGGCGGGCCGCCTGCACGCCCTGGTGCTCCGGATCGACGCGGCGACCCCGGCCGGCCGCGACCGGGCGATCGATGTGCTGCGCGCCCTGTCCACCCTCGGCGTCGTGCTCGGCCACTGGCTGGTGACCGCGGTGACCCTGCGCGCCGGCGGCCACCTGATGAACGAGAGCCCGCTGAGCCATCTGCCCGCGCTGACACCGCTGTCCTGGGTGCTCCAGCCGCTGGCGATCTTCTTCTTCGTCGGCGGCCGGGTCGCGGCCCGTAGCTGCCCCACCGGGCACTACCGCCCCTGGCTGGCACAGCGGATGCGCCGGCTGCTGCGGCCGGTGGGCACGCTGCTGTCCCTGTGGATCCTGGTGGTGCTCGGCCTCGCCGCCGCCGGTGTCGCCCACGAGACGATCAGCACGCTGTTCAACCTGGTGCTCTCGCCGCTGTGGTTCCTGCTGGTCTTCCTCGTGCTGACCGCGCTGACCCCGCTGGTGCGGCGGGCGCCGGGGCGGATCGCCGTCGTGGCCTGCGCCGTCGTGGCCGTGCTGGACGCGGCGCACTTCGCCGGTGGCGGCGCCGACTGGATAGAGACGGTCCGCAACGTCAACGTCCTCGCGGGCTGGCTGGTGCCGTACTGCCTGGGCGCGGTGTGGGCGGCCGGCGGCTTCGCCCGCCGCCGGCCCGCGGTCCTCCTGCTCGGCGGCGGCGTCGCGGCCACCGCCGCACTGATCGTGTGGGGCGGCTACCCGGCGAGCATGGTCGGCGTCAACGGCGCCGCCATGTCGAACCTCAACCCGCTGTCGCTCGCCGCCGTGACCTTCGGCCTCGCCCAGTGCGGTGCGGCCCTCCTGCTGTGCGGCCCGCTGCGCCGTCTCGTCGGACGGCCCGGGGCCGCAGCCCGGCCCGCGCCGGACCGTCGACTCCGCGCCACGCCCGGCCAGTTCGCCTGGGCCGCGGTGGCCCTGATGAACACCTCCGTGATCACGGTCTTCCTCTGGCACCAGACGGCGATGATCTCGGTGACCGCGCTCGCCCTGGGACTCGACGGCCCGCTCTTCGGCCTCCACACCGCGCCCGACACCCCGGCCTGGGTCCCCGTACGCCTCCTGTGGATGGTGGTGTTCGCCGTGCTGCTGGTGGGGCTGTGCCGGGCCTTCGGCCGGGTGGAGCACGGTGCGCGCAGCGGGCGGGGCTCGGCGGCCTGAACGCCTCAGGACCGCCGGCTGACACCGTCCACCGGACGCACCCGCAGCAGCAGCCGCAGCGGGATGCCGGTGGCCAGCAGGCTCATGGCGACCGTGGCCGCCCCCACCACGAGCAGCAACTGCGGCGGCAGATACGGCAGCGCGGCCCCCGTGCTGTCCGCGACCAGCGGGGTCAGGGTGACCAGCGCGATCGTCACGCCGACGGCCAGCCCGGTCAGCGCCACCGTCAGCGCCTCCAGCCGGACGATCCGGCACACCGTACGGACACCGGTCCCGATCAGCCGCAGCATCGAGACCTCCCGCAACTGCTCGAAGGTGACCATCGCCAGGGTGTTGGCGGCGGTGATGCCCGCGAATCCGGCGATCATGCTGAGGGCCATGATCTGGAGCCAGGCGAACGGTTCGCCGCCCGCCTCGCGGGCCTGCGCGGTCGCCTCCTCGGAGCGCACCGTGGCACCCGGCCAGGCACCGGCGACGGTCCGCAGCTCACGGTCGAGCCGTGAGAGCCCGGCCGCCGAGTCCGCGCGGACCAGGACGCGGTCGTCCAGCTGACGGGTCAGATGGCCGCGGACGGTGGCCCGCGGCAGCAGCACCTCGCCCACACCGGTGCCCCGGTCGTAGGTCGCCGCCACCACCGGCCGTACGACGGTGCCGTCACCGAGCCACAGCGTGATCCGCCGCCCCACCCCGGTCCCGGCCCGGTCGGCGAGCCGCCGGTCGACGGCCACCGTGCCGCCCCCCGGGCCCTGGGCCCGGACGTCGGCCAGCGAACCGGCGCGGACGTGCGGGTCCAGGTTGCGCGCCAGCGCCGTACCGGTGCCGGAGAAGGCGCGGCCCGAGACGGTGCGGTCACCGGGCTTCGCGCCGGGGTGGCCCGGCCCGGCCAGCAGCCCCACCTCGGCCACCCCCGTCGCGGCCCGCACACCGGGCAGCGCGGCGACCTGGTCGGCCACCCGGCCGGGCAGCCCGTCCGGTGCCTCCAGGACGCGGTCCGCGGTGAGCGCCGCCGCGCTCTGCACCCGGGTCTCATGCGTCAGCGTGGTCTGCTGGCCGATCTTGGTCACGCCGAAGGCCACCACCAGCGCCACCGGCACGATCGCCGAGGACAGCCGCCGCGCCCTGGCCCGGCCGCCCCGCGTCGCCAACTCCCCGGTGGCGCCCAGGAGCCGCATCGGCAGGCCCAGGACCTCGGTGGCGGCGCGGGCGAGCAACGGCCCGAGCAGGGACACCGCGACCAGGAACACCAGCAGGACGAACGGCGCCGCCTTGTCGGCCGTCGTGCCGCCCGCGGCCAGCACCTTGACGGCCATCGTCACCCCGCCGGCCAGCGCCCCCAGCCCCAGCAGCAGCCGGACGGGGCCGATGCCGCGGCGGGGCAGCACCGACTCGCTCAGGGCCTCGGCCGGACGGCTGCGGGCGGCACGGTAGGAGGCGATCAGGCTGCCGGGTACGGCGGCGAGCAGACCGGTGACGGCGGCCGCGGCGATGGGCAGCGGGCTGAACGTCAGCTCCGTGCCCGGCGGCAGCAGATGCCGGGTGTGCATGGCGTCGAAGATCAGCCGGGCCAGCAGATAGCCCGGTGCGCTGCCCGCGGCCACCGCCAGCACGGCCACCAGCGTGGCCTCGGCGGCGGCCATCCGCCGGATATGGCCCGGCCGCGCTCCGATACCCCGGAGCAGCGCGGTCTCCCGCTGGCGCTGCGAGATCGACAGGGACATGGTGTTGGCCACCACGAACACCGAGACGTAGATGCTCAGTCCGCCCATGGCACCGAACATGGCGACGGTGGTCTCCTGGGCCTCGGCGAAGCCCGGGTTCTCCACCTCGGCGCGCCCGGGGCCGGTGAACACCTTCGCGGAACCGGCCACCGCGCGCACCCGCTCGGCGAGTCGGGCGGTGCCCACTCCCTTCTTCGGGAACACCGCAATCGCGTCGGCTCTGCCGGGCCGGCCGGACAGTCGCCCGGCCTGGGCGTCGTCGAACCAGGCGCCCGCAGCGCGGGCGTCGAGGACGCCGGCGAGCCGGAACGAGGCGGTCCCGGCGGGGCCGGTCAGCGTCACGGTGTCGCCCCGGGACACCCCCAGCCTCTTGGCCGTCCGGGCGTCCAGCACGGTCTGCCCGGGGCGCGGCGTCACGGCGGGGGACCCGGTCGTCTCCAGCCGCGCCGAGGAGGCCGGCCGGCCGTCCAGGGCGATCGCCCGGTGGCCCGCGGCGCGGACGGTGACCGGGAAGGCGGTATCGGCGACCGCGGCCGAGACCTGCGGCAGCGCCGCCAGCCGGGTGGCCAGCCGGGTGTCGAGGCGGGCCCGGTCCGGGAGTTGCCGCCCGTCCACGAACTGGTCGGCGGCGACGATCACCGGCGCCGTGCGGTAACGCACCGGCTGCTGCTGCGCGTTCGCCGCGGCCAGCAGCAGCGTGCCGCTCGAAATGATCACCACGGCGCCGAAGAGCAGCGCGACGAAGGTGCCGAGGAAGGCGGAGGGGCGGGAACGGATCTGGGCGAGGGCGAGGTGAACGGTCATCCCCGGCCCCGCATTCCGGGAGTCGCCGACTGGGGGCGGTCGGTGGCCGAGGTCAGCACCCGCATCCGGGCCGAGATCTCCTCCGGGTCGCCCAGCATCAGTTCGTCGGAGAGCTCTCCGTCGACGAGGAAGACCACCCGGTCCGCCCAGGCGGCGGCGCTGGGTTCATGGGTGACCATGACGACGGTCGCGCCCAGGTTGTCCACCGCCTCCCGCAGCAGGGTGAGCACCTCGGCCGCCGTGGCGGTGTCGAGGGCCCCGGTGGGCTCGTCGGCGAAGATCACATCCGGTTCGGTGATCAGGGCGCGGGCGATGGCCACCCGCTGCTGCTGGCCGCCGGAGAGTTCGCCCGGCCGGTGCCGCGCCCGGTCGGGCAGTCCGACCCGGGCCAGCATCTGCTCGATCCGGTCCCGGTCGACCGGGCGGCCCGCCAGCTTCAGCGGCAGCCGGACGTTCTGATAGACGTTCAGCGCGGGCAGCAGGTTGAAGTGCTGGAAGACGAAGCCCAGCCGGGCCAGCCGCAGATCGCTGAGCCTGCTCTCGCGCAGCTTCGTCAGATCGGTCTCGCCGAGCAGCACCGAGCCCGAGGTCGGCCGGTCGAGTCCCGCGGCGCATTGCAGGAACGTGCTCTTGCCGGACCCGGACGGGCCCATCACCGCGGTGAAACTGGCGCGCGGCAGACCGATGGTCACCCCGCGCAGCGCGTGCACCGCGCCGTTGCCCCGCCCGTAGCGCTTGTGCACGTCCCGCAGCGTCACCGCCGCTTCCACCGGGGGGAACCCGGGCACCGGCACCGGCGGCCGGTCCTCGCGCCGGACGCCGGGGAACGGGGCACTCTCCTCACCTTCGGCCCGACCGGAACCTGGCTGTCGAGACCGACCCCACATGAAGATCCTCCCTGAGGACTGTGCGACCCCGCGCTGACGGACGAGCGCGGGGTTCCGAAGCGTCGAAACGAGCTTAGACGGTGCAAACCGGAAGGAGTTGGAGGTGTCCCCGCGCAGCGACGGGACACCTCCACCCCTCACTCAGAGGCCGACACTCGGTGCGGTGAACGTCGGCGCATGACGCACCGGATGCGCCTGCTCGAAACCGTGCGCGAGGCGGATCAGCGTCGGCTCGCTCCAGGCGGTGCCGGCGAAGGTGATCCCGACCGGCAGGCCGTGCACGAACCCGGCCGGCACGCTGATGGCCGCATATCCGGCGTAACCCACCGGAATCGCGCTGCCCATGATCTGCGGATCGCCGTTGACCAGGTCGATCTTCCAGGTGGGCGCGCCGGTCGGCATCAGCAGGGCCTCCACCCGGTGCTTCTTCAGCGCCGCGTCCATCCCCTCGTCCCGGGCGACCCGGCGCACCGTGGCCACCGCCTTCTTGTACTCCGGGTCCGAGGGCTTGCCCGCGTAATCGGCAATGGTCTGGAGCACGTTCTGGTCGAAGTACTCCAGCTCCGTGCTCGCGTGCTGCTTGTTGTACGCGACGAGCTCGGCCACGCTGCGCGGATGGTCGCCCGGGGTCCGGGCGAGGTAGGACTCGATGTCGTGCTTCATCTCGGTGATCTGGACGGTGAAGGCGGCGTCCAGATCCGACATCATCTTCTGCGCGGTGGGGATGTTGGCGTTGTCGACGATCACCGCCCCGGCCTTCCGCAGCACCTCGACGGCCTGCTCCGCGACGGCGTCCGCATGCGCGCTGTAGCCGGCGAACACCTCCCGGACGATGCCGATCCGGGCGCCCTTGAGCCCGCCGGGCTTGAGGAAGGGGGTGTAGTCGTGGTGGAACTTGCCGGCGCTGGCCGCGGTGGCCGTGTCGGTGGGGTCCACCCCCGTCAGCACACCGAGCAGCAGGGCGGCGTCCGCCACCGTGCGGCAGATCGGGCCGATGGTGTCGAAGCTGCGGGCACCGGGGAACATCCCGGTGCGGCTGGTGAGTCCGGTCGTGGGCCGGATGCCGACCACGCTGTTGGCGCCCGACGGGCCCAGGATGGACCCGATCGTCTCGGTCCCGATGGCACCCGCGCACAGCCCGGCCGCGGTGGCCGCCGCCGGGCCTGCACTGGAGCCGTTGGGCGAGCGGTCCAGCTTGTACGGGTTGCGGGTCTGGCCGCCTCGCTGGCTGTAGCCGCTCGACGAGCTGACCAGCGACGTCAGGTTCGCCTTGCCCAGCGGGATGGCACCGGCCGCGCGCAGCCGGGCGACCACGGTGGCGTCATGCGCCAGACGGACGCCCATCAGCCCGTGCATGCCGTTGCTGCTGTGCATCTTGTCCGCGGTGCCGATGTTGTCCTTGATCAGCAGCGGAATGCCGTGCAGCGGACCGCGCAGCTTGCCCTTGCGGCGCTCGTCGTCGCGCTGCGCGGCGAGCTTCAGCGCGTCCGGGTTCGTCTCCAGGACGGCGTGCAGCTCGGGCCCGTGGAGATTCAGCCGGTCGATGCGGTCCAGATAGAACCGGGTGAGCTCGACCGAGGTGAGCTTCCCGGTGGCCAGCTGCTTGAGCAGATCGGTGATGCTGGTGTCCTCCAGGCCGCTGCTCGAAGAGAGCAGCGACATCGGGGGCGCGCCCCGGTCGGGCACCACGGCGCCCGCACGCGGCATGCCCAGACCCAGCATCGCGGGGGCGGCCACCGCCGCACCCAGTCCCAGCAGTCGGCGGCGGTGTATCTCAGGTATGTCGGAAAGGCGTTTCCCGGCCATCGTCTCGCTCTCTGAAGCACATCGAACAGTGACGGGCCAGACCGTACGAGGCCGTAATTCTCTTTCGTTATCGGCAGCGTCGGCCGCGCGGCGAACCGCGTGCTCGCGGGCCCGCACGGCGGACGCCGGGCTCCGGGTGGCGGGCGCCGGAGCCCGGGTGGCAGGAGCTGCCCCCGCCACCCGGACCCCGGCCGCCACCGGGCGGCTCAGGCCGGGGTGCGCCCCGTCAGGAGTCGCCCCCGGGCGTCCAGTTCCCGTATCCGCTCCGCCAGGACGGCACCCACCGCGCGCAGCGGCTCGCCCTCCAGCAGATCGTCGTGCAGGCAGGCGATGCGGTGGTTCTCCACACCGCCGGCGACGACCCGCTGCCACGCCTCGGGCATGGCACCGGGGTCCGCCCGCCCGACCGTCGTGGTGAACAGCAGCATCTCGCCCTTGAACACCCCCGGCGTATAGCGGCTGTTGTTGCCGACCCCGTTGACCATCGCATCGACGATGCGGGCGAGCTGCTCCTCGGTGAAGGTCCCGGGCAGCCCCGTCCGCAGCGAGTCGATCACCGCGGCCCGCTGCCGCGCCGCGTCCGGCACCGCACCGCCGTCCCCGCCCAGATCCGCATGGAACCGGGCGAGCACCTCGGCGTCATCGAGCGCGACCGCCTCGACATCGCCTCCGGGGTACGCGTCCAGGACGACGAGCAGCTCCACCTCCTCGCCCAGCTCCTGGAGCCGGGTGGCGAGCGCCTGCACGATATTGCCGCCCAGGGAGTAGCCGAGCAGACGGTACGGACCGGCCGGCTGGACGCGCCGGATCTCCGCGGCGTAGTCCTCGACCATCTCCGCGAACGTCCCCGGCAGGCCGGCCTCCCCGGTCAGTGCCCGGCTCTGGAGGCCGTAGACCGGCTGGTCCGCGTCCAGTTCCCCCAGCAGACCGGCATAGCACCAGCTCAGCGGGACGGACGGATGCGCACAGAACAGCGGGGTGCCGGACCCGGACGTGCGCAGCGGCAGCAGCACGCCCAGCCCGTCGTCCGCGCCCTCCTGCCCGGCGACCGGGTCCGTCCGACCGGCGAGGCCGGCGACGGAGGGCGCCCCGAACACCTCGCGCACACCGAGCTCGACGCCGAACTCCGCGCGGATCCGGCTGGTCAGCCGGGTCGCCAGCAGCGAATGGCCGCCCAGATCGAAGAAGTTGTCGTCGATCCCGACCCGTTCCACACCCAGGACCTCCGCGAAGATCCCGCACAGCGCCTTCTCGTGCGCGGTCCGCGGGCCCCTGCCGCCCGCGCCGCCGGGCAGCTGCGGAACGGGCAGCGCCGCCCGGTCCAGCTTGCTGTTCGGCGTGAGCGGCAGGGCCTCCAGGACGACGAACGCCGACGGCACCATGTACTCCGGCAGCAACTCGGCCACCCGGGCGCGCAGCTCCGCCACGTCCGGCGCCGCGCCGTCCGTCCCGGCGGGCACGACGTAGGCGACGATGCGCTGGTCGCCGGGCCGGTCCTCGCGCACGATCACCGCGACCTGGTCGACCGCGGGCTGGGCGGCCACCGCGTTCTCGATCTCGCCCAGTTCGATGCGGTGGCCGCGGACCTTGACCTGGTGGTCGACCCGGCCCAGGAACTCCACCTGCCCGTCGGCGCGCCGCCGTACGAGGTCACCGGTGCGGTACATCCGCCCGCCACCGGCACCGAACGGATCGGCGACGAAACGGCCGGCGGTCAGCGCGGCCCGGCCCAGATAGCCCCGGGCCAGCCCCGGACCGGTGATGTAGAGCTCACCGGGCACCCCCGTCGGCACCGGCTGAAGCGCCGAGTCCAGGACGTACATCCGGACGTTGAACACCGGCCGGCCGATGGGCGTCGGCCCCGGCCCCTGGTCGGGGCCGCAGAGCGCGAAGCTGGTGTCCACCGTGGCCTCGGTCGGCCCGTAGGCGTTGACCATGCGCCGCCCCGCCGACCAGAACGCCGCGACGTCCGGCGGGCACGCCTCGGCGCCCACCATGAGCGACGCCAGCGAGGGCAGCTCCCGGCGGGGCATGCCCGACAGGATCGACGCCGGAATGTGCGCATGCGTGATCCGCTGCTCCGACAGGAACGCGGCGAGCTCCTCCCCGGCCGGCGAGCCGTTCGGCAGCACCAGACAGGCCCCGGACAGCAGCGCCATGCACAGCTCGGCCACCGACACATCGAAGCTCGGCGACACCAGCTGCGAGACCCGGCCGCCCGGACCCGCACCCAGCCGGACCCGCTGATGCTCCGACAGATTCGCCACGCCCCGATGGGAGACGACGACGCCCTTGGGGCGGCCGGTGGAGCCGGAGGTGTAGATGAGGTAGGCGGGGTGGCCCGGCAGCAGTGCGGTGGTGCGGTCGGCGTCACCCGGGTTGGTTGCGTCGGGGTTGGCCTCGCCCGGGTTGCCGGTGAGCGAGCCGAGGGTGAGCACGGGGGCCGCGGTGGCGGGAAGGTGCGCGAGGTGCGCGTCGTGGGTCAGGAGGACGGTGGGCCGCGCGTCCTCGACGATGTAGGTGATGCGGTCGGCGGGGTAGTGGGGGTCGACGGGCAGGTAGGCCGCGCCGGTCTTCAGGACGGCGAGGATGCCGATGACGAGATCGACCGAGCGGGGCAGCGCCAGCGCGACGATCTGCTCGGGTCCGATGCCCCTGCCGATGAGCAGCCGGGCCAGCCGGTTGGCGCGGGCGTTGAGTTCGGCGTACGTGAGCCGGTTGCCCTCGTCCTCCAGCGCCGGGGCATCGGGAGTGCGCGCCACCTGCGCCTCGAACAGCTCCGGCAGCGTGGCCACCGCGACCTCCCGGCCGGTGTCGTTCCACCCGTCGATCAGCAGCTCACGCTCCTCACCGGACAGGACGTCCAACTCCGCGAGGGAGCGCGAGGCATCCGCCACGGCCGACCTCAACAGCCGCTCCAGCCGCACGGAGAGGGTCTCGGCGGTCCGCCGGTCGATGAGATCCGTCGCGAACTCGACGACCCCCCGCACACCGGCGGCCTCGCCCCCCGCACCGAAGACCTCCTGGAGGTTGACGGCCAGATCGACCTTGGCCACACCGGTGTCGACGCCCGCACCGCCGACCGAGAGCCCCCGCATGGCGAGCTCACCGTCGGACGCCGATTCCAGCCCCAGCACCACCTGGAAGAGCGGGTTGTACGCCAGGGACCGCACCGGGTTGACGAGTTCGACGAGCCGGTCGAAGGGGACGTCCTGCCGGGAGTGCGCCGCCAGGTCCGTTTCCCGTACCCGGCCGAGGAGTTCGGCGAAGGTCGGGTTGCCGGATGTGTCGGTGCGCAGCACCAGGGTGTTCACGAAGAACCCGACCAGGTCGTCCAACGCCTCATCCGCCCGCCCGGCGGTCGGCGACCCGATCGGAATGTCGGTACCCGCACCGAGCCGCGTCAGCAGCGTCGCAAGTGCGGCCTGGACGACCATGAAGACACTGGCCCGGTGCTCGCGCGCCAGGCGCGCGATGCCCTCGTGGAGCTCGGTGTCCCAGGTGAAGGGGACGCTGTCGCCGTGGTGGCTGGCGGTGGCGGGTCGGGGCCGGTCGGTGGGCAGTTCGAGGCACTCGGGGAGGGCGGCGAGCTGCCGCTTCCAGTAGGCGATCTGCCCGGCGATGACGCTGTCGGCATCGTTTTCATCGCCGAGGATCTCGCGCTGCCAGAGGGTGTAGTCCGCGTACTGGACCGGCAGCGGCGCCCACTGCGGGGCGGTGCCGTCGCAGCGGGCCGCATAGGCGGTCGTGAGGTCGTGGGCCAGCGGCCCCATGGACAGACCGTCGCTGACGATGTGGTGCGCCAGGATCACCAGCGTGTGCTCGTTCTCCTCCTCCGTGCCGAACACCCAGGCACGCAGCGGCACGTCCTTGGTCAGGTCGAAGGCATGGGTGACGGCCTTGTCGACGGCGGCCTCCAGGCCGTCGCTGTCCGTGCGGACGACCTCGATGGTCGGCCGGGCGGCGTCGCCTTCGAGAATGTGCTGGTAGGGCGTGCCGTCCGCCTCCGGGAAGACGGTCCGGAGCGATTCGTGGCGCTCGGTGAGGTCGTGGATCGCGTCGCGCAGGGCGTCGATGTTCAGCGCCCCGGTGAGTCGTAGGAGCAGCGGGACGTTGTAGGTCGCGCTCGGCCCCTCCAACTGGTGGAGGAACCAGAGCCGTTGCTGGGCGAAGGACAGCGGTACGCGCTCGGGCCGCGGCATCGGCACGAGCGCCGTACGTCCGTCGTCCGCGGTACCGAGGAGCTCGGCGATACCCGCGACCGTCGGCGCCTCGAAGAGTTCGCGAACGGTGAGTTCCCCACCGAAGGCGGTACGGATACGGCTGACGAGACGCATGGCGAGGAGGCTGTGTCCGCCGAGGTCGAAGAAGTTGTCGTCGATGCCGATGCGTTCCGCGCCGAGGGTCTCGGCGAAGACGCCGCAGAGCAGCTCTTCCTGTGCCGTGCGCGGGCCTCGTCCGCCTTCGGTGCCGGTGAACTCCGGTGCGGGGAGGGCCTTGTGGTCGAGCTTTCCGTTGGGGGTGAGGGGGAGGGTGGTGAGGGTGACGAGGGCGCTGGGGACCATGTAGTCGGGTAGTGCGCGAGTGGTGTGTTCGCGCAGTACGGCCAGGGTCGTGTCACCCTCCTGGGCAGGGACGATGTAGGCGACGAGCCTTTGGTCGCCGGGTTGGTCTTCGCGGACGATCACTGCGGCCTGGCGTACCTCGGGGTGGCTGGTGAGGACGGCTTCGATTTCGCCGAGTTCGATGCGGTGGCCGCGGAGTTTGACTTGGTGGTCGACGCGTCCGATGAATTCGAGGTGTCCGTCGGTGCGGCGTCGGGCGAGGTCGCCGCTGCGGTACATGCGGCTGCCGGGGGTTGCGTGGGGGTTGGCGACGAAGCGGTTGGCGGTGAGGTCGGGTCGGTTCAGGTATCCGCGGGCGAGGAGGTTGCCGGCGATGTAGAGCTCTCCGGTGACGCCGGTGGGGACGGGTTGGAGGTGGGTGTCGAGGATGTGGATCTGGGTGTTCCAGATGGGGTGGCCGATGGTGATGGTGCCGGTGGGGGCCGTTTGGCCGGGTGTGATGGGGAACTGGGTGCAGCCGACGGTGGTTTCGGTGGGTCCGTATTCGTTGATGACGGTGACGTCGGGGTGGGCGGCGCGCCATTCGTCGAGCGCCTCGCCGAGGAGTGCCTCGCCGCCGAGGACGAGCTGCTCGGTCGGCGAGACATCGGCCGGGAGGTTCTTGAGGAGCGTCAGGTGGGAGGGGGTGGCCTTGACGAAGGTGGGCCGCTGGTCGAGCTGCGGCTCAGCGCCCTCGTCCAGGTCGGTCAGTTGCGCGCACCCACCGAGCGTCAAAGGCCCGAGCAGGCCGGTGACGGTGAGGTCGAAGGCAAGCGGCGAGTGGACGAGTGCCCGTCCGCTCATCGCGGGGTAGGCGGAGTGGGCCCAGGACAGGTAGAGGTTCAGTGACCGGTGTTCGACCACGACGCCCTTGGGCCGCCCGGTCGAACCAGACGTGTAGATCACGAACGCGGGGTGGGAGGTCCGGGCCTCGCTCACCCGGTCCGCATCCGTCGGATTGGTGACGGGGAGGCCGCGGGTGTCCGTCGCCTCGATTGTCATGAGCGTCAGGCCGGTGTCGGGGATCCGACCGGCGGTCTTCTCGTCGGTGATCAGGAGGGTGGGCCGGGCGTCGCCGAGGACGTAGGCGATGCGGTCGACGGGATAGTCCGGGTCGATGGGCAGGTAGGCCGCGCCGGTCTTGGTGACGGCGAGGATCGCCACGGCCGCCTCGATCGTCCGCGGCAGGGCGATGGCAACGAACTGTTCCGGGCCGGCACCCTGGGCGATCAGGTGGTGGGCGAGCTGGTTGGCGCGGGCGTTGAGTTCGGCATACGTCAGCCGGGTGCCCTCGTGCTCCAGGGCCTGGGCGTCCGGTGTGCGTGCCACCTGGGCTTCGAACAGCTCGGCAAGGGTCGCGTCGGGGACGTCGCGGGCGGTGGCGTTCCAGCCGTTGACCAGCTGCTCCCGCTCCTCCGCCGCCAGGATGTCGATCTCCGCGAGCGGGCGTGAGGCGTCCGCCACCACCGCCCGCAGCAGTCGTTCCAGCCGGGCCGCGATCGCCTGGGCGCTCTCGCGGTCGAAGAGGTCGCTGGCGAACTCCACGAACCCCCGCATCCCCGCGGGCGCACCCGCCCCGTCGTGCTGCTCCTCCAGCGCGAACGACAGGTCGAACTTGGCCGCTGCCGCATCCAGCGCGTGTTCCCGGACCGACAGCCCCGCGAGGTCGAGTTCGAGGTCGCTGCTGTTCTGGAAGGTCAGGATGACCTGGAAGAGCGGGTGGTGCGCCAGGGAGCGGGTGGGGTTGACGATCTCGACCAGCCGCTCGAACGGCACGTCCTGGTGGGCGTAGGCCGCCAGGTCCGTCTCCCGTACCCGGCCCAGGAGTTCGGCGAAGGTCGGGTTGCCGGAGGTGTCGGTGCGCAGCACCAGCGTGTTGACGAAGAAGCCGACCAGCTCCTCCAGCGCCTCATCGGTGCGCCCCGCGATGGGCGAGCCGATGGGGATGTCGGTGCCGGCGCCGAGGCGGGTCAGCAGTGCGGCGATACCGGCCTGGACGACCATGAACACACTGACCTGGTGCTCCCGCGCGAGCCGGACCATGCCCCGGTGCACGTCGGCGTCCAGCTCCATCTCGACGCTCTCGCCACGATGGCTGGCGACGGCGGGTCGCGGGCGGTCCGCCGGGAGTTCCAACTGCTCGGGGAGTGCGGACAGTTGGTGCTGCCAGTAGGTGATCTGTTCGGCGATGACGCTGTCGGGGTCGTTTTCGTCGCCCAGGACGTCGCGCTGCCAGAGCGTGTAGTCGCCGTACTGGACGGTGAGTGGTGCCCACTGTGGGGTGGTGCCGTTGTGGCGGGCGGTGTAGGCGGTGGAGAGGTCGTTGACGAGGGGTGCGAGGGAGGCGCCGTCGCTGACGATGTGGTGGGCGAGGAGCAGGACGAGGTGGTCGTCGGTGCTCAGGGTGAAGACCCAGGCGCGTAGGGGGAGGTCGGTGGTGAGGTCGAAGGTGTGGGAGATGGCCTGGTCGACGGCGGTGTCCAGGTCCTCCTCGCTGAGGTGGACGACGTCGATCGTCGGTCGGGCGGCGTCGCCTTCAAGTACCTCCTGGTACGGGGTGCCGTCGGTGGCGGGGAAGACGGTCCGCAGGGACTCATGGCGCTCGACGAGGTCGTGGATCGCCGTGCGCAGGGCCTCGACATCGAGGTCGCCGGAGAGTCGCAGCGGCATCGGCACGTTGTACGTCGCACTCGGCCCCTCCAACTGGTGCAGGAACCACAGCCGTCGCTGCGCGAACGACAGCGGCACCCGCTCGGGCCGCGCCACCGGGGCCAGTGCCGCGCGTGCCCCGGCGACCTGGTCCAGCCGGGCGGCCAGTCCGGCCGCGGTCGGTGCCTCGAACAGGTCCCGGACGGCGGGTTCCACGCGCAGGACGGTACGGACCCGGCTGATCAGGCGCATGGCGAGCAGCGAGTGTCCGCCGAGGTGGAAGAAGTTGTCGTCGGCGCCCACCCGTTCCACGCCCAGGACCTCGGCGAACAGGCCGCACAGGATCTCTTCCCGGGGGTCGCGCGGGCGTCGGGAGGCGGTGGTGGGCACGACGTCGGGGGCGGGCAGCGCGCGCCGGTCGAGCTTGCCGTTGGGGGTCAGGGGCAGTGCGTCGAGGGGGACGAAGGCGGTGGGGACCATGTAGTCGGGCAGTGCGCGAGTGGCGTGTTCGCGCAGTCCGGCCAGGGTCGCGTCACCTTCCGGCGTCGGGACGACGTAGGCCACGAGCCTCTGGTCGCCCGGCCGGTCCTCGCGGACGATCACCGCCGCCTGCCGTACCCCGGGGTGGCCGGTGACGACGGCCTCGATCTCGCCCTGTTCGATGCGCAGGCCCCGGATCTTCACCTGGTCGTCGGCGCGGCCGACGAATTCCAGGAGCCCGTCCGCGCGCCGCTTCACCACGTCGCCGGTGCGGTACATACGGGTGCCCGGCGCGCCGAAGGGGTCGGCGACGAAGCGGCCGGCGGTGAGGTCGGGGCGGCCCAGGTACCCCCGTGCCAGCTGGTCGCCCGCGACGTACAGCTCGCCCGGGATGCCCACCGGTACGGGGGTCAGGGCGGAGTCCAGGACATGGAGGCGGGTGTTCCAGACGGGGCCGCCGAGGGGGACCGCGCCGGTGTCCGCGTCGGGGTCGAAGGCATGGGTGGTGATCTGCACGGTCGACTCGGTCGGCCCGTAGAGGTTGTGCACGCTCACCCCCCAGGTCTCGGCCGTCCGCGCGGCCAGGGCGGGCGGCAGGGGCTCGCCGCCCGCGAAGACCCGCTTCAGGGGCAGGTCGTCGCCGGCGGCCGCATCGGCCATGACGGCCAGCAGTGAGGGTACGAACTGCGCGACGGTGATGCCGTGTCGACGGATGTAGGCGACCAGCCGCTCCGGCTCCCGGGCGATGGCCTCGGGGGCGATGCAGAGCGTGGCGCCGCGCAGCAGGGGCAGCCAGACCTCCCAGACCGAGGCGTCGAAGGTGAACGCGGTCCGGGCCAGGACGGTGTCCTGCGCGCCGAGCGGGAACGCGTCGGCCATCCAGGACATGTGGTTGACCAGCGCACCGTGCTCGACGACGACGCCCTTGGGGGTGCCGGTGGACCCCGAGGTGTAGAGGGCGTACGCGGGACGGTGGGGCGAATACGGGGGGCGGGCCGGGGTGGTGGCGGGCTGTGCGGCCAGCGCGGTGCGGGTGTCGGCGGCGTCCAGCACCAGCTGCGGGTGCGGAACGCCGGTCAGGACGCCGGCCGCCTCCTCGGTCGTGATGACCAGGCCCGGGGCGGCATCGGCGAGGGTGAAGGCGATGCGGTCCCGGGGGTGGCCGGGGTCCAGGGGGAGGTAGGCCGCACCGCTCTTGAGCACGGCGAGCTGCGCCACGACCATCTCCGCCGAGCGGGGCAGGGCCAGCGCCACCAGGTGCTCCGGGCCCGCGCCGCGGGCGGTCAGCAGGTGGGCGAGGCGGTTGGCCCGTTCGTCGAGTTCCGCGTAGGTGAGGGCGGTGTCCTCGCACACCACCGCCACGGCCTCGGGGGTCGCGGCGCACTGCGCCTCGGCGAGGGCGCTCAGCGTCGTCGCGGGGACCTCGTGCCGGGTGGCGTTCCAGGCGTCGAGCCGGTCGCGCTCACCGGCGCCGGTCAAGGCGAGGTGGCCCAGCGGCGTTTCGGGTTCGCGGACGACCGACTCCAGCAGCCGCTGGACCCGGGCTACGACGGCCTCCGCGGTGTCCTGGGCGAACAGGTCGGCGCGGTAGTCGAGGCGCAGCGTCAGCCGACCGCCGAGCTGGTCGCCGACCAGGTTCAGGGCGTAGTGCGTCGCATCGCGGCCGTCGGCCTCCGTCAGCCGCAGCCCCGCGACGGGTTCCTCGTCGTCGCCGGCACCGAGCGGGTAGTTCTCGAACACCGTGGTGGTGTCGAAGAGGTCGCCCTCGCCGGCCAGTTGCTGGATCCGGCCGAGGCCGAGGTTCTGGTGGGGGAGCAGTGCGCTCTGCTCGTCCTGGAAGCGGACCAGATTGTCCAGGAAGGACCGCTCCCGCGTCAGCCGGACCCGTACCGGGACGGTGTTGATGAACAGCCCGATCATCGCCTCGGAGCCGGGGAGTTCGGCCGGGCGGGTGGAGACCGTCGTGCCGAACACCACGTCGTCCCGGCCGGTCAGCTGGGCGAGGACCACCGCCCAGGCGCCCTGGAGCACGCTGTTCATCGTCAGCCGGCGGCTGCGGGCCGCGGCCGTCAGCTCGGCGGTGAACTCCTCGGACAGCTCGCGCCGGACGCGTTCGGGCAGCGCCGGGGTCCGGTCCGCGGTGTCCGCGACCCGGGTCGGCCCTTCCAGGCCCGCCAGCGCCTGCCGCCAGGCGCGTTCGGATGCGCCGAGGTCCTGCTGTGCCAGCCACCCCAGGTAGTCGCGGTACGGGGTGGCCCGGGGCAGTCCGGCGGGGCTGCCCTGCTGGGCGTAGAGGGTGAACAGCTCGTCCAGCAGGAGCGGCGTGGACCAGCCGTCGAGCAGGATGTGATGGGCGGTCAGAGCCAGGCAGTAGCGCCGGTCGGCGAGGCGTACCAGGGTCAGCCGCAGCAGCGGCGGCCGGGCCAGGTCGAAGCGCTCCGCGCGGTCGGCGGCCAGCAGCCGCTCCAGCTCCGCCGCGCGCTCCGTCTCCCCGTCCTCGGTGAGCGCGGCCTCCCGCAGCGGCACCGGCACCTGACGGTGAATCACCTGGATCGGCTGGCCGTTCTTGCGGGTACGGAAGCTCGCCCGCAGATTGGCGTGCCGGGTGAGCAGGGCGTCGACGGACCGGCGCAGTACGGCGGTGTCCACGTCGCCCTCGATGCGCAGGACGAGCTGCACGTTGTAGATGTCGGGCGCCTGCCCGTCGTAGAGCGCGTGGAACAGGAATCCCTCCTGCAACGGCGCGAGCGGCAGGACGTCCTCGAGTGCGGACTGAGTCTTCACGGCATTTCCAATTCGGCTTCGAGTTCGTCGATTTCGTCCTGGCTCAGCGAGCCGAGGGAGAGGTCGGACGGGGTGTGTCCACCGGCGTCCCGGCCCTCGCAGTGGGTGACCAGCGCCGTCAGCGCCGCGAACCAGCTCTCGGCGAGGGCGCGTACGTCGTGTTCGTCCAGCAGGTCCTTCGGCCAGTTCCAGGTGGCGGACAGGCGCGGACCGTCGGCGTGGTCCTCGGTCACCGCGTTGACGACCAGGGCGTGGGTCACCGGCATCCGCGGGTCGTGGCCCGACGGCAGCGTGGCGTCCGGCGCCATGTCCCAGTCCGCGGCCGTGGTCTCTTCGGAGGCGGCGAACCGGCCCAGGTAGTTGAAGCCGATCTGCGGCTTCCCGAGGCCCGACAGCTCCTGCGCCGTGGCGGGGTTCAGGTGGCGGAGCAGTCCGAAGCCCATGCCGTTGTCGGGGAAGGCCCGCAGCTGTTCCTTGATCAGCTTCACCATCCGGCCCATGCCGGGCCCGCCGGCCCACACCTCGGCCCGGTCGTACGGCCCCGGGTCGAGGCGTACGGGATACATGCTGGTGAACCAGCCGACCGTACGGGTCAGATCCGCACCCGGGACGATCTCCTCCCGGCCGTGGCCCTCCAGGTCGATCAGCACCTGGCCGCCGCCGGCGCCCCACCGCTGCCGCCACTCCACGACGGCCGGCGCCAGACCGGCCAGGAGGACGTCGTTGACCCCGGCGTGGAACGCGCCCGGCACGCTCGTCAGCAGGGGCCGGGTGAGGTCCGCGGGAAGGGTGAGGGTCAGCGAGCGGGTGGCGTCTCCCCGGTCGCGGACCGGATCCAGCGCCCGGCCGCCGATGAGGGGCTCCGGCGTGTGCAGGGCCTCCCGCCACACCGGCAGTTCGGCGAGCCGGTCCGGATGCTGCGCCGCGGCCGTCAACCGCTGTGACCACTCGCGCAGGGAGGTTCCGGCGGGTTCCAGGGCCGGAGTCCGGCCGGCCGCCAGCGCTTCCCAGGCGGCGGTCAGATCGGGCAGCAGGATGCGCCAGGACACCCCGTCGACGACCAGATGGTGCAGCACCAGCAGCAGTCGGCCCGCCTCGCCCGGCCCGCGGTCGAACCACACCACCTGCACCATGGCCCCGTCGGCCGGTGCGAGCCGGGCCACCGCCCGGTCGCCCTCCGCGGCCATCAGCGCGGTGAGACCGTCGCCGTGCACCCCCGCCGCGTCGATGCGGCGCACACAGTCCCCGGCCGCCACCTTGCCGCGCGGCATGACCTCGGGGTGCCAGACCGGCGCGCCCGCGGCGTCCGGTGCCGGGCTCTCGGGCACCCGCAGGCGGAGCGCGTCGTGGTGATCGAGCAGCGCCTGGACCGCGTCGGTCAGTCGCTGCTCTCCCAGGTCCGCCGGGACCTGCACCATCATGGACTGGTTGAAGCCGGCGACCGGAGCGTCCAGTTCGCGCAGCCAGTGCATGATCGGCGTCGGCGGCAGCGCACCGATCCCGGCGTCCGGGTCGCCGTCGGCGGCCCCGGCCGGAACGTCGGCCGTCAGCGCCGCCAGCGCCTCGACCGTCTGGTGCTGGAAGATCTCCCGCGCGGTGAGCGCGATGCCTTCCTTACGGGCCCGCGAGATGAGCTGGATCGACAGGATGCTGTCGCCGCCCAGCTCGAAGAAGCTGCTGGCGACCCCGACCCGCGGCAGGTTCAGCACCTCGGCGAAGAGCGCACACAGCGTCTCCTCGCGCGGCGTACGCGGCTCCTGGTCACCCGCCAGCGCCGCGAAGTCCGGCGCGGGCAGCCGCTCGACGTCCAGCTTGCTGTTGGCCGTCAGGGGCAGCGCGTCGAGCACCAGCAGCGCCGAGGGCAGCATGTAGTCGGGCAGCTGCCCGGCCAGATGCGCCCGCAGACCGCCGACGTCGACCGCGCTGCCGGCCTCGTCCGGTACGAGATAGGCGACCACGCGCTTGTCCCCGGGGCGGTCCTCGCGCACGATGACGGCCGCCTGGCCGACGGCGGGGTGGGCGGCGAGGAGGTTCTCGATCTCGCCCAGCTCGATGCGGAATCCCCGGATCTTGACCTGCCGGTCGACCCGGCCCAGGAACTCCAGCTCACCGTCGGCACGCCACTTGACCAGGTCGCCCGTGCGGTACATGCGGCTGCCCGGCGCCCCGAAGGGATTGGCGACGAAGCGCCCGGCAGTGAGCCCGGGACGCCGCAGATACCCGCGGGCCAGCTGGCTGCCCGCCACATACAGCTCGCCGGGTACGCCCACCGGGGCCGGCCGCAGCGACGGGTCCAGGACATAGACCTGGGTGCCCAGGACCGGGCGGCCGATCGGCGGCGCGACGGGCTCGGTCAGCGGGGCGCTGGAGGTCACCCAGACCGTCGCCTCGGTCGGACCGTATCCGTTGAACATCCGCCGCCCCGGCGCCCACCGGCCGACGACCTCACCGGTGAAGGCGTCACCGCCCACGGCCAGCGACCGCAGCTCGGGCAGCGCCTGCGCGGGCATGCTCGCCAGCGCCGCCGCGGCCATCGGCGCATGGTTGATCCGCAGGTCGGCAAGGACCCGGGCCAGCGCTTCACCGGCGAACGGACCGCCCTGCGGGATCACCAGACAGGCGCCGGACAGCAGCGCCAGCCACAGTTCGAGCACCGAGGCGTCGAAACTGGGCGAGGCGAACTGCGACACCCGGCTGCCCGGTTCGACCCCGCACCGCTCGATCTTGTCGGCGGCGAAGCCCGCCATCCCGCTGTGCGCGACGACGACGCCCTTGGGGCGGCCGGTGGACCCGGAGGTGTAGATGACGTAGGCGGGGTGCCCCGGCAGCAGCGGCATGGTCCGGTCGGCGTCCGAGGGGTCGTACGCGGCGCCGTCCACCGCGCCGTCCGCCGCGTCCTCCATGGTCAGCACCGGGACGTGGGTCCCCGGCAGCGTCCGGCCGCTCGCGCGGTCCGTCACCACGGCGACGGGCGCGGCGTCCTCCAGCATGTAGGCGATGCGCTCGCCCGGGTAGTCGGGGTCGACGGGCAGATAGGCGGCGCCGGCCTTGAGGACGGCGAGAACGGCCGTGACGAGGTCGGCGGAGCGCGGCAGGGCCAGGGCGACGATGTTCTCCGGGCCGATGCCCTGGGCGATCAGACGGTGCGCCAGCCGGTTGGCACGGGAGTTGAGCTCGGCGTACGTCAGGACGGTGGCGCCGTGCTCGACCGCCGGGGCGTCGGGGGTGCGGGCCGCCTGGCTCTGGAACAGCTCGGGCAGCGGGACGGCGGTGACGGGCCGCGCGGTGTCGTTCCACTCGACGAGCATCCGGTGGCGTTCCGCCGCGTCGAGCACGTCCAGCTCCGTCAGCGGCCGGGCGGCGTTGGCCACCGCCGCCCGCAGGAGCCGCCCCAGCCGGGCGGCGAGCTGCTCGGCGGTGGACCGGTCGAAGAGGTCGGTCGCGAACTCCACCGTTCCCGCCAGCCCCGCGAACGCCCGCTCGTCGGTGCGCAGTTCCTCCATGTTGAAGGCCAGATCGATCTTGGCGGCCCCCGTGGCGACGTCCTCCGTCCCGACCTGGAGGCCCGGCAGCTCGAACTCCCCGTCCTCGGTGTTCTGCAGCACCAGCATCACCTGGAACAGCGGATGATGCGCCATCGACCGCACGGGGTTGACGATCTCCACCAGCCGCTCGAAGGGCACGTCCTGGTGCGCGTAGGCCGCCAGGTCCGTTTCCCGTACGCGGCCCAGGAGTTCGGCGAAGCTCGGGTCGCCGGAGGTGTCGGTGCGCAGGACCAGGGTGTTGACGAAGAAGCCGACCAGCTTCTCCAGCGCCTCGTCCGTACGCCCGGCGACCGGGGTGCCGATCGGGATGTCGGTGCCCGCGCCCAGCCGGGTCAGCAGCGCCGCCAGACCCGCCTGGAGCACCATGAACACGCTCGACCCGTGCTCCCGCGCCAGCCGGGCGACGCCCTCGTGCAGCTCCGCGTCCCAGGCGAACTCGGCGGCGTCACCGCGGTGTCCGGCCACCGCCGGCCGGGGCCGGTCGGTGGGCAGCTCCAGCTGGTCGGGGAGCCCGGCGAGCGTCCGCTGCCAGAAGCCCGTCTGCGCGGAGATCAGGCTGTGCGGATCGTCCTCGTCGCCCAGCGCGGCCCGCTGCCACAGCGTGTAGTCCGCGTAGTGCACCGGCAGCGGATCCCACTGGGGCGCCGCGCCCGCGCAGCGCGCCGTGTACGCCACCGACAGATCGTCGATCAGCGGGGCGAACGAGGCCCCGTCGCTGGCGATGTGGTGCATCAGCAGCAGCAGGGCGTGCTCGTCGGGAGCGGTGGTGAACACCCAGGCCCGCAGCGGAATGTCGGTCGTGAGCGCGAAGGGGTGCCGGGCCGCCTCGGCCAGGCGCCCGTCCACCAGGTCCGCCGTGGTCTGCTCGACCTCGACCACCGGCCGGGCGGCGTCGCCTTCGAGCACCAGCTGGTACGGCGTGCCGTCGAGGTCGGGGAAGACGGTCCGCAGGGACTCGTGCCGCCCGGCCACATCCGCCATCGCCGCGCGCAGCGCCTCGACGTCCAGGGCGCCGGTCAGCCTGAGCACCAGCGGCACGTTGTACGTCGCGCTCGGCCCCTCCAGCTGGTGCAGGAACCACAGCCGCCGCTGCGCGAACGACAGCGGCACCCGCTCGGGCCGCTCCATCGGCTCCAGCGCCGCACGGGCCCGCCCCGCGCCGTCGAACCGGCCGGCCAGCCCGGCCACCGTCGGCGCCTCGAACAGGTCCCGGACCGCCAGCTCGACGCCGAAGACGGTCCGCACCCGGCTGACCAGACGCGTCGCCAGCAGCGAATGACCGCCCAGCGCAAAGAAGTTGTCGTCGGTCCCGACCCGCTCCAGGCCCAGGACCTCCGCGAACAGGCCGCACAGGATCTCCTCCCGCGCATCGCGCGGCTCCTGGAGAGCGCCCGCCTCCGCGGGACCCGGCGCCGGCAGGGCCCGGCGGTCCAGCTTCCCGTTGGGGGTCAGCGGGAAGGCGTCCAGCACCACACACGCGGACGGCAGCATGTACTCCGGCAGCGTGCGGGCCGCGGCCTTCACCACGTCCGCCGCGACCGGCGCCGCACCGCCGACGCAGGGCACCACATACGCCACGATGCGCTGGTCGCCCGGCCGGTCCTCGCGCACCATCACCGCGACCTGGCCGACGGCCGGCTGCGCCGCCAGGGCGGACTCGATCTCACCCAGCTCGATCCGGAAACCACGGACCTTCACCTGGTGGTCGACCCGGCCGACGAACTCCAGCTGCCCGTCCGCCCGCCACTTCGCCAGATCACCGGTCCGGTACATCCGGGTACCCGGCGCACCGAACGGATTCGCCACGAAGCGCTCCGCCGTCAGATCCGGCCGCCCCCGGTAGCCGCGCGCCACACCGTGGCCCGCGAGGTAGAGCTCACCGGGCACCCCGGCCGGCACCGGCCGCAGCCTCGCGTCCAGCACATACACCTGGGTGTTGCCGATCGGCCGCCCGATGGGCGGGGACCCGTCGGCGCCGACCCGCGCGGCCGCCGACCAGATGGTCGTCTCCGTCGGGCCGTACAGATTGGTGACGCTCGCCCCCAGCTCCGCCATCCGGTGCGCCAGCGGCGCGGGCAGCGCCTCGCCGCCGACCAGCAGCCGCAGCCCGCGCAGCGCCTCGGGGCGCTCGGCGACCAGGCTCTGCCACAGCGAGGGCGTGGCCTGCATGACGGTCACACCGGCCGATGCCACCAGATCGGCCAGCAGCGCCGCATCACGGACCTGCTCGGAGGTGGCGAGCACCACCGCCGCACCGTGCACCAGCGGCAGATACAGCTCCAGGCCGGCGATGTCGAAGGCGACCGTGGTGACCGCCAGCAGCCGGTCGGCGGGCGTCGGCGCGACCCACTCGTCCATCGCGGCAAGGAAGTTGCGCAGATTGCCGGCCGAGACCACCACGCCCTTGGGGCGGCCCGTCGAACCGGAGGTGTAGATGACATAGGCCGGGTGGTCCGCCGAGCGGGGGCCCGGCCGCTCCTGCGCCGTCAGACCGGCGTCCGGCAGCGCGGCGAGCGCGGCCCGAGTCGCCGCGTCGTCGACGACCACCAGCGCACCGGAGTCCACCGGCAGCGCCGCCGCCGTGCTCGTGTCGGCGAGCACGCACACCGGACGCGCGTCCGCGCAGATGTACGCGATCCGGTCGGCCGGGTAGTCCGGGTCGACGGGCAGATAGGCCGCACCGGTCTTGGCCACGGCCAGCAGCGCGACCGGCAGCTCCACCGTGCGGGGCAGCGCCACCGCCACATGGCTCTCCGGGCCCACGCCGCGGGCGAGCAGCAGCCGGGCGAGCCGGTTGGCCCGCGCGTCCAACTCCGCGTACGACAGCGCGTCCGTACCGCACAGCACCGCGGGGGCGCCGGGCGTCCGGGCGGCCTGGGCCTCGAACAGCTCCGGCAGCGTCGCGGCCGGCACCTCCAGCGCCGAGTCGTTCCAGCCGTCGAGCAGCCGGACCCGCTCCTCGCCGGCCAGCACCTCCAGCTCCCCGACCGGCCGCGACGCATCGGCCACCACCGCGCGCAGCAGTCGCTCCAGGCGGGCCACCAGCACCTCGACGGTCTCCCGGTCGAACAGCTCGGTGGCGAACTCGACGTCGACGTCGATGCCTTCGGGTTCCCCCGACGCGCCCAGGCGCTCCTCCAGGTCGAAGGAGAGGTCGAACTTGGCCACTCCGGTGTCGACCCCGTCGAAGTCGACCCGCAGACCCGGCAGTTCCAGGTCGGCCTTGTCGTTGTTCTGGAGCACCAGCATCACCTGGAACAGCGGATGCCGCGCCAGGGAGCGGGTGGGGTTGACGATCTCCACCAGCCGCTCGAAGGGCACGTCCTGGTGGGCGTAGGCCGCCAGGTCCGTCTCCCGTACCCGGCCCAGGAGTTCGGCGAAGGTCGGGTCGCCGGAGGTGTCGGTGCGCAGGACGAGCGTGTTGACGAAGAACCCGACCAAATCCTCCAGCGCATCATCCGTACGCCCGGCGATCGGCGAGCCGATCGGGATGTCGGTGCCCGCCCCGAGCCGCGTCAACAGCGCCGCCAGGGCCGCCTGGATGACCATGAACATGCTCGACCGGTGCTCGCGCGCCAGCCGGGTCAGCCCCTCGTGGAGCCCGGCGTCCCAGGACAGCGCGACGCTGTCGCCCCGGTAGCTGGCCACGGCCGGGCGGGGCCGGTCGGTGGGCAGCTCCAGCTCGTCCGGCAGGCCCTCCAACGCCTGCTGCCAGAAGGCGACCTGCTCACAGATCAGGCTGTCCGGGTCGTCCTCGTCGCCGAGGACCTCGCGCTGCCACAGGGTGTAGTCGGCGTACTGCACCGGCAGCGGTTCCCACTGCGGCGCCCCGCCCGCGCGCCGGGCGGTGTACGCCTGCGTCAGATCGCGGATCAGCGGGGCCAGCGAGCCGCCGTCGGCCGCCACATGGTGGGCGAGCAGCAGCAGGACGTGCTCGCGCGGCCCGGTCGTGAACAGCCAGGTCCGCAGCGGCGTCTGCGTCGTCAGGTCGAAGGCGTGCTCGGCCGCCCTCCGCAGGGCCTCCTCCAGCTCCTCGGGAGAGCAGGCGACGACCTCCAGGTCCGTCCGGCCCTCCTCGGCCGGCAGGACCTGCTGGAAGGGCGTGCCGTCGGCTTCCGGGAAGACCGTGCGCAGGCTCTCGTGACGCTCGACGACATCGCCGAGCGCCCGGCCCAGCGCGGCGACGTCCAGCTCTCCGGTCAGCCGCAGCAGCATCGGCAGGTTGTAGGTCGCGCTCGGGCCCTCGAACTGCTGAAGGAACCACAGACGGCGTTGGGCAAATGACAGCGGAATCATGATTACTTCCCAGACCTCGGCATCGGCCGCAGCGCGGGCCGTGCTCTCTTCTTCGACCCGACGACGCGCTCGGCGAGCGCCGCCACCGTCGGTGCCTCGAACACCGCCCTGATGGACAGCTCGACGCCCATTTCCGTACGCACCCGGTTGATCAGCTTCGTGGCCAGCAGCGAATGTCCGCCCAGGTCGAAGAAGCTGTCGTCGATACCGACCCGGGGCAGATCCAGCACCGCCGCGAAGATCGCGGCGAGCGACTCCTCGTGCGCGGTGCGCGGCGCCCGCGAGCTGGCCGCCGCCGCGAAGTCCACGGCCGGCAGCGCCCGCCGGTCCAGCTTCCCGTTCGGCGTCAGCGGCAGTGCCTCCAGCACCACCAGGGCGGACGGCACCATGTACTCCGGCAGCCGCCCGGCCAGATGCGCCTTCAGCTCCGCGGTGTCCGGCACCGCCGCGCCGGCCGGCGCGAGATAGGCCACCAGCCGCTTCCCGCCGGGCGCCTCCTCGCGGACCACCACGGCCGCCTGCCCCACCGACGGATGCGCCGCCAGCACGGTTTCGATCTCACCGGGCTCGATCCGGAAGCCGCGGACCTTGACCTGGTCGTCGGCCCGGCCCAGGTATTCGAGCCGGCCGTCGGCCCGCCAGCGCGCCAGGTCACCGGTGCGATACATCCGCCGCCCCGGCTCGCCGAACGGGTTGGCCACGAACCGCTCGGCGGTCAGCCGCGGTTGGTCCAGATACCCGCGGGCCAGCTGGCTGCCCGCGAGGTAGAGCTCGCCGGGCACGCCCGCCGCCACCGGCCGCAGCGCCGCATCCAGCACATAGACCTGGGTGTTCCAGATCGGACCGCCGAGCGGTGGCACGGCGGGCCAGTCGGCGACCTGCGCGGGCAGCGCATACGAGGTGACCACATGGGTTTCGGTGGGCCCGTAGTGGTTGTGCAGCCGCCGCCGCGGCTCCCCGGCGTACAGGTCGCGCAACTGCCCGCTGAGCACCAGCGCCTCACCGGCCTGGGCGATCCCCGACAGCGCGGGCAGGCCCGAGCCCTGCTCGGCGGCGGCCTCGGCCACCGCGTCGATGACCAGGTTGGGCGCGTACAGCTCGTTGATCCCCTGCGCCTCCAGCCAGCGTGTGAACGCCGCGGCGTCCCGGCGGATGTCGTCGGGCGGGATCACCAGGGTCGCGCCGTGCAGCAGCGCCGAGAGGGTCTCCTGCACCGCCACGTCGAAGCCGATCGCGGTGAACTGCGCCACCCGGCGCCCCGGCCCGCCGGGCACCGCCTGCGCATGCCAGGCCAGCAGGTTGACCATCGCACCGCCCGGCATCACCACGCCCTTGGGGACGCCGGTGGAGCCCGAGGTGTAGATCACGTACGCCGGATGGGCGGCCAGCAGCGGGGTGCCGCGGTCGGCATCGGTGGGATCGGTGGCCGGCCGGGCCTCCAGCGCACCGGCGGTGGCCGGGTCGTCGACCAGCACCCGCACCGCCCCCGGCGTCGAGGGCAGTTCCCCGACGATCTTCCGGTGCGTCACCACACCCACCGGCGACGCGCTCGCCAGCATCCGGGTCACGCGGTCGGCGGGCAGGTCCGGATCGACGGGCAGATAGGCGGCGCCCGTCTTGAGGACGGCCAGGATCGCGGTGACCAGATCGGCGGAGCGGGGCAGCGCGAGCGCGACGACCCGCTCCGGGCCGACGCCCTGGGCCAGGAGGTGATGCGCCAGCCGGTTGGCACGGGCGTTCAGCTCGGCATACGTCCACACCGTGGCGCCGTCCTCGACGGCCGCGGCCTGCGGGGTGCGCGCCGCCTGCGCCTGGAACAGCTCCGGCAGCGTCGCCGCGGGCACCGGATGCGCCGTGTCGTTCCACTCGACGAGGATCCGGTGGCGTTCCGCCGCACCGAGCACGTCCAGTTCCGTCAGCGGCCGGGTGGCGTCCGCGACGGCGGCTCGCAGCAGACGCTCCAGCCGGGCGGTGAGCTCCCGGGCGGTGGACCGGTCGAAGAGGTCCGTCGCGAACTCCAGCGCACCGGTCATCCCGGCGGCGGCGCCGTCCGGCGTGTGCTGCTCGGCGATGTGGAAGGTCAGATCGAACTTCGCGGCGAAGGAGGTGAACTCGTCGTCGGAGACCTCCAGCCCCTGCATCGCGAAGTCGCCCTCGGCCTTGTTGGCCAGCACCAACATCACCTGGAACAGCGGGTGGTGTGCCAGCGACCGAGTCGGATTGACGATCTCCACCAGCCGCTCGAAGGGCACGTCCTGGTGCGCGTAGGCCGCCAGGTCCGTCTCCCGTACCCGGTCCACCAGCTCGGCGAACGTGGGGTCGCCGGAGGTGTCGGTGCGCAGGACGAGCGTGTTGACGAAGAACCCGACCAGGTCCTCCAGCGCATCGTCCGTACGCCCGGCGATCGGTGAACCGATCGGGATGTCGCTGCCCGCACCGAGCTGCGTCAGCAGCGCGGCGAGACCCGCCTGGAGGATCATGAACACGCTCGCCCGGTGTTCCCGCGCCAGCCGCATGATCCCCTCGTGCAGCTCGGCATCGAAGGCGAAGTCGACGTCCTCGCCCCGATACCCGGCCACGGCCGGCCGGGGCCGGTCGGTCGGCAGCTCCAGCCGGTCCGGAATACCGGCCAACTGCTCCTGCCAGTAGCCGACCTGAGTGCTGATCAGGCTCTCCGGGTCACTCTCGTCACCGAGGATCTCCCGCTGCCACAGCGTGTAGTCGGCGTACTGCACCGGGAGGGGCTCCCACTGCGGAGCCGCACCCGCACACCGCGCCGCATACGCCACCGACAGATCGAGGGACAGCGGGTCCGTGGACCAGCCGTCGCTGACGATGTGATGGGCCAGCAGCAGCAGTACGTGCTCGTCCGGCGCCGTCCGGAAGAGCCACACCCGCAGGGGCAGCTCGTTCACCAGGTCGAAGGCATGCCGCCCGGCCTCGGCCACCCGCTGCCGCACCTGCTCGCGGTCGGTCGTGACGACCTCGATGGTCGGCCGGGCGGCGTCACCTTCGAGGATGTGCTGGTAGGGCGTGCCGTCGGCCTCACGGAACACCGTCCGCAGGGTCTCGTGCCGCCGCGCCAGGTCGTGGATCGCCTCGCGTAGTGCGTCGACGTTCAGTTCGCCGGTGAGGCGCAGGACCATGGGGACGTTGTAGGTGGCGCTGGGTCCTTCGAGTTGGTGGAGGAACCAGAGGCGGCGTTGTGCGTAGGAGAGGGGGGTGTGGTCGGGGCGGGGTTGGGGGGTGAGGGGGTGCGTGCTTGGGCTGCGTGGGTGAGTCGGGTGGCTATTCCGGCGATGGTGGGTGCTTCGAAGAGGTCGCGGACGGTGAGTTCGGCGCCGAAGGTGGTGCGGATGCGGCTGAGGAGGCGTACGGCGGAGAGGGAGTGTCCGCCGTGGTCGAAGAAGTTGTCGTGGATGTCGAGGGTGGGGAGGTTGAGGGTGTGGGCGAAGAGTCCGCTGAGGATTTCTTCTTGGGGGGTGGGCTTGCGGCGTCGTGCCGGTGTGGTGGAGGTGGAGTTGTGTGCCTCGGTGTCGGTGAGGAGGTGGAGGTTTCCGTCGGTGGTCCAGCGTGCCGTGGTGCCCGTGGGGTAGATGAGTGAGTCGGTCGGGCCGAAGGGGTCGGTCAGGCAGGCGTCGGTGGTGATCGTCTGTCCGTTGAGGAGGGTGCCGTTCAGGGTGGTGCCGGCGAGGTGGAGCTGGCCGGTGACGCCGACCGGGACGGGCTGAAGGTCCTGGTCGAGGACGTAGAGGCGGGTCTGCTCCGGCAGGGTGGTGCCGTCGGGCAGCTGCCGTACGGCACTGGGCCAGGTGTCGAGGAGCTGCTCGCGCTCGCCGGGGGTGAGGATGTCCAGGTCCGCGATCGGCCGCGACGCATCCGCAACGGCCGCCCGGATCAGACGCTCCAGCCGCGCGGTGATCGCCGCCACGGAAGCCCGGTCGAACAGGTCCGTGGCGTAGTCCACCGTTCCCGCCATCCCGGCGGGCCGGCCGTCGGCCGCGGCCTTCTCCTCCAGCCCGAATTCCAGGTCGAACTTCGAGGTGGCGGAACCCGAGGCCTCCAGGCTGCCGTCGAGCCCGGCCAGCGGCACATCGGCGGACGCGGCCTCGAAGCTCAACATCACCTGGAACAGCGGGTGGTGCCCGAGCGACCGGGTCGGATTGACGATCTCCACCAGCCGCTCGAACGGCACGTCCTGGTGCGCGTAGGCCGCCAGACCGGTCTCCCGTACCCGGCCGAGGAGTTCGGCGAAGGTCGGGTTGCCGGAGGTGTCCGTACGCAGCACGAGGGTGTTGATGAAGAACCCGACGAGGTCGTCGAGTGCCTCGTCCGTGCGTCCGGCGGTCGGCGAGCCGATCGGGATGTCGGTGCCCGCCCCGAGCCGCGTCAGCAGCGCCGCCAGGGCCGCCTGTACGACCATGAACACACCCGCCTGGTGCTCCCGCGCCAGCCGGGTGACGCCCTCGTGCAACTCGGGACCCCAGAAGAAGTCGAGGCTCTCGCCCCGGTAGCTGGCCTCCGCCGGCCGCGGCCGGTCGGTCGGCAGTTCCAGCAGCTCCGGCATCTCGGTCAACTGCTCCTGCCAGTAGGCGACCTGACCGGCAATCAGGCTTCCGGAGTCGCTCTCGTCCCCGAGGGTCTCGCGCTGCCACAGCGTGTAGTCGGCATACTGCACCGGCAGCGGCGCCCACTGCGGTGCCGCGCCCTCGCTTCGTGCGGCATAGGCGGTCGCCAGGTCGCGGGCGAGCGGAGCCATCGACCAGCCGTCGCTGGCGATGTGGTGCGCCAGGAGCAACAGCACCCGCTCATCCGGTGCGGTCTCGAAAAGCCAGGCCCGCAGCGGGAGTTCGCTCGTCAGGTCGAAGGCGTGCGCGGAAGCCCGCTCGATCGCCTCCGCCAGCCACCCGGCGTCCGTACGGACGCACTCGACCGGCGGCCGGGCGGCGTCACCTTCGAGCACCCGCTGGTACGGCGTGCCGTCGACCTCCGGGAAGACCGTCCGCAGGGACTCGTGCCGCGCGGCCAGATCGGCCATCGCCTCGCGCAGCGCGGCGACGTCCGGCTCTCCGCTCAGCCGCAGCCGCATCGGCACGTTGTAGGTCGCGCTCGGCCCCTCCAGCTGGTGCAGAAACCACAGGCGGCGCTGGGCGAAGGACAGCGGTACGCGCTCGGGCCGCTCCATCGGCGCCAGCGCGGTACGGCCGCCCACCGCGGTGCCGACACGCTCGGCGAGACCCGCGACGGTCGGCGCCTCGAAGAGGTCGCGGACGGCGAGCTCCACGCCGAAGGCCGAGCGCACCCGGCTGACGAGACGCATCGCCAGGAGCGAGTGCCCGCCGAGGTCGAAGAAGTTGTCGTCGGTGCCGACCCGCTCCACGCCGAGGGTCTCGGCGAAGACGCCGCACAGGATCTCCTCCTGCGCCGTGCGTGGCGCTCTGCCGCCCTCGCTGCCGGTGAACTCCGGTGCGGGCAGCGCCTTGTGGTCGAGCTTCTCGTTCG
The DNA here is from genome assembly GCF_002082195.1 of Streptomyces gilvosporeus. Taxonomy (GTDB): domain Bacteria; phylum Actinomycetota; class Actinomycetes; order Streptomycetales; family Streptomycetaceae; genus Streptomyces; species Streptomyces gilvosporeus. The sequence goes on along the minus strand of NZ_CP020569.1, from coordinate 2,031,961 downwards.
GCGTCAGCGGCAGCGCCGCCAGCACGACGAACGCCGACGGCACCATGTAGTCCGGCAGCGCCTTCGCCGCCCGCTCCCGCAGAGTGGCCGGGTCCACGCCGTCCTCGGACGTCTCCGCGGGCACCACATAGGCCACGATGCGCTGGTCGCCGGGCCGGTCCTCCCGTACGACCACCGCCACCCGGCCGACCGTCGGATGCGCGGCGAGCACGTTCTGGATCTCGCCGTGCTCGATCCGGAAGCCGCGGACCTTGACCTGGTCGTCGGAGCGGCCGACGAACTCCAGCTCGCCGTCGGCACGCCGTACGACCAGGTCACCGGTGCGGTACATCCGTGCACCGGGCGCGCCGAACGGATTGGCGACGAAGCGGGACGCGGTCAGCTCGGGGCGGCGCAGATAACCGCGGGCCAGCCGGGCACCGGCCACATACAGCTCGCCGGGAACCCCGACCGGCACCGGCCGCAGCGCGGCGTCCAGCACATAGACCTGGGTGTTCCAGCCGGGCCGGCCGATCGCCGGGGAAACGGCGCCGGAGAGCGGGCCGCTGACCGTCACCCATACCGTGGCCTCGGTCGGGCCGTAGGCGTTGAACATCCCGCGCCCCGCGGACCAGCGCGCCGCGACCTCGCCGGGCACGGAGTCACCGCCGACGATCAGCGTGCGCAGCAGGGGCAGCGGGCGCATCGGCATGCTCGCCAGCGCCGCCGGCGACATCTGCGCATGGCTGATGCGCAGATCGTCCAGCACACCGGCCAGTTCCTCACCCGCGAGCGGGCCCGCCTGCGCGACCACCAGGCAGGCGCCCGACCGGAGCGCCATCCACATCTCGAACACCGAGGGGTCGAAGCTCGGCGAGGCGAGCTGGAGCACCCGGCTGTCGCCGGTCAGCTGCCAGCGGTCGGCGACATCGGCCGCGAAACCGTTCACCGCCTGATGCGAGACGACGACGCCCTTGGGGCGGCCGGTGGAGCCGGAGGTGTAGATGAGGTAGGCGGGGTGGCCCGGGAGCAGTGCGGTGGTGCGGTCGGCGTCAAGCGGATTGGAGTCGCCCGAGTGGGTTGTGCCTTGGGCGCCGTCGCCAAGGGCGTCGACGGTGAGCATCGGCAGCCCGGTACCCGGCAGCCCGGCGACGGTGTCCCGATCGGTGAGGAGCAGGGCGGGCCGCGCGTCCTCGAGGATGTAGGCGATGCGCTCGGCGGGGTAGTGCGGGTCGACGGGCAGGTAGGCGGCACCGGCCTTGAGGACGGCGAGGATGCTGACGATCAGGTCGGCGGAGCGGGGCAGCGCGAGCGCGACGATCTGCTCGGGCCCGATGCCCTTACCGATGAGGAGACGGGCCAGCCGGTTGGCACGGGCATTGAGCTCGGCGTACGTGAACCGGCCGCCCTGGTGCTCCAGCGCCGGGGCGTCCGGAGTCCGCGCCACCTGCGCCTCGAACAGCTCCGGCAGCGTGGCCTCCGCGACCTCCCGACCGGTGTCGTTCCACCCGTTGAGCAGCAGCTCACGCTCCTCACCCGACAGGATCTCGATCTCTCCGATCGGCCGAGCCGCATCCGCCGCGGCCGCCCTCAGCAGCGCTTCCAGCCGTACGGCGATGGTGTGCGCGGTCCGCCGGTCGAAGAGATCGGTGGCGAACTCGACGACCCCCTGCATACCGGCGGCATCGCCGCCCTCACCGAACCGCTCCCCGAGGCTGAAGGTCAGATCGACCTTCGCGATCCCCGCATGGACATCGTCGTCCTCGGTGGCCACCAGTCCCCGCATCGCGAAGTCGCCCTCGGCGGCGTTCTGGAGGACGAGCATCACCTGGAAGAGCGGGTGGTGCGCCAGCGACCGGGTCGGATTGACGATCTCCACCAGCCGCTCGAACGGCACGTCCTGGTGGGCGTAGGCCGCCAGGTCCGTCTCCCTGACCCGGCCCAGGAGTTCGGCGAACGATGGATCGCCCGCGGTGTCGGTACGCAGCACCAGCGTGTTGACGAAGAACCCGACGAGGTCGTCGAGCGCATCGTCGGTCCGTCCGGCGATGGCGGAGCCCAGGGGAATATCGGTGCCCGCGCCGAGCCGGGTGAGCAGCGCGGCGACACCGGCCTGGACGACCATGAACACACTGACCTGGTGCTCGCGCGCCAGCCGGATGAGGCCGTCGTGCAGCCCGGCGTCCCAGGCGAACGGAACGCTGTCACCCCGGTGACTGGCCGCGGCCGGCCGCGGCCGGTCGATCGGAAGCTCCAACTGCTCGGGCAGTGCCGTCAGTTGCCGCCGCCAGTAGTCGATCTGCCCGGCGATGACGCTGTCGGGGTCGCTCTCGTCGCCGAGGATCTCGCGCTGCCAGAGGGTGTAGTCCGCGTACTGGACCGGCAGCGGCGTCCACTGGGGGGCGGCGCCGTCGCAGCGGGCCGCATAGGCGGTGGCGAGGTCCTGGGCGAGGGGGCCCATGGACCACCCGTCGCTGGCGATGTGATGCGCCAGGATCACCAGGGTGTGCTCGTTCTTCGCCTCGGTGCCGAACACCCATACCCGCAGCGGGAGTTCACCGGTGAGATCGAACGTGTGACGAGCGGCGGCGGCGATGTGCACGTCGAGCTGCTCGGCGTCGGTCGTGACGACCTCGATGGTCGGCCGGGCGGCGTCACCTTCGAGGATGTGCTGGTAGGGCGTGCCGTCGGTCTCCGGGAAGACGGTCCGGAGCGACTCATGACGCTCGGTGAGGTCGTGGATCGCCTCGCGTAGTGCGTCGACGTTCAGTTCGCCGGTGAGGCGCAGGACCATGGGGACGTTGTAGGTGGCGCTGGGTCCTTCGAGTTGGTGGAGGAACCAGAGGCGGCGTTGTGCGGGGGAGAGGGGGGTGTGGTCGGGGCGGGGTTGGGGGGTGAGGGGGGTGCGTGCTTGGGCTGCGTGGGTGAGTCGGGTGGCTATTCCGGCGATGGTGGGTGCTTCGAAGAGGTCGCGGACGGTGAGTTCGGCGCCGAAGGTGGTGCGGATGCGGCTGAGGAGGCGTACGGCGGAGAGGGAGTGTCCGCCGTGGTCGAAGAAGTTGTCGTGGATGTCGAGGGTGGGGAGGTTGAGGGTGTGGGCGAAGAGTCCGCTGAGGATTTCTTCTTGGGGGGTGGGCTTGCGGCGTCGTGCCGGTGCGGTGGAGGAAGCGGTGGTGTTCTGCGCCTCGGTGTCGGTGTCGGTGAGGAGGTGGAGGTTTCCGTCGGTGGTCCAGCGTGCCGTGGTGCCCGTGGGGTAGAGGAGTGAGTCGGTCGGGCCGAAGGGGTCGGTCAGGCAGGCGTCGGTGGTGATCGTCTGTCCGTTGAGGAGGGTGCCGTTCAGGGCGGTGCCGGCGAGGTGGAGCTGGCCGGTGACGCCGACCGGGACGGGCTGAAGGTCCTGGTCGAGGACGTAGAGGCGGGTCTGCTCCGGCAGGGTGGTGCCGTCGGGCAGTTGGCGTACGGCGCGGGGCCAGGTGTCGAGGAGCTGCTCGCGCTCGACCGGGGTGAGGATGTCCAGGTCCGCGATCGGCCGCGACGCATCCGCAACGACAGCGCGCAGCAGGCGCTCCAGCCGGGCGGCCATCGATGCGGCGGTCCCACGGTCGAACAGATCCGTCGCGTAGTCCACCGTTCCCGCCATCCCGGCGGGCCGGCCGTCGGCCGCGATCTTCTCCTCCAGGACGAATTCCATATCGAGCTTGGAGGTTTTGGCGTCCACCTGCTCCAGGCGGCTGTTCAGCCCGGCGATCGGCACATCGGCGCCGGTGGCCTCGAAGCTCAGCATCACCTGGAAGAGCGGGTTGTACGCCAGGGACCGCACCGGGTTGACGAGTTCGACGAGCCGGTCGAAGGGGACGTCCTGGTGGGTGTACGCGGCGAGGTCCATTTCCCGTACCCGGCCGAGGAGTTCGGCGAAGGTCGGGTTGCCGGACGTGTCGGTGCGCAGTACCAGGGTGTTGATGAAGAATCCGACGAGGTCGTCCAGCGCGTCGTCGGTGCGTCCGGCGATGGGGGAACCGAGGGGGATGTCGGTGCCCGCGCCGAGCCGCGTCAGCAGCGTCGCAAGTGCGGCCTGGACGACCATGAAGACACTGGTCCGGTGCTCGCGCGCCAGGCGGGTGATGTCTGTGTGGAGTTGGGTGTCCCAGGTGAAGGGGACGCTGTCGCCGTGGTGGCTGGCGGTGGCGGGTCGGGGCCGGTCGGTGGGCAGTTCGAGGCACTCGGGGAGGGCGGCGAGCTGCTGCTTCCAGTAGGCGATCTGCCCGGCGATGACGCTGTCGGGGTCGTTTTCGTCGCCGAGGATGTCGCGCTGCCAGAGGGTGTAGTCCGCGTACTGGACGGGCAGCGGCGTCCACTGGGGGGCGGTGCCGTCGCAGCGGGCCGCATAGGCGGTGGCGAGGTCCTGGGCGAGGGGGCCCATGGACCAGCCGTCGCTGGCGATGTGATGCGCCAGGATCAGCAGCGTGTGCTCGTTCTTCTCCCTGGTGCTGAACACCCAGGCACGCAGCGGGAGTTCACTCGTGAGTCGGAAGGTGTGGCGGGCGGCAGCGGCGATCCGCTCGTCGAGATGTGCGGCGTCGGTCGTGACGACCTCGATGGTCGGCCGGGCGGCGTCGCCTTCGAGGATGTGCTGGTAGGGCGTGCCGTCGGTCTCCGGGAAGACGGTCCGGAGGGTTTCGTGGCGCTCGGTGAGGTCGTGGATCGCGTCGCGCAGGGCGTCGATGTTCAGCGCCCCGGTGAGTCGTAGGAGCAGCGGGACGTTGTAGGTCGCGCTCGGCCCCTCCAACTGGTGCAGGAACCAAAGCCGTTGCTGGGCGAAGGACAGCGGCGTGTGCTCGGGCCGCGACTGGGGGACGAGGGGCGTGCGCGCCGCGCCGGCGTGCTGGAGGCGCGCGGCGAGGGCGACAACGGTGGGTGCCTCGAAAAGGTCGCGCACGCTCAGTTCGGTGTTGAGGGTGGCGCGAATACGGCTGACGAGGCGGGTGGCGAGGAGGGAGTGTCCGCCGAGGTCGAAGAAGTTGTCGTCGATGCCGATGCGTTCCGCGCCGAGGGTTTCGGCGAAGGCATGGCAGAGGAGCTCTTCGTGGGTGTTGCGCGGGGCGCGGGTGGTCGTGGTGGGGGTCAGCTCGGGCGCGGGGAGGGCCTTGTGGTCGAGCTTTCCGTTGGGGGTGAGGGGGAGGGTGGTGAGGGTGAGGACGGTGCTGGGGACCATGTAGTCGGGCAGTGCGCGAGTGGTGTGTTCGCGCAGTCCGGCCAGGGTCGTGTCACCCTCCCGGGCAGGGACGATGTAGGCGACGAGCCTTTGGTCGCCGGGTTGGTCCTCGCGGACGATCACTGCGGCCTGGCGTACCTCGGGGTGGCTGGTGAGAACGGCTTCGATTTCGCCGAGTTCGATGCGGTGGCCGCGGAGTTTGACTTGGTGGTCGACGCGTCCGATGAATTCGAGGTGTCCGTCGGTGCGGCGTCGGGCGAGGTCGCCGCTGCGGTACATGCGGCTGCCGGGGGTTCCGTGGGGGTTGGCGACGAAGCGGTTGGCGGTGAGGTCGGGTCGGTTCAGGTATCCGCGGGCGAGGAGGTTGCCGGCGATGTAGAGCTCTCCGGTGACGCCGGTGGGGACGGGTTGGAGGTGGGTGTCGAGGATGTGGATCTGGGTGTTCCAGATGGGGTGGCCGATGGTGATGGTGCCGGTGGGGGCTGTCTGTCCGGGTGTGATGGGGAACTGGGTGCAGCCGACGGTGGTTTCGGTGGGTCCGTATTCGTTGATGACGGTGACGTCGGGGTGGGCGGCGCGCCATTCGTCGAGCGCCTCGCCGAGGAGTGCCTCGCCGCCGAGGACGAGCTGCTCGGTCGGCGAGACATCGGCGGGAAGGTTCTTGAGGAGCGTCAGGTGGGAGGGGGTGGCCTTGACGAAGGTGGGCCGCTGGTCGAGCTGCGGCGCAGCGCCCTCGTCCAGGTCGGTGAGGTGTGCGCATCCGCCGAGGGTCAGGGGTCCGAGCAGGCCGGTGACGGTGAGGTCGAAGGCGAGGGGGGAGTGGACGAGTGCCCGTCCGCTCATCGCGGGGTAGGCGGAGTGGGCCCAGGACAGGTAGAGGTTCAGTGACCGGTGTTCGACCACGACGCCCTTGGGCCGCCCGGTCGAACCAGACGTGTAGATCACGAACGCGGGGTGGGAGGTCCGGGCCTCGCTCACCCGGTCCGCATCCGTCGGATTGGCGGTGGGGCTCCCGGCAGCCAGCCGAAGGGTGGCGGTGTCGTCGACAGCGATGACGGTCATACCGTCGACGGACGGAACGTACTGAGCACTTGCGGTGTCGGTCAGGGCCAGAACGGGCGAGACATCGTTGAGCATGTACGCGATGCGCTCGGCAGGGTACGAAAGGTCGATCGGCACATACGCCGCGCCGGTCTTGGTGACGGCGAGGATCGCCACGGCCGCCTCGATCGTCCGCGGCAGGGCGATGGCAACGAACTGTTCCGGGCCGGCGCCCTGGGCGATCAGGTGGTGGGCGAGCTGGTTGGCGCGGGCGTTGAGTTCGGCATACGTCAGCCGGGTGCCCTCGTGCTCCAGGGCCTGGGCGTCCGGTGTGCGTGCCACCTGGGCTTCGAACAGCTCGGCAAGGGTCGCGTCGGGGACGTCGCGGGCGGTGGCGTTCCAGCCGTTGACCAGCTGCTCCCGCTCCTCCGCCGCCAGGATGTCGATCTCCGCGAGCGGGCGTGAGGCGTCCGCTACGGCCGCCCGCAGTAGGCGTTCCAGCCGGGCCGCGATCGCCTGGGCGCTCTCGCGGTCGAAGAGGTCGCTGGCGAACTCCACCGACCCCCGGATACCTGCGGGCGCACCCGCCCCGTCCCGCTGCTCCTCCACGTCGAAGGAGAGGTCGAACTTGGCCGACGTCACGCCCAGGGCATAGTCCTGCGCGGTCAGTCCGGGCAGCTGCACCACGGCGTCGTTGTTCTGGAAGGTGAGCATCACCTGGTACAGCGGGTGGTGCGCCAGGGAGCGGGTGGGGTTGACGATCTCGACCAGCCGCTCGAACGGCACGTCCTGATGGGTGTACGCCGCCAGGTCCGTCTCGCGTACCCGCGCGAGGAGTTCGGCAAAGGTCGGGTTCCCGGAGGTGTCAGTGCGCAGTACGAGGGTGTTGATGAAGAAGCCGACGAGGTCGTCGAGCGCGTCGTCGGTGCGTCCGGCGATGGCGGAGCCGATGGGGATGTCGGTCCCGGCACCAAGTCGGGTGAGCAGCGCCGCGATACCGGCCTGCACGATCATGAACACGCTGACCTGGTTTTCGCGCGCTAGGCGGGTGATGCCCTCGTGCAGGTCGGCGTCCCAGGTGAACGGAATGGTCTCGCCGAGGTAGCTGGCGACGGCGGGTCGCGGGCGGTCCGTCGGGAGTTCCAACTGCTCGGGGAGTGCGGTCAGTTGGTGCTGCCAGTAGTCGATCTGTCTGGCGATGACGCTGTCGGGGTCGTTCTCGTCGCCCAGGACCTCGCGCTGCCACAGCGTGTAGTCGCCGTACTGCACGGTCAGTGGTGCCCACTGTGGTGCGGTGCCTTCGCGGCGGGCGGTGTAGGCGGTGGAGAGGTCGTTGACGAGGGGGGCGAGGGAGGCGCCGTCGCTGACGATGTGGTGGGCGAGGAGCAGGACGAGGTGGTCGTCGGTGCTCAGGGTGAAGACCCAGGCGCGTAGGGGGAGGTCGGTGGTGAGGTCGAAGGTGTGGGAGATGGCCTGGTCGACGGCGGTGTCCAGGTCCTCCTCGCTGAGGTGGACGACGTCGATCGTCGGCCGGGCGGCGTCGCCTTCGAGAATGTGCTGGTAGGGGGTGCCGTCCGCTTCCGGGAAGACGGTCCGCAGGGACTCATGGCGCTCGACGAGGTCGTGGATCGCCGTGCGCAGGGCCTCGACATCGAGTGCACCGGACAGTCGCAGCGGCATCGGCACGTTGTACGTCGCACTCGGCCCCTCCAACTGGTTGAGGAACCAGAGCCGTTGCTGGGCGTACGCGAGAGGCACGCGATCCGGACGGACCTTCGGCGTAAGCGGCGTACGCGCCCGTCCGGCGTCATGGAGGCGGGTGGCGAGAGTGGCAACCGTAGGCGCTTCGAAGAGGTCGCGGACGGCGAGTTCGGCACCGAACGTGGTGCGGATGCGGCTGATGAGGCGGGTGGCGAGGAGGGAGTGTCCGCCGAGGTCGAAGAAGTTGTCGTCGATGCCGATGCGTTCCGCGCCGAGGGTCTCGGCGAAGACGCCGCACAGGATTTCCTCCTGCGCCGTACGGGGGCCTCGTCCACCATCCGCGCCGGTGAACTCCGGTGCGGGCAGGGCCTTGTGGTCGAGCTTTCCGTTCGGGGTGAGCGGCAGAGTGTCGAGGGGGAGGAAGGCGCTGGGGACCATGTAGTCGGGTAGTGCGCGAGTGGCGTGTTCGCGCAGGTCGCCCAGGGCTGTGTCACCTTCCTGCGTGGGCACGATGTAGGCGACGAGCCTTTGGTCTCCCGGCTGGTCTTCGCGGACGATCACTGCGGCCTGGCGTACCTCGGGGTGGCTGGTGAGGACGGCTTCGATTTCGCCGAGTTCGATGCGGTGGCCGCGGAGTTTGACTTGGTGGTCGACGCGTCCGATGAATTCGAGGTGTCCGTCGGTGCGGCGTCGGGCGAGGTCGCCGCTGCGGTACATGCGGCTGCCGGGGGTGCCGTGAGGGTTGGCGACGAAGCGGTTGGCGGTGAGGTCGGGTCGGTTCAGGTATCCGCGGGCGAGGAGGTTGCCGGCGATGTAGAGCTCTCCGGTGACGCCGGTGGGGACGGGTTGGAGGTGGGCGTCGAGGATGTGGATCTGGGTGTTCCAGATGGGGTGGCCGATGGTGATGGTGCCGGTGGGGGCCTCCTGTCCGGGTGTGATGCGGAACTGGGTGCAGCCGACGGTGGTTTCGGTGGGTCCGTATTCGTTGATGACGGTGACACCCGGGTGCTGGGCACGCCATTCGTCCAGCGCCTCGCCGAGCAGTGCCTCGCCGCCCAGGACGAGCTGCTCGGTCGGCGAGACATCGGCCGGAAGGCTCTTGAGCAGCGTCAAGTGCGAAGGCGTGGCCTTGACGAAGGTGGGCCGCTGGTCGAGCTGCGGCGCAGCGCCCTCGTCCAGGTCGGTCAGTTGCGCACATCCACCCAGCGTCAAAGGCCCGAGCAGACCGGTGACGGTGAGGTCGAAGGCAAGCGGAGAGTGGACCAGTGCCCGTCCGCTCATCGCCGGGTAGGCAGAATGCGCCCAGGACAGGTACAGGTTGAGCGACCGGTGTTCGACCACGACGCCCTTGGGCCGCCCGGTCGAACCAGACGTGTAGATCACGAACGCGGGGTGGGAGGTCCGGGCCTCGCTCACCCGGTCCGCATCCGTCGGATTGGCAACGGAGAGCCCGTCGGTGCGGATGTCCTCGACAGTGAGGGTGGTCAGCCCCGTGTCGGGGATCCGTCCGGCCGTCTTCTTGTCGGTGATGAGCAGCGCGGGCCGTGCATCGCCGAGCACGTAGGCGATGCGGTCGACGGGATAATCCGGGTCGATGGGCAGATACGCAGCTCCCGCCTTGGTGACGGCAAGGATCGCCACCGCAGCCTCGACACAGCGGGGCAGCGCAATCGCAACGAACCGCTCCGGGCCGACGCCCTGCGCGATCAGGTGGTGCGCGAACTGGTTGGCGCGGGCGTTGAGCTCCGCATACGTCAGCCGGGCGCCCTCGTGCTCCAGTGCCTGGGCGTCCGGGGTCCGTGCCACCTGAGCCTCGAACAGCTCGGCAAGCGTCGCGTCGGGGACATCACGACCGGTGGCGTTCCAGCCGTTGACCAGCTGGTCCCGCTCCTGCGCCGCCAGGATGTCGATCTCCGCGAGCGGGCGTGAGGCGTCCGCCACCACCGCCCGCAGCAGTCGTTCCAGCCGGGCCGCGATCGCCTCGGCGCTCTCGCGGTCGAAGAGATCGGTGGCGAACTCCACCGACCCCCGCATCCCCGCGGGGGCACCCGCCCCGTCCTGCTGTTCCTCCACGTCGAAGGAGAGGTCGAACTTGGCCGACGCCATGCCCAGCGCGTAGTCCTGCGCGGTCAGTCCGGGCAGCCGCACCGCGGCGTCGTTGTTCTGGAAGGTGAGCATCACCTGGAAGAGCGGGTGGTGTGCCAGGGAGCGGGTGGGGTTGACGATCTCCACCAGGCGCTCGAACGGCACGTCCTGGTGGCTGTACGCGGCAAGGTCCGTTTCCCGTACACGGCCCAGGAGTTCGGCGAAGGTCGGGTTGCCGGAGGTGTCGGTGCGCAGCACCAGCGTGTTGACGAAGAAGCCGACCAGGTCGTCGAGCGCGTCGTCGGTGCGTCCGGCAATGGCCGAGCCGAGGGGGATGTCGGTGCCGGCGCCGAGCCGGGTCAGCAGGGTCGCCAGTGCGGCCTGCACGACCATGAACACACTCGCCTGGTTCTCCCGCGCCAGGCGGGTGATGCCCTCGTGCAGGTCGGCGTCCCAGGTGAAGGGGAGGGTGTCGCCCCGGTGGCTGGCCACGGCGGGCCGCGGGCGGTCGGTGGGGAGTTCCAACTGCTCGGGAAGTCCGGTCAGTTGGTGCCGCCAGTAGGTGATCTGTTCGGCGATGACGCTGTCGGGGTCGTTCTCGTCGCCCAGGACCTCGCGCTGCCACAGCGTGTAGTCCGCGTACTGGACCGGCAGCGGCGCCCACTGCGGGGCGGTGCCGTCGCAACGGGCCGTATAGGCGGCCGACAGATCGCGGAGGAACGGGTCCGTCGACCAGCCGTCGCCGGCGATGTGATGGGTCAGGACGAGCAGGACGTGCCGATCGGGCGCCGTGCTGAACAGCCAGATACGCAGCGGCAGTTCGGCCGACAGATCGAAGAGGTGGCCGGCCGCTTCCTCGATCGCCGCGGCGACGTCGTCGGGGGTGGTGTGGGCGACCTGGATCACGGGCCGGGCGGCGTCGCCGGACAGCACCCGCTGGTGCGGGACGCCGTCGGTCTCGGGGAAGACGGTGCGCAGGGACTCGTGGCGGTCCACGAGATCGGCCATCGCCGCGCGCAGTGCGTCGAGGTCCACCGCCCCGGACAGCCGCAGCGCCATCGGCAGGTTGTATGTCGCGCTCGGCCCCTCCAGCTGGTGCAGGAACCACAGCCGCCGCTGCGCGAACGACAGCGGTATGCGCTCGGGCCGCTCCACCGGTGCCAGCGCGGCCCGCGCTCCGGCGGCGTCGTCGAGCCGGTCGGCGACACCCGCGACGGTCGGGGCCTCGAAGAGGTCGCGGACGGCGAGTTCGGCGCCGAACGTGGTGCGGATGCGGCTGATGAGGCGGGTGGCGAGGAGGGAGTGTCCGCCGAGGTCGAAGAAGTTGTCGTCGATCCCGACCCGCTCCACGCCGAGGACCTCGCCGAAGAAGCCGCAGAGGATCTCCTCCCGTGCGGTGCGCGGGCGGCGCGCGGCGGGCGTGGCGGGCAGCTCGGGTGCCGGGAGGGCCTTGCGGTCCACCTTGCCGTTCGGGTTGAGGGGGAAGGAGGCGAGCTGAAGGAAGGAGGCGGGGACCATGTACGCGGGCAGTGCACGCGCCGCCCGGTCCCGCAGGCCGGCCGTGTCCAGCTGGACGTCGGCGTCGACCGGGACGACATAGGCGGTGATCCGCTGGTCACCGGGCCGGTCCTCACGGACGATGACCACGCACTGCGCCACGCTCGCATCCGCGAGGATCACCGACTCGATCTCGCCGAGTTCGATGCGGTAGCCGCGGACCTTGACCTGGAAGTCGACCCGGCCCAGATAGTCCAGCTGCCCGTCCGCCCGCCACTTCGCCAGGTCGCCGGTGCGGTACATCCGCTCGCCGGGGGCGCCGAACGGGCTGGCCACGAAGCGTCCGGCCGTCATCCCGGGCTGGTGGAGATAGCCCCGGGCCAGTCCGTGACCGGTGATGTAGAGCTCTCCGGGGGTGCCCACCGGGACGGGGCGCAGCGCGGAGTCCAGGACGTGCATCTGCATATTGCCGATCGGCCGGCCGATCGGCGCGGCCCCTTCACCGGTGACCTCGGCGAACGTCGACCAGACGGTGGTCTCCGTCGGGCCGTAGAGGTTGGTGACGGACGCGGCGAGTTCGGTCATCCGGCGCGACAGGGCGGGCGGCATGGCCTCCGCGCCGACGAGGATCCGCAGCCCGCGTAGGGCGTCGGAATGCTGGGAGACGAGGCCCTGCCACAGCGAGGGCGTCGCCTGCATGAGGGTCGCGCCGGAGGTGGTGAGCAGCTCGGCCAGCTGTGCGGCGTCGCGTACCTGCTCGGAGGTGGCGATCACCACCGAGGCGCCCGAGGTCAGCGGCAGATGGATGTCCAGGCCCGCGATGTCGAAGGCGACGGTCGCCACGGCGAGGAACCGGTCCGCGGGCCGCGGCGCGATCAGGTCCTTCATCGCCGCCAGGAAGTTGACGAAGTTCCCGGTGGTGATCACCACGCCCTTGGGGCGGCCGGTGGACCCGGAGGTGTAGATGGCGTACGCGGGGTGGCCGAGCAAGGGGTTCCCGAGGAGTTCGCCGTCCGTCAGGTCGGTGTCCGGCAGGGCGGTGAGGGCGGCCCGGGTCGCCGCGTCGTCGGTGACCAGCAGGCGGTCGGCGTCGACGGGCAGGTTCGCCACGGTGCTCGTGGCGGCGAGCACGCAGACGGGACGCGCGTCGGACAGGATGTGGCCGATACGGTCGGCCGGATGCCCGGGGTCGACGGGCAGATAGGCCGCGCCGGTCTTCACCACCGCCAGCAGCGCCACCGGCAGTTCCACGGTCCGCGGCAGGGCCACCGCCACATAGCTCTCCGGCCCGGCACCGCGGGCGATCAGCCGGCGCGCCAGCCGGTTGGCCCGGGAGTTCAGCTCCGCGTACGACAGCCGGGCCTCGCCGCAGATCACCGCGTCGGCGTCGGGTGTCAACGCGACCTGGGCCTCGAACAGTTCCCGCAGGCTCCGCGCGGGCACCTCGCACGCGGTGTCGTTCCACCCGGCCAACACGCGCAGGAGCTCCGCCGTGTCCATGGCAGGAAGCTGCCCGCCCGGCAGATCAGAACCGTGCATCGATGCTCCAGCCATGCCGCTGACTCCTAGTGCGTTCGTAATGAGGCCATGGGCGCGTGTGACGGATCGGCCCGCGTTCTGGTGACCCGGCGCGGCACGAAGGGTCCTCGCCACTCCCGCAAGTCCCCGCGTAGTACGCCAGTCTGCGAAGGTAAGCGGCTCACCTTTCGTCTCGTTATCACGGGTACTTCGCGGTGTGACCTGGCAGAACGCGGTATGCGGGATCGGCCGGGACGGGCGATAGGACGCCGATAACCCCGGTCCCTAGGCTCCCGCGCATGGCTCTTTCTTCCGGCTCCCTCTCCACCCGGTGGCTGCGGACGTTCCGACCGGTGGCCGCGCCCCGGCTGCGGCTCGTCTGCTTCCCGCACGCCGGCGGTACGGCGAGTTTCTTCCGCGCCTGGCACCAGCACCTTCCCGCCGACTGGGAGGTGAGCGCGGTGCGTTATCCGGGCCGGGAGGAGCGCATCGCCGAGCCCGACAGCACGAGCATGGCGGAGCTCGCCGGTCAGCTCGCCGATGCGCTGACCCCCTGCATGACGCCGCGCACCGTCTTTTTCGGCCACAGCATGGGGGCGTCCGTGGCGCACGAGGTCGCGGCCCTGCTCGCCGGGCGCGGGGCGACGGGACCGGCGGCGCTGCTCGTCTCCGGCCGGGCCGCACCGCACCGCCTGCGGCGTCTGACCACCGGCGACCTCACCGATGAGGAACTCCAGGCCAAGGTCAGCCAACTGGGCGGCCCCGGGGCGGAGCTGCTGCTCGACCCCGAGCTGCGCGACCTGGTCCTGCCGCCGATCCGTGCGGACTACCGGCTGCTCGAAGCGTATGTCGACGGCGCCAAGGCCCCCGCCGTCGACGTCCCCGTCGTCGCCTACTTCGGGGAGGACGACCCCGGGCCCACCCCCGACGACGTCCGGGCCTGGGCGGAGCTGACCACGGCCGGCTGCGAGGTACGCGGGTTCAGGGGCGATCACTTCTATCTCGTCCCGCACGAGGCCGAGTTGCTCCGCGACCTCCGCGAGCGGCTCACCGCCCTCGGGTAACGCGGGCGGAGGGCGGCGCGGCCGTGCGGTCGCGCCGTCCTCCAGATCGCCGGCCGCTCAAGGACGGGTCGACGCCGCCCGGACGCGCGGCAACGGGTCGCAGAGAACGGCCGACCGCGCGACCGTCCGCGGCCGCCGCGCCCCGTCGGCCCACCGCGCCCACACCATCAGCACGAGGGGCAGCGCGAGATAGCCGAACCGTCCGGCGGGCGCGAGCAGGAAGGCCACGCTCAGACCGGCCGACAGCCGGTCCACGGCCGCGACGATGCCGGACGGCGGCCGCAGGACGAGGGAGACGGTCACCGCCACCGCCCCCAGCAGGAGCAGGCCGACCGTCACATACCAGCCGCCGGGGACGAGTTCGGCGATCAGATGCCCGGGCAGGGGACTGTCGGCCGGGGTGCGCACCGCGCCCTGCCCCGTCGGAAAGGCCAGTACCTGCTCCACCATCGCCGCGGGGGAGAGCAACGCGCCGGGAAGCACGAGAACCAGCGTGCCGGCCAGCGAGGCTCCCGCACACCGCAGGGCAGGCCGGGCCCCGCCCGCTGCCGCGAGCACGGCCACCGCGACCGCGACGGCCGGCAGCGCCGTCCACTTCAGGGAGCAGGCGACGGCGAGCACCAGTCCCGCCGCCAGCGGCCGACGGCGCACCGCCAGCGCAAGTCCCAGACCGCACAGCCCGGTCAGCGGAAGATCGACGCCGCTGACGCACAGCGGCATCGCCACTACGGGAGAGGCCACCAGCGCCGTCATCGCCATCCGGTACCGGGCGCCGTGGCCGGGGGAGTGGCCGGGCCCGCCCCAGGTCCGCCGCCGCAGTACCACCCGTCCCGCCTGAAGGCAGAGCAGAAACATCGCCGCGCACCACAGACGGGCATCGCCCAGCAGCTGCGTCACCCCGTTCCCGTCCCCCAGCAGCGCCCTCGGCACCCCGAACACCGCCATCCCCGGCAGATACGGCGTGTACTCCGCGACGTTCTGCGGGTGCGGCAGATAGGGCGTGCCCTGGCTGATCAGGAGCAGCCCGGAACGCTCGATCACCCCGACCTCGCTCTGCGCCCGGCCGGTCAGGACCAGGTACAGCAGCGGCAGGGCGACGGCCCCGGTCAGCGCGCATCCCAGCGCCACGGACCGCGCACGCGGCCGGGGCAGCAGACATCCGACCAGCGCCGCCCCCACATATCCCACCCCGGCGCACAGACCCCATGACCGGTGGGTCTCCAGGCGGGTCGACAGCGCGAGCGTGGCCGCGAATCCGGCCGCCAGCAGCCATCCCCCGCCCCAGACCAGTCGGCGGTCCCACCCCTGAACGGTCCGCCACACGGTTGCGGCGGCCGTCTTCTTCTCCCCGTTACGTATCAGCACATTCCCTATCTTCCGCTACCGGATCAGGGCAGGTCATGACGGGTAGGGCGAGACTTCGTGGTGGGGTTGTCCCCAGCACGAGGTCCCGCCTCCGGCTTACCGCCCGGTCAGCCGCAACGGCTGGACACCCAGGGCCCCATCAGCGTCGCCGTGAGATCCCTGCCGAGTCCGTCCATCCCACACAGGGTGGCCTGGTCGATCACCGAGATCAGGGCGGGCCGCTCGGCGGCCAGCCAGTCGGACGGCGAGGCCGTCAGCTTGTCGAGCAGGGCCGGGTCGATCAGCCGGCGCAGTACGGAAGCGCGCAGCGGCGGGCTGCCGTGGCCGCTCTCCTGTCGGCGGGCGTGGTCGGCGATCGTCAGCCAGCAGCGGAACGCCCGGCCCAGCGCCTCCCGCAGCTCGGCGTCGTCGCCGTCCCGTTGTGCGACCTCCCGTGCGAAGAGCCGGGAGAGCCCGCGGAAGCGGTAACGCGGCTGACCGGTGGCATCGAAACCCGCGGTGTGCAGGAGGTGGGCGTCGACGAGCCGTTCCATCAGACGCTCCGCCGTATCGGTGTGCTCGTCGAGCAGCGCCGCCCCCACCCAGCTCGCGAAGTCCGGTGCGTCCAGCAGCCCGAGCCGCTGGTAGAGCACCGCGGCCTGCCACGGCAGGTTCCGGTAGGCGAGCTCGAAACCGGACCGTACCGGGGACTCGCCCGAGCTGAGTTCGTCCAGCCGCAGACGCTCGTTGTCGAGCCGGGAGACCAGGTGCCCGACCGGCCAGTGCGGTTTGGCCGCCAGTTTCGCCGCGGCGATCCGTACGGTCAGCGGCAGCCGGTCGCACAGCTCGACGAGCCGCTCGGCGTCCGGGCCGGCCGCGCTCACCCGTTCCTCGCCGATGAGGCGCGCCAGCAGCGCGGTCGACTCCTGCCGGGACAGCGCGTCGAGGTCGATACGGACCGCACCGTGGCGGACCATCAGCGCTTCCACCTGGCCGCGGCTGGTCACCAGGACACAGGAGCGCGAACTGCCGGGAATCAGGGCCTGGATCTGGTCGAACGTCCGGACGTCGTCCAGCACGATCAGCACCCGGCGGTCGGCCAGCAGACTGCGATAGAGCGCGATGCGCTGGTGGATGTCGTCGGGGACGTCCGCCTCCGCAACGCCCAGGGACCGCAGGAACCAGCCGAGCACCGCCTCGGCGGTGGCGGGGCCGTGGGTCTCGTCGTGCCCCCGCATATCGGCGAACAGCAGACCGTCGGGGAAGCGGTCGGCGACCCGGTGCGCCCAATGGACGGCCAGGCCCGTCTTGCCCACCCCCGGGCTGCCGGTGATCAGCCCCGCCGCGAGCGGCCCGGGCTCCCCCTGGTCGTGCAGGAGGCCGTCGAGCTCGGCGAGCTGCGCGGTCCGGCCGCCGAAGTCCGGTACCCCCGCGGGCAGTTCGCTCGGCGTGCCGCGCTCCTCGGCCGGGCTCGCGGGTGCCGCCGCGGGGGCGGCGAGCGCGGGGTCGTCCCGCAGGATCGCATCGTGCAGCCGTTGCAGTTCGGGCCCGGGCTCCAGACCGAGGCTCCGGACGAACTGCTCGCGCCCTTCCCGGAAGGTCTCCATGGCCTCCGCCCGCCGGCCGACCCGGTACTGGGCGAGCATCAGCGCGCCGCGGGCACGCTCGCGCAGCGGGTGGTCCCGGACGACGGAGAGCAGGTCCGGCAGAAGGTCCCGATGATGGCCGAGTTCCAACTTGACGGCCACATGGGCGTCGAAGGTGGCGAGCCGGAGCTCCTCCAGACGCTCCGTCTCGTCTTCCACCAGCGTGCCGGCCACCCCCGCGAGCGCCGGTCCCCGCCACAGTGCGAGCGCCTCCTCGTACCACTGCGCCGCGTCCGCCGTACGGTGCTCCCGGACGGCCTCCTGGGCCCTCGCGGTGAGCTGCTCGAACTCGACGGCGTCGACGTAGTGGTTCTCCAGCGCGAACAGATACCCGGGGTGTGCCGTGACGATGACCTCGGTGTCGCAGCCCTCGGACTTGAACCGCTTGCGCAGCGCGGCGATGCAGATCGCCACCTGGGTACGCGCGGTGGCGGGCGGCCGGCCGTTCCATACGGTCTCCACCAGCGTGTCGACGGAGACTATTCTGCCGGGATTCAGTAAAAGCAGCGAGAGGATGCTGCGCTGCCGAGCGCCCCCAATGGCAATCCGCCGTCCGTCCATTGTCACCGTGAGCGCACCCAGTATGGTGAATTTGAGCTGTTCCCCCATGGCTTCCCCCCGAAGCTGATCATTCGCGACTCAACGGCACGCAGATCGTGGTCAGGGACCCGCATGCGGTAGCTGCTCGTGGTGCTGGTGCTGCTCATGTGGAGTTCTGGATACTAGCCCTCCCGGGAGCGATTGAGAACTTCGCATTCCCGCTGGCCATGTCCGGCGAGGAGAATCTTCGTATGGACTTAAGCGTTCCGTATCGCCCGTCGGTACGGGGGTGGGGGGTCCGACACGTCGCACTGAAGGTACTCCCGGAAGGCCGTCCGGCCAGACTTCTTCGCAAGGAATTCTACGAAAGAGTGATATCGCCTCGATATTGCCCCAGTATTGATTCCTTATCGGGTCAATATCGAGTCGATATCGGGTCGTTGGATCGACTCGTGGCCGCATTTCCGGACGGGGTGGGATGCGGGTGCACGGACGCGGGTGCCGCATAAGGGAAACGCAAAGGAAAGCGGTGCCGTGCGTCAATTCCCCCTGAAAGACGGGACATCGGCGTGCGCCGCGCCGATGCGCGGCCCCCGCACGGCCGGAAGACCTGCGGAGGTGGCCGGATGCTCCGGTAGTCGTTACCGGTACGTGGCGGCGCCCGTCGGCCCCGTTCGGGTACAGTCGGCGATCCAGGTGTGAGCGCCCCGGCTGGTGCAGGTCATACCTGAGAGCTACAGACCAGTTGGCTCTCGAGCGGGATGTTCTTTCCGGCCGCGAATTCTAGGGTTCCACTCAGTCGGACAATGAGTGGAAGGGAACGGCGGCTGTGCGAGCGGCAAGATGGGGGAGGGGCGGTCTGATGGTGGCCGTCGCCGCAGCGATCGTGCTGTCGGTGAGTGCGGGGACCCGGTCGACGGCCGGTGCCCCCGCCGCGCCACGGCTTCCCGCCGTACAGGCCGACACCCTGACCGCGCGCTACGCCGCCAACCGCACCTACATATCCGACTCCGCGGCCGCGGCGCGGCGGATGGGGGACACCGACCGCGAGCGCCACCTGGAGCGACTGAACTCCCCCGGCCGCACCTTCCTCTCCTTCAGCCCGAAGGGCGACGGACAGGCCGTGGAGGTCCTCGGCGACCTGGCCGCGGCACACCGGATCGTGGTCCTGGTCCCGGGGTCGGACACCACCGTCGACACGTTCGACTACCTCGGTTCCCGCCAGGCCTCCCTCGGCGGCGGCGCCCGCTCGCTGTACGCGGAGCTGAACCGCCTCTCCAAGGCCCCGGTCGCCGTGGTCGCGTGGTACGGCTACCACGCCCCCCGGACGATGAGCCGGGAGATCGCCACCACCGCGCGTGCGGAGGAGGGCGGCCGGCTGCTGACGACGCTGTTGCAGCAGCTGCGGACCGCCAACACCCGCGCGCAGGTGACCTTCCTGTGCCACTCCTACGGCTCCGTGGTGTGCGGCAAGGCCCTCGGCGGGATGACCTCCCGCACCGCGTCCGGCCTCGCCGGCGTCGCCGTCTTCGGCAGCCCCGGTATGAGCCTGGGCTCGGTCTCCGACCTGCCCGTGCGGGTCCCGGTGTGGGCCGGCCGCGGCACCGACGACTGGATCGCGGGCGCTCCCCACGTCAGCGTGAACGTCTTCGGTGCGACCCTCGGCTTCGGCACCGACCCGACCTCCGCCTCCTTCGGCGCCCGGCCGTTCGCCGCCGGGGGCGCCGCCCACAGCGGCTATCTCGTACCGGGCAGTCCCCCGCTGCGCAATCTGGCCCTGATCGGTCTCGGCCGGGGCGCGGAGGTTTCCCATGACTGAGCTGCGCGCGCACCGCACGTGCCCTCCCCCTGAACCACAGTCCCACCCCATCAGCACGCAACGTCCCCGTGGAGGGAACATGGAATCCATAACCGTCGAGCAGGTCGCTAGCCTCTACCAGAAGTACCAGGACGACCTGCGCGCCGTCCGCGACAGCCAGCGGCAGTTCCTGCGCGACCGCGGTAAGACCATGAAGGCCCAGCTCGACGACTACGAAGCGGAGATGACGTATCTGCTGCTGCGCGATCTGCGTCCCGAGGTCGTGGTGGAGATCGGCACCTTCTACGGGTGGTCGACGATGTGGATCCTGAGCGCGCTGCGCGACAACGGCATCGGGCATCTGTATTCGTTCGACATCGTCGACAATGTGGTGCGCAACGTTCCGGAGGAACTCTCCGCGGACCGCTGGACGTTCACCAAGGGCGACGTCAAGCAGCACCTGGAGAAGGTGCCCACCGAGAAGACCGACTACCTCTTCATCGACGCGGACCACGGCGCCCGCTTCGCCCACTGGTACATCGACAACCTCTTCCCGGCCGTTCCCTCGGGTACGCCCACCAGCGTCCACGACGTCTTCCACGGCCGGCGGCCCAAGCCGTTCAGCGAGGGCTCGGTCGTCATGAAGTGGCTGGCCGAGAAGAACGTCGAGTTCCTGACGCCGTCCACCGCGAAGGCGCCGGAGGTCACGAAGCAACTGGCCGCCGTGAAGGCCGATCTGGGCCTGAGCGAGCCGGTGCGGGAGAGCGACCACAACCCGATGATCTTCTTCCACCTTCCGTAGTCCCGGCCGCGCAGCAGGGCCGACACACGTCCGCCGGCGGAGCAGGAATCCTGCTCCGCCGGCGGACGTTGTGGTGCGGGGAGGTTATGCGGAGACGGTGTCCCCGCGCAGCAGACCGGAGTCGGCCGGGACGTCCGCGGGGTCGCTGCCCTCGGTGAGGACCTTGTTCTGCCCGTCGACGAAGACCACCCGGGGCTTGAGGTCCCGGGCCTCGGCGTCGTCCACCGCCGCATACGCGATGATGATCACCAGGTCTCCCGGGCTGATCAGCCGGGCCGCGGCCCCGTTGATACCGATGACCCCGGAGTCGCGCGGGCCCTCGATGACATAGGTGGACAGCCGCGCACCGTTGTCGATGTCCACGATGTCCACCCGCTCTCCGGGGAGCAGATCGGCGGCCTCCATCAGGTCCGCGCTCACGGTCAGCGAGCCCACGTAGTGCAGATCGGCCTGCGTCACGGTGGCGCGATGGATCTTGGACTTCATCATGGTCCGGTACACGGTTGTCATTCCTTCGTCGATCCGCACACGGTCATCCCCGCGCACGCTAGGAGCCGGACCTATCGGCGCCGTATCGGCTGCCTAACACGGGCCGAGCCCGCCGAAGAGGGCGCGCCGCATGGCGGGTCGGCGCCCGCCCACCCCGGAGGACCTCGGTTTTTGCCCTGTGCCAGCCGGCCGCGCATGCCCGAAATGTCGGTCGTGAAGCCTCGATAACGAAAGAAAAGCCCGGCCTCCTACCGTCGCCGCAGGCAAACCGGCCGGACTGTCGGCGGTGTGCCGGCACGATCCAGCTCTCATCTCCGACCGGCTGGTTCCGTTCTTCGACGCAGGAGTTCAGCGTGATCAAATCAGTTGTCATCGTCGGCGGTGGCACCGCGGGATGGATGAGCGCCGCGTACCTCAAAGCGGCGTTCGGGGACCGCATTGACGTGACGCTGGTGGAATCCGACCGGGTCTCCACCATCGGCGTCGGAGAGGCGACCTTCAGCACCGTCCGCCACTTCTTCGACTACCTCGGCCTGGACGAGCGGGAATGGCTTCCGGAGTGTGCGGGCTCCTACAAGCTGGGCATCCGCTTCGAGAACTGGCGCAAGCCGGGCCACCACTTCTACCACCCCTTCGAACGGCTGCGGACGGCCGAGGGATTCACCCTCGCCGACTGGTGGCTGCTGGAGGGTGACCGCAGTGAGCCCTTCGACCGCTCCTGCTTCATCACCCCCGCGCTCTGCGAGGCCCAGCGCTCGCCGCGGATGCTCGACGGCTCCCTGTTCGCCGGCGACCTCGACGGCTCCCTGGGCCGCTCGACGCTGGAGGACCAGCGCGACCAGTTCCCCTACGCGTACCACTTCGACGCCTCGCTGCTCGCCAAGTTCCTGACGAAGTACGGCACCGACCGCGGCGTACGGCACGTCGTGGACGATGTCGTCGACGTCGCCCGCGACCAGCGCGGCTGGATCGGCCACGTCACCACGCGAGAGCACGGCGAGATCTCCGGCGATCTGTTCATCGACTGCACGGGCTTCCGCGGACTGCTGATCAACCAGACCCTGGAGGAGCCCTTCGAGTCCTTCCAGGACGTCCTGCCCAACAACCGCGCGGTCGCCCTGCGCGTCCCGCAGCCGGACCAGGCCACCAAGGGCATGCGGCCCTACACCACCGCGACCGCCATGGACGCGGGGTGGATCTGGACGATCCCGCTGTTCGGCCGCAACGGCAACGGCTATGTGTACTCCGACGAGTTCTGCACCCCCGAGGAGGCCGAGCGCACCCTGCGCGAGTTCGCCGCGCCGGGCCAGGACGACCTGGAGGCCAACCACATCCGGATGCGGATCGGCCGCAACCGCCGCTCCTGGGTCAACAACTGCGTGGCCATCGGCCTGTCCAGCGCCTTCGTCGAGCCGCTGGAGTCCACCGGCATCTTCTTCATCCAGCACGGCATCGAGCAGCTGGTGAAGAACTTCCCGGACCAGCACTGGGACCCGCAGCTGATGAAGGACTACAACGACCGCGTCGCCAACGTCCTCGACGGCGTCAAGGAGTTCCTGGTCCTGCACTACCGCGCCGCGCAGCGCGACGACACCGCGTACTGGAAGGAGGCCAAGGTCCGCCCGATCCCGGACGCGCTCGCCGCACGGCTGGAGACCGCCTCGTCGCACCTCCTGGACGAGCACACCATCTACCCGGCCTACCACGGCTTCGAGCAGTACTCGTGGATCACCATGCTGCTGGGCCTGGGCCATGAGCCGACCCGGCCGCGCCCGACGCTCGCGCACCTCGACCCGGCCGCGGCACGTGCGGAGCTGGCGGCACTGAAGGCCGACACGGAGCACCTGGTCAACTCCCTGCCCAGCTGCTACGAGTACCTCGCCTCGATCAACAAGGCCGGCTGAGCACGGTCCCCCCGCGCCGTGCGCCGATGCCCGTCCCCGCCCCACCGGCGGGCGGGCATCGGCGCCGCACGTTCCCGTATGCCCACCTTCTCTCCTGAAGGGCGACCGCGCATGGCCAGCCGCCTGCCCCTGTCCCCAGCCGCACGCACCGCCCCGCCTCCCGTCCGGTGGGAGACCGCCGAGGACGGCCCGGCACCGGTTCCCGTCAACGACTTCCGGTCGCTGATGAGCACCTTCCCCGCCGGCGTCGCGGTGGTCACCACCCACGGCCCCGACGGGCGCCCGCGCGGCCTGACCTGCACGTCCCTGGCCAGCGTCACGGCCGAACCACCGATCCTGTCCGTCTGTCTCACCACCCGCGGCGAGACCCTCCAAGCGCTGCGCGGCTGCGGCGCGTTCGCCGTAAACCTGCTGCACGAGCGGGCCCGGCACACCGCGGAGACCTTCGCCAAACCGGTGCCGGACCGCTTCGCGCACACCGTCTGGCAGCCGGCTCCCGAAACCGGTCTGCCGTGGCTGAGCGAGGACGCCTTCGCCACCGCCGAATGCCAGGTCGCCCACCTGGCGGAGATCGGCGACCACACGCTGGTCCTGGGCCTGGTCACCGGCCTGGTACAGGTCACCGGGACCCCGCTGCTCTACGGGGCGCACCGGTTCGCCTCCTGGCCCGGCGGCGACATCCCGGCCCCGCAGCATCTGGCCGGGCCGGCCCCGGTCCGCGCCGGTGTGGCGGAGTCGCCATGCTGACGGTGACGCTGGCCGCCTCCGGCGGCGCGGGCGCGGTGGACCCGATGGCCCGCTTTCTGCTGGCCGTCGCGGTGATCGTGCTGCTCAGCCACCTGCTGGGCGTGCTGCTCGGCAGGCTCGGCCAGCCCCTGGTGATCGGCGAGATCCTCGGCGGCCTGTTGCTGGGGCCCTCGGCGCTGGGCTGGATCTGGCCGGCGGGGCAGGCCTGGCTGCTGCCCCCGGAAGTCACCGCCACGCTCGACATGGCGGCCCAACTGGGCCTGGTGACCTTCATGTTCCTGCTCGGCTGCGAACTCGGCCTGGAGCAGACGGAGCATACGGGCCGCAAGGCGCTGGGCGCGGCCGTGGTCGGGGGAATGGGCCTGCCGTTCCTCGTCGGTACCGGCATCGCGGCCCTCGCCCCGGCGATGCTGAAGGGCTCAGCGCCCCAATTCGCGGGCTATGTCTGCTTCTTCGGCCTCGCCATGTCGATCACCGCGCTGCCGGTGCTCGCCAGGCTCCTGGTCGACCTCCGCATGGACCGCTCGTCGCTCGGCTCGTTCTCGCTGGCCGCCGCGGCCGTCGGGGACGGCGTCGCCTGGCTGGGCCTGACCGTCCTCCTCGCCGTGACCGGCACCGGCGGCACCCTGCACATCGCGACGACCGTCGGCATCACCCTGGCCCTGGTCGCCCTCACCGTGTTCGTGGTGCGCCCGCTGCTCGCGGCGGTGGTCCGCAAGGCGGAGCAACGGCCCGGCGGGGAGCGGCTGTTGCCCCTGTTGCTGGTCGGTGCCATCGCCTACGCCGTCGTCACCCATCTGCTGGGGCTGCATCCGGTCATCGGCGCGTTCCTCTTCGGCACGGCCGTCCCGCGCGATTCGACGGTCACCGCCCGGATGAACCAGCAGCTCCAGGGCTTCACCCTGACGGTGCTGCTGCCGCTGTTCTTCGCCGGTGTCGGGCTCCATGTCTCGATCGGTGCGCTCGGCCTGCACCCCGGCCCCTGGCTGGTGTTCGCCGGAATCCTGGTCGCGGCCACCCTCACCAAGATCGTCGGAGCCGGCGGAGCCGCCCGGGTGGCGGGTTTCCCCCGTACCGACGCGCTGCGTTTCGGCGCCCTGATGAACTGCCGCGGCGTCACCGAACTGGTGGTGGCGGGAATCGGCTGGCAGCTCCATCTGATCAGCGCGACCGGGCTGACGGTGCTGGTCCTGATGGCCCTGATCACCACCGCCGTCACGAGTCCGCTGCTCAAGGCCCTGGGCCCCACGTCCACGCCGCCCGCCCCGCAGCCGCGGGAGAAGCACCCCGTGGCCCAGTCGGCCGGGTGACACCCCGCGGGCCCGGCCGCCACCGGGCCCGCGCCCCTCATACGCAGCTGCGATGACATCGCAGCTGGTCACGGCCCGTATGAGGGTCATCGCCGCAATCGCCTCCGCGTGCCATGGTGGACGTATGGCAGGCAACCACACCCCTCTGCACGGCCACGGCCACGGCCACGGACACGACCACGGCCGCGGACACGACCACGGCGCGAGCCACGCCCACACGCACCCCCCGCGCCGTTGGGCGCGCCTGCGGCACCGGCTCGCGCACCTGGTCACCCCGCACAGCCACGACGCCATGGACAAGGTCGACGCGGCGATGGAGACCTCGCGCGAGGGCATGCGCACGCTGTGGCTCTCGCTCGGCATCCTGGGCCTGACCACCGTCGTCCAGGCGGCGGTCGTCGCGCTGTCCGGGTCGGTGGCGCTGCTCGGCGACACGATCCACAACGCGGCGGACGCCCTGACCGCCGTCCCGCTGGGCATCGCCTTCGTCGTGGGCCGGCGCTCGGCGAACCGTCGCTACACCTACGGCTACGGCCGGGCCGAGGACCTGGCCGGTATCGCGATCGTCCTGACCATCGCGGCCTCCTCGGCGCTGGCCGGTTACGAGGCGATCGACCGGCTGTTGCACCCGCGCGAGGTCACGCACCTGTGGGCGGTGGCGGCGGCCGCCGTCGTCGGCTTCGTCGGCAACGAATGGGTGGCCCGCCACCGCATCCGCACCGGCCGCCGGATCGGCTCCGCCGCCCTGGTCGCCGACGGTCTGCACGCCCGCACCGACGGCTTCACCTCCCTCGCCGTCCTCCTCGGCGCGGGCGGCGCCGCGCTCGGCCTGCGCATGGCCGACCCGGTCATCGGGCTGCTGATCACCGCCGCGATCCTGATGGTCCTGCGCGACGCGGCGCGCGAGGTCTACCGGCGCCTGATGGACTCCGTCGATCCCGGCCTCATCGACACCGCAGAAAACGCGCTGCGCCAGGTGGACGGCGTCCTCGGTGTCGGGCAGGTCCGTATGCGCTGGGTCGGTCATGCCCTGCGGGCCGAGGCGGACATCGTCGTCGACGCCCATCTGACCGTCGTGCAGGCCCATGCGCTCGCGGTCGCCGCCGAGCACGCCCTGATCCATGCCGTCCCCCGGCTGACCGCCGCCACCGTGCACACCGACCACACCAGCGACGGCACCGACCCGCACGCCGCCCTCGCCCATCACCTCGCGGCGTGACGGGACAGCTGAAAGCCGGCCCCACAGCCGGGCGACCGGGGAGGGGGTGGTCAAGCGCACACCGGGCCGTGGGTAGACTTGCTAGGTACAAGCAATATGTTTATCCGATGGCAGTGCCATCGAGCAGAGACAGCGGGGGACATGACGATGGGCAACGACACGGTCTGCCCCGGTGATCCGGCCGAAACCCCGCAGGTCACGGCCGCTTCGGGGCTGGACGAGGCGGCCGCCGGGCTGGGTACGGAGATCGTGCGCTTCTCGCGGCTGATCGCGGCGTGGAAGCAGCGGGCCAAGAACGGCGCGGCCGACCGGGTCCTGCTGGCCCGCCTGGTGGTCGGCGGGGACCGGAGGGCGACCGATCTGGCCGCGGATGCCTTCCTGGACCTTTCTACGGTCAGCCGGCAGGTGCGCTCCCTGGTGGAGCGGGGCCTGGTGGCCCGCCGTCCGGATCCCGAGGACCGCCGCGGGACGCTGCTGACCGCCACCGACGCGGGACGGGCCGCCTTCGGGGAGTACCGGCGCCAGCGCGACGCCGAACTGGCCGCGCTGCTGGAGCCGTGGCCACCGCAGGACCGGGCCGATCTGATCCGCCTCCTGGGCCGGCTCAACGAGGACTTGGCAGAACAACACGCACGGCAACTCCCAGGGGGAGACCAGGGCGACGCCGTGGATCAGGGAGACACACACGAATGAGCACCTCCACCTCGCCACCCGTGGCGGACAAGCCCGCGGCGATACCCGGCTCGGGGGGACTGAGTCACCGGCAGATCCTCACCATCCTCAGCGGTCTGATGCTGGGGATGTTCCTCGCCGCGCTCGACCAGACCATCGTCAGCACCTCGATCCGCACCATCGCCGACGATCTGCACGGCCTGAGCCAGCAGGCGTGGGCCACCACGGCCTACCTGATCACCTCGACCATCGCCACCCCGCTGTACGGCAAGCTGTCCGACCTGCACGGCCGCAAGCCGTACTACCTCACCGCGATCAGCGTTTTCGTCGTGGGCTCGGTGCTGTGCACCTTCTCCACCTCGATGACCGAACTGGCCGCCTTCCGGGCGGTCCAGGGACTGGGGGCCGGCGGTCTGATGTCGCTGGCGCTGGCGATCATCGGTGACATCGTCCCGCCGCGCGAACGCGCCCGCTACCAGGGCTACATGCTCGGCACCTTCGCCACCTCCAGCGTCGCCGGACCGCTCATCGGCGGCGCCCTGGCCGGTCAGGACCAGCTGCTGGGCATCACCGGCTGGCGCTGGGTCTTCCTGGTCAACGTGCCGATCGGCATCATCGCGCTGTTCGTCGTCGCCAAGGTGCTCAACATCCCGCACACCCGCCGCGACCACCGCATCGACTGGTGGGGCGCGCTCACCATCGCCATCGGCGTCGTACCGCTGCTGCTCGTCGCCGAGCAGGGCCGCGAATGGGGCTGGGGCTCGACGAGATCGCTGGTCTGCTACGGGGTCGGCGCCGTCGGCATCATCGCCTGGATCCTCGTGGAGCGGTGGATCGGCGACGACGCGCTGATCCCGATGCGGCTGTTCCGCAACGGCACCTTCAGCATGACCAGCCTGCTCTCCGTGCTGATCGGTATGGGGATGTTCGGCGGGATGCTGATGATCCCGCAGTACCTCCAGATCGTGAAGGGCGCCAGCCCCACCAGGTCGGGCCTGGAGATGCTGCCGCTGATGGCGGGCATGTTCATCGCCTCCATCGCGTCCGGCCAGATCACCGCCAAGACCGGCCGCTACAAGATCTTCCCGATCATCGGCACCGCGCTGATGGTCGCGGCGATGCTGCTGTTCCACTTCCGCGTCCAGTGGGACACCCCGCTGTGGCAGACCATGGTCTACATGCTCGTCTTCGGCCTCGGCCTGGGCGGCTGTATGCAGACCCTGGTGCTGGCGGTGCAGAACGCGGTGCCGCCGAAGGACATGGGCGTGGCGACCGCCTCGTCCACCTTCTTCCGGCAGATGGGCGCCACCGCCGGTACCGCGATCTTCCTGTCGGTGCTGTTCAGCACGGTCGGCGACAAGATCGCCTCGGCGTTCCGGTCGGCCGCCGGGACCCACCGCTTCCAGGCCGCGCTGCACGACCCCGCAGTGCTGCACGACCCGGCCAACGCGCCGGTGCTGAAGATGCTCAAGGGCAACGGCGGCGGGAACTCTTCCGGGGTGCTCAGCGATTCGTCGTTCATCCAGCACCTCGACCCGCGGCTGGCCGAGCCGTTCAAGCGCGGTTTCGCCGAGTCGATGCACACCGTCTTCCTGATGGGCGCGATCGTGGTCGCGCTGGCCTTCCTGCTGGTGCTGTTCGTCAAGGAGGTGCCGCTGCGGCAGCTGTCCGGACTCCAGGCGCGGGCGCAGGCGGATGCGGAGGCCAATGGGGAAGCGGCCGGGGCGGCCGGAGACGTCACCGGGGAGGCGACGGGCGCGGAGAGCGCGGCCGAGGGCGCCGCGGTGCCGGAGCCGGCCGAGGAGGCGCTCCCGGTGGCCGCCGCCGCATCCGTGGCGGACGGCCCCGTCATCCGAGGATCCGTACGGGACGGCAACGGCAGCCCGGTCGGGCAGGCCGTGGTCACCCTGATCGACGTCGGCGGGCGGCAGCTCGGCCGGACCTCTAGCGCGGCCGACGGCGGCTATGAGCTGCCCGCGCCCGGCCCGGGGACGTACGTCCTGATCGGCTCCGCCGGCTCCCGGCAGCCGCAGGCGGCGACCCTGGTCGTGGCGGCCGAGCCGGTGTATTTCGATCTGACGCTCAGCGGTTCGGCGGGGCTGTCCGGCGAGGTGCGCGAGGAGAAGGGCGACGAGCCGGTGCCCGGCGCGCTGGTCGTGGCCACCGACGTCCGGGGCGAGGTCGTGGCCTCGGGCCTGGCCGGCCAGGACGGCGGCTTCAGCTTCGGCGAACTGGTCCCGGGCAGCTACACGCTGGCCGTCAGCGCCGACCACCACCGTCCCTCCGCCCTCCAGGTGGAGGTCGTCCCCGGCAGCCGCAACTGGTACGAGGTCCGGCTGGCGCACGGCGCACGGGTGCGCGGTGTGGTGCGGACGGCGGACGGCGGCCCGGTGCACGACGCCCGGGTGACCCTGCTCGACCCGGCGGGCAACGTCGTGGGCACGGCCACCACCGGCCCCGACGGTGCGTATGTCTTCACCGATCTCGACGGCGGCGAGTTCACCGTGATCGCCAGCGGCTACCCGCCGGCCGCCCGGCCGCTGCGGCTGGAGGGCACCGGGCGCGGCGAGTTCGACATCGAGCTGGGGCACGATCCGGTGATCTGACGGTCGCCGGAGCGGCACCCTCGCAGCGAGCGCCCGGCCGGGGTTCCCGGCCGGGCGTTCGTACGTGGTCCCGGCTCGTCGGCGGCGATGCGGCGCGCCCGGCGTCAACCCTGCTCGGCGGTGACCCGGCCCGCCCGGACCGCATCCACCAGCGCCTGGTGGTCGCGCTCGTTCTGATCGGCGTAACACTCCGCGAAGCGCACCAGCGCCTCGTCGAAGGCATCGCTGTTGCCGAGATATCCGGCCATCGCGATCCGGTCCCCGCTGCGCGCATGGGCCCGCGCCAGCGTCGCCCCGCACAGCGCGGCAAGCCGCCGCATCCCCCGCGGAACCATGAGCTGCGTTTCGATGACGCCCTTCCAGTCCCGCAACTGCCGTATGTAGAAGTCGCGTTGGACCCCGTCGAAGCCGGTGAACCGCTCCCAGCCGAGGAAGATGTCACCGGCCGCCTGCATCAGCCGCTGCCCCGTGACGACCCGCTCGCCCTGGTTGTCGTAGCGGCTCGGGGCGGTGTGCCGGGCCAGGACGGAGGTGCCGGCCTCCTTCGCCTGGAGCAGCAGCGGATCATCGGCGTCCTTCCCCAGCAGCAGCAGGATCCAGCAGCGGGTGCCGACGCTGCCCACCCCGACCACCTTCCGGGCCATGTCGACCACCCGGTACTGCTCCAGCAGACGGCGGTGGTCCGACCGCAGGCAGCCGGCGTACGACTCGATCAGGCCGCGCAGCAGCTCCTCCGTCCGGTCGGCCTCGGCGTCCGGCAGCAGTTCCCGCAGCGGCACGATCAGCGGCGGATCGGCGGCGAAGCGCGGTCGGCCGCCGTCCGTCCGCACCAGCTTGCGGAACGCCTGAAGGGTGTCGCGCGAACGGGCCTTGTCCATGGCCTGGCTCAACCGTCTGCGGCCGAGACCGCTCAGCCGGTTGGCCTCCGCGACCCGTACGTCCTCCATATCGGCACGCGCGTACCAGACGTCGAGGGTGCGCATCCGCGCATAGCGGCGCAGCTGTTCACGGTACGACGCGGCGGCGCTGCGCACGATGCCGGAGCGGACGGACGCATCGAAGCCGTTCTCGCGCCCGGCGACCACCAGGCTCGTGGCGAGCCGCTTGACGTCCCACTCCCAGGGGCCGGGCAGCGTCTCGTCGAAGTCGTTGAGGTCGAAGAGCAGATGGCGCTCGGGGGAGGCCAGCAGCCCGAAGTTCAGCAGATGGGCGTCACCGCACAGCTGGGAGATGAGCCCGGTGGACGGGGTGGTGGCCAGATCGGCGGCCATGATGGCGGCGGCGCCCCGGTAGAAGCGGAAGGGCGACTCCAGCATCCGGCCGTAGCGCAGCGGCACCAACTCCGGCACCCGGCGGGCCGATTGCTCCTCCAGCAGGTCGACGGGGTCGGCGCGGTCCGCCGCCGGGGTGTACTCGCCCTGCCGGGAGCGGGGGACCTCCCCGCGCAGCGCCTTGCCGGCCGCCGCGCGCTCGCTCGGGGAGGCGCCTGGTGCCGTCGGATCGCCGGACGCGGCCGTCGTCGCCATCGTCGGGTCCCGGACCGCTCCTAGGTCACCCGGCGCCGGTCACCCGCGCACAGCGCCCAGATGATGGTGATGTCGAGGCCGAGCAGCACGAGGGCCCAGAACGGGGCGTGCGGAATCCACAGGAAGTTGCCGAGCGCGGACAGCGCGGCCAGGATGACGCCGACCACCCGCGCCCACACCGCGCCGCCGAACAGCGCGAGGCCCGCGAAGAAGATGACGATGCCCAGGACGAGGTGGATCCATCCCCAGCCCACCACGCTGAACGAGAAGACGTAGTCGCGGGTCGCGACGAAGACATGGCCGTGGGCGATGGCGACGATGCCTTCGAGGACCGCCATCACACCGCCGAAGACCATCAGCACCGCGGCGAGTATCGTCCAGCCGCTGACACGTTTCCTAGAGGCCATGGCGTGCTCCTCACAGGGGCGTACGGACCCGGGGAGGCCGGGAAAGGTCTGGCCGTCGACACCCGAGCCCGTCGGCGGACACGCTGTTCCTTCACGGTTTCACAGGGGCCGCGGGCCCGCATCTCCGGCGGGCGGCGCCGGCACCAGGCCCTCGGCGACCAGCCCGGCCAGCACCGCCTCGCTCAGCGCGTGCACGGCGGACTGCGGGCGCACCATGACCGTGAACTCCTTGATCCGGCCGCCGCCATGGCCGTCGCCGTCCCCGTCACCGTCTCCGTCGAGGTGCAGCAGATCGATGCCGTGGATCTCCTTGCCGTTGACGGTTGCCCGGAACAGCAGGACCGCCGAGGGGGCGACGGTGCCGTCCGCGCTGGTCTCCGAGCTGCCGGTGAAGTCGCCGACATAGCGGAAGTCCTCGAAGGTGCGCAGCAGGACCCCGAACAGGCCCAGCACCATCGGCTTGCCCTCGAAGGGGGTGAACTTCACGGGGCTGTAGAAGCGGATGTCGTCGGTGAACAGATCATCCAGGACCGCGAGGTCGCGGCTCTCGACGGCGGCGCGGAAGCGTTCTGCTGCGGTCATGACGTCCCCTTTGGGGTGCTGGGCAGGGCCTTCCTGCCGTCTCGATACTGCGAATACTCATGAATGTGAGTAGTCAGATTCATGAGTATCATGGCGGTGTACATACGGCCAGAGGAGGCGATCCGAGGTGGCATTGCGGCACGCCGTGCTGGCGGCCCTGCTCGACGGGGAGTTGAGCGGCTATCAGCTGACCAAGGTCTTCGATCTCGGGGTGGCGAACTTCTGGCATGCGCAGCCGCAGCAGCTCTACGCGGAGCTGACGCGGCTGGAGAAGGACGGGCTGGTCACGGGCCGGGAAGTGGTCCAGGACACCCGGCCCACCAAGCGCCTGTTCACGGTCACCGACGCCGGTCTGGCCGAACTCGACCGTTTCACGGCCGCCGCCGCCAAGCCCTCGTTCATCCGCGACGACCTGGTCGTCAAGGTCCAGGCCGCCGACCATGTCGACACCGAAACGCTGATCGCGCAGCTCACCGAGCGCACCGCCTTCGCCCAGGCCAAGATCGATCTGTTCGCCGAGCTGCTGCGCGGGATGCGGGGCGAGCGCACCGAGGAGGACTTCCTGCGGCACGGCGAGCGCATCGGGCCGTATCTGACCTGTCTGCGCGGTCTCGCCTTCGAGCGGGGCAACCGCGACTGGTGTGAGAGCGTGATCACCGTTCTGCGGGAGAGGCAGCGCGCCCATGCACGGCACTGACAGCGGCACCGACCCGAGCCGCCCGCGCTACCTGCGGTATGTCGCCCTGGGCGACAGCCAGACCGAGGGCCTCGGCGACGGCGACGACACCACCGCTGCGCTTTGCCTGGGCCGACGGTTCGACTTTCCCGCCGTTGCGCCTGCGGCGGGCTGTTGCCGCTTGCGCGGGGCTGTTCGGCTGCGGGGCCGGGCCTCCGGACTTCGTCCTGCGGCCCGGCCCCTCCCCGTTGTGGGTGGGAGAAAACCAGTGGGGGACCCTTGGGCGGTCGGGTGCCGCTCGTCGATCGCGACACACGAGGCACGCCCCCACCGGCCCCTTTCCCCCCACCGTCGGGAGGGGCCGGACCGGAGGACGAAGTCCGCAGGGGCGGCACCGCGGCCGACAAACAACCCCAGCCCGCCGCAGGCGCAACGGCGAATAACCCCCACGGCGGGACGGCCGACAACGTGGGGAGAAAGGGCCGGCGACGGCCGCACGGCGAAACGTCCCCGCCTGCTGCCCGTAGGGACGACCGCCGACGGGGGCCGAAGCTGATCGAGCGTCAGGAGTAGCTGGTACTGCGGGACGTGTCCGGGTCCGGGGCCCGGCCCGCAGGACCCGTCAGCCCCACCCGTTCCAGCACCGTCCGCAGTGCGTCGGGCCGCTCCTCTGCCGGGAGATGGTCCACCGGCAGATAGCCGCAGCCCAGCGCCGTGGCACCGCCGTCCGCCCGGCGGTCGTCGCCCACCATCAGCACCTCGTCCGGCGGCAGCCCCAGCGCCTCGCAGGCGAGCGCGAAGATCTTCGGGTCCGGCTTCTGGACGCGGTGTTCGTAGGACAGGACGTAGTGGTCGACAAAGCGGTCCAGCCCGTGGGCGCGCAGCACCGGCCGCAGATCCCAGCCGATATTGCTCAGCACGCCGATGCGGAGCCCGGCACCGTGCAGCCGCGCCAGCACCTCGGCGGCATCGGGGTACGGGATCCATGCCTCCGGCGTCTTGTGGCGGTCGTAGAGGACGTCGTACAACTCCGGTGCGGGGAGCGGAACTTGGCGGGCCAGTCCGGTGTACGCCGCGCGGTGGTGGGCGGCTTCGCGGTCGCGGCTCTCCCACAGCTCGGCCAGATCGGCGGGGATCTCGACAGGGGAGGCCCCGCCGGGCAGCGCGCCCGCCCGCTCCAAGGCCGCCGCGGTGCGGGCGATCCCGGCGTCGTCCATGGCGGTGCCGGACGCGTCCAATGCGGCGCGCAGCCAGGACTCGGCCGGCTCGATCCGCAGCAGCGTTCCGGAGAAGTCGAAGAGCACACCCTTGAACGTCGTCATGGTCGTCATGTCTGCCATCCTGTCCGCCGTACGGCCTTCGGCCAACCCGGGGCCGCCGGAGGGCACCGGCCGACCGCCCGCCCGCTCCGCGCACCCCCGGTACGCCGCGGCCGCCCCGGTCACCAGCGCCCCGCCCAGCAGCCAGCCGCCGACGACGTCCGACAGCCAGTGCACGCCCACATACACCCGGGTGAAGCCGACGCCGAGGACCGAGACGGCCACCAGCACCCGCGCCGCCCACCGCACACCGCGGCGCGCCCCGTGCAGCCGCAGCAGCCACAGGACGAGCCCGCCCGCCACCGTCACCGACAGCGCATGCCCCGAGGGATACGCCGCGTAGTCCGCGGAAACGACCGGATCCGGCCAGACGGGGCGCGCCCGGTCGATCACGGCCTTGAGCGTCTGCTGGAGCGCCGTACCGAGGAGCGAGGTCGCCGCCACCCACACCCCGAGCACCCAGGCCCCCCGCCGCACCAGCAGGCACACCGCCACCGCGAGCAGGGCGCGCATGGTCCAGGGGTCCCACACCCAGTCGGTCAGCAGCAGGTTGAGCCGGGTCCAGGCGGGTTCGCGGACGGCGAGATGATGGAGCGCGGTGGCCAGGGAGTGATCGAGGGAGAGCAGCGGGCTCCAGCGCAGGACGACCAGGGTGGTGAGGAGGGCGAAAGCGAGGAGGAAGGGGACGGGGAGGAAGAGGGGGAAGGGAAGCGCGCCCGGGGTGCGGCGGGGCCGTGGTGCCCTGGGGGGCACGGGGGTCACGGGGGACATGGGGTGATCCTCGCGTACGAACGGGGCCAGGGGCGAGCCCCGGATCCCGCTCGCTCCGGCGGTGCGCCGACGCCCGGCCTACCGCAGCGCGCTGAGCCCGGGGATGAACGTCACCAGCAGCGGTACGGCCGGGACCAGCGCCGCGAACGCCGTCATCCGCAGCCGGCGGGCCGGGGTGAAGCGGGGCGGCGGCGTCAGCAGCCGGTCCACCCGCTGCGGAACCTGCGCGAGCTGGGGCGGGCAGGGGCCGAACACCCCGCGGTCCTCGTTGAGTTCGACCAGCGCCAGGGCGATGGTCAGCCGGCCGAAGCGGCGCGAGGCGGAGTCGTCGGCGGCCAGCTCGACCAGCCGGTGCACCTGGTCGCGGAACGCGGCGAAGACCGGCACCTGCGGGAAACCGGCGGCCAGCGCGGAGGCGCAGTAGAGGAGGAGGTCGTGCCGGGCGCGGGCATGGCCCTGCTCATGCGCGATCAGCGCATCCAGCTGACGGTCCTTCAGGCGGCGCAACGCCGAGGTGGTGACGACCAGTTGGGGTGAAGGCTGCTGGAGCCACCAGGCCCCCGGGCGGTCGCTCTCCAGGACGACCAGACGCTCGCCCGCGGGCTCCTCGCCGGGCAGCAGCGGGGCGCGGTCCAGCAGATCGGCCCGCCGCCGACGCCGACGGGCGCGGGCGGCCCGCACCTCGCGGGTCAGGGCGAGGGCCGTCCAGGCGCCACCGCCCGCCAGGAAGAGGGCGAGCGCACCGGCCCAGGGCCCGTACGGCTTGAGGGCGTATGCCTCGACGACCACCCTCGGGGCGAGGCCGAAGACCGGGACGCGGACGGACTCCCAGGCGGCGGCCGCGCTCAGCGACATCGCGAGCGCACAGCACAGCAGGACCCCGGCCACCACGCACTGCCACACCCACAGGGCGAGCACCGGCTCGCGGTCGGGCCAGTCGGAACGGGCCATCAGCCGCGGCGCCGTCGCCGCGGCCAGCACGCCGAGAACCATCAGCGCGAGGGTGACCATCATGGCGCCAGCCTATGAGCGGCCGCTACCAGTGGGTACGCCCGCGCGACCTATGTGACACACGCCACTTTCGTGCGCCCGGGTCACATCGTCAGCAGCATGGCGACCATGGCCAGCCCCATCGCCACCCGGCAGGCCGCCACCACCGGGGGCCGCACGCACGCCACCGCTCCCACCGGACCGCCGCTCACCACGGCCGGCGGGACGAGACGGACCCCAGCGGCGAGGACGAAGACGATGTAGTACGCGAGCAACAGCCCCGTCAGCAACGGCATCCCACCGGGCGTCCCATGGCTCATAGCCTCAACGGAACCCATGGGCATCGTGGCACTCACGGGCCCACCGGAACCCATCGCCCCCTCAGAACCCACCCCCATCCCCGTACTCATCGACCCGTCATGCCCCAGCACCATCGCCAGCGCCATGTACACCATCGCCACCGCATCCACCGCATGATGAAGATGACGCCTCATCAGCGCCCATACCCCCATGGCCCCGAAGCCCGCCACGAACAGCCACGACGACCACGACGGCGGCGCAAAGGCCGACGCGGGCAGCGCCATCACGGCCATCCCCAGCCCCATCAGCCCCTCGCCCCGCAGCTCCGCACGCTGCGCGGCGCTCCCCGTACGCATCCGCAACAGGCAGTACGCCCCCGCCGCGCCACACAACACCACCAGCAGCCAGCCGACGAACGCCGATCCGTGCACGGCACACCTCCCCCATCACTCCGCCCGCAGGTTGCCCGGATCCCGCCGGGCGTACGGGAGCGCACCGGCGCAACGGGGGAGCGCACGCGTATCACGGGATCGTGCTGTTCCTGATCTTCCTGGCTATCGGCATCGCGTTGATCTGCCCGGTGGCCCACTTTGTCCGGCGTGCTGGGGTGGCGTACCGGCTGGATGAGCACGTCGCGACGGGCACAGCGCGACAGGGGTGACACGGGCGGCCTCGGAGTGTGCGGGCGTCACCCTCTGGGTTGTCCGGTGGCGAGGTCGGGCGTGGGCTGGTAGCTGTGGAAAGAGGGGGGACCTCGCCTCATCATCCCGCCCCGGAAGTATCGGAGTCCGGCCGCGCACCGGCTCGAATGCCGATCGTTCCCTTCCACCCAACCCCGGCCGCAGGCGCCATTTCCGGTGAGCGTATGGAGTTGGTGTTCATGGCTCATGGAGTCCATCCGTCCCCAGGCAAGATCGTCATGGGTTCGCCGGAGGGCGGCGTCTTCAGGGAGGGCTGGGCGCGAGTGCGGCGCCCGGTCGTTGCTGTGTTCTGGCGCTGGCGGACACGGTGGCTGCTGCACCGGGGAATGATTCATGCAAGACGATGGTGGAATCCGTTCGGGACCACGGTGGGGATCGTGTTCCTGTGCGTTCTGACTCTGGCGCTCGTAGCGTGGGGGGCCGGCGGCTTGCTGGTTGTCATCCATCACGACTGGCGTCATCAGTGGTTCAGCCCGGACGCCTCCATGTGCTCCAGCAAGGTTGCCGCCTCATGCGGAGCGATCACCGGGGTGGTGATGCCGGTGCTCCTGCTGGCCGCCTCAACCGTGCTGTTCGTGGTGTGGAGGCTGTGGCGGGTGCGCCGGTTCGCAACACTTCCGGCGAGGAAGGAGCCTGGCCGTTTCGTTCAGACGGCGGGCAGCCTCATGGACGAGGT
The DNA here is from genome assembly GCF_002082195.1 of Streptomyces gilvosporeus. Taxonomy (GTDB): domain Bacteria; phylum Actinomycetota; class Actinomycetes; order Streptomycetales; family Streptomycetaceae; genus Streptomyces; species Streptomyces gilvosporeus. The sequence continues at coordinate 1,994,839 of NZ_CP020569.1, read as the reverse complement.
GGTAGGGCGTGATCAGCTCTGCAACGCGATCATCAACAACCTACGTGACAGGAATGTCCGGCGCCCCCATGTCATCACCGGCAAGGTCGGATCGGGCAAGACGGCGGTCCTGGTCCATCTGGCCGGCAAACTTGCCGCCCAGGGAGCCGTCCCTATTCCCGTGCGGCTGCGCGACGCGCAAGAGGGGCTGGACTTCTGCAAGCTGGCCAAGAAGCGTTTTGAAGCCGTCGTGCAGCCGGCAGTCCGGTCACCCGCGGAATCGGACAGAGTCTGGCAGTGGCTTCGGCAGCACTCGGACCGGATCGTCGTCCTCGCGGACGGCCTGGAAGAGGCGCTCAACCAGGATGACAAGGTAAGCGGTCAGCGCGACATCCTCATCCGGGAGGCGATCGCGCAGGCGGACGACGAAGAGCTGCCGCTGGTCATCGCCTCGAGGCCGCACGATCCGTTGCGCGCGATGCAGGCCGCGATCTCGCAGCTGGAGCCGTTGAGCGACGAAGCGTCCTTGCAGTACATCGCCCGCAGTGGCAGCTGGCGCGCTGACCCGATGCTGCTCGACCGGATCGTTGAAGCCGCCAAGATGTCCGAGTCCCCGCTCTACCTCCAAATCGCGAAGGATCTGCACAGCAGGGACTTGTTGGAGCCGCTGTGGACGGAGGACGAAGGCGGGGCCGACGTCGCACTCCATGACAGCTGGGCGCTGCGGGCGGACCTCCTGGAGAGGTGGCTCGACGCGCTGGTCGACGGGGAGATCCACCCCGAACTGCCCATCGGCCGTGACACCAGGCAGGCGGTGGTGGAGTACATCTCCGCGCTGGCGTGCATCGGGCTGGCTGATGACCATGGCGATGTCGGGCTCTGGGAGCTCGATCCGTCCGTATGCAGGGACCGGAGCACCAGGCCCGGGAGCGACAGCGAGCCGCTGTGCGCCGATGACGGATGGAACGAACGCGTTGCCATGACACTTGACCGCCATGTGCACGGGTTGCGGTGGGTGCACGGTGCGCAGAAGTCCGGTCGGGGTACGGAGGGCGGCGGTGCTCAGCAGGGCTGGTCAATCGCTGTGGAGGGCCCCCGGATCGATGTCCGGCTGGCTGCGACGTGGGGCAGGCGTATGGGACTGGTCGATGAGGACGGGGAGGCGGTCCACTTCCAGCACAGCATCATGCAGGCCTATCTCGGATCCCGCCTCCTGCCGAGGATCCGCGAGCGCGAGGACGAAGACCAGCTCACAAGAGTGCTGAGAAAGGGCGGGCGGGAACTCCTTATAGCCCTCACGCTCCACTCCCGCTCGCTGAAAGGACGTTGCGAAGGCGGTGGATGTGGCGACCCGGAGCCCGAAGCATGCACGGACTTCGTCATATGCAGGCTGCTGAGAAAGCGAGCCCTGGAACTGCTGAAGGAAGCGGAGCGCGGGAAGGATATGCGGGGTCTTTGGCAGGCCGGTAGGGGCGCGGCCCTTGACGATCGTGGCAGTCCGCGCCAGAGAGCACTTGAGATGTTCGGCGCTGCCGTGGAAATCGACAGCGTCGCAGCAGCCCCGGAGCAGGACTGTATTCTTGAAATGATCAAGAAGAATTGGAGTTGCCTGGGCCGGGGTGAGGACCCCGTGAGACTTCGCGAGGCGAAACTCACGCTGGTGAAGCAGTGCGGTGCGGCGGCACGCCGAGTGGCTGCCGACCGGAAATGTAATCCGGCATACGGGCAATTGTTTGAAATTGGCTGCCGTGAATTCGACTACCAAGTGCGCGCCGGAATAGCGCACGAGATAGGAACAGGCGGCGAGCAGGCGTACATGGCTGTGCATGACCGTCTCCTCAAGCCTGAACTCAACGTGTGTGACTTTGAAGGCGGTCGGCGGCGTGCATGTGTGCCGCCGCTGGCAAAGGCGGAGGACGGGAATCAGGGGGAGAGGGTGCACCGCGCGAGGCGGCGGGAGCGCATGAGAGACCGGATGCGGGAAGAGTGGAAGGAAGCTGAGCAGGAGGCCCGGTGGGAGAAGTGGAGGTGGAACCACGACACGATGCGGGCTTGGGTGCTCCCCATGCTCGTCGACTCCACCAAGATGACCCGTCATCTCGACTCTCCACGTGACGACTTGGAGAACTGGGTGGACATCGCGACCGGAGAATCCGGCTTCTCGCCCGGTGCCGCGGTCCCGGGCACCGACATCGGCCTGGGCGTGACGCTGGCTCAGGGATTCAAGTTCGCCGCCAACCGCCGGCCTGGCCCGCAATCCGACAGGCAGGCCCGCGAGTGGCTGGTCAAGCATGCCGAGGAGATGCTGAAGCGCAGCACGTTCTGGTACACCCGTCTGACGCTTCTGCAGGCCCTGACCCTGTGGGCCCTGCCCGATGACGTCAACGAGGACCGGCCCATCCGTGGGCACGGGGCGGATCCCCGGGGTCAGGTGGATGAGTGGCTGACTCTGAGGGGAGGTCGGCGGACGGAGCACCCGCTGGTCGAGGCGGCTGGAAAGTTGGCGGTTCGTGCGCTGCAAACCCGGCGCCCCGAACGGTTCCTGTGGATCGATGAGGCCGCCACGGCCGACCGGGTGGGCACCGAGGTCGGCCTTCCCGGGGACCGGCGTGCCCATAATCTGTGGATCCCGCCGTCCACGGGCTGGAGCACCATGGACCCCCTGACCCAGCAGCTGCTTGCCGATGTGCTCCTGCTGGTGGTGCTCGGCGAGCGGGGATACCGGCCGAGGGATCTGTTCCGCATCCTGGACTTCTGTTCCCACGAGCGTACGCAGGTCCCGTCCTGCGTCATCAAGAACCGCAGCAGGCTGGACCCCGTACGGGGAGTGGAGCGCACTCTGCAACCCGGCTCCAACTGCACGGACGAGTGCCGACTGAGGCTGTGCCCGTATCCGGCAAAGGTGGAGAACCTGCGGCTGGAGTTCAGTGAGGTCTTCTGCCTCCAGCAACGCGATCTGCTGCGACGGTGGCGGCCCCGGACATGGCTCGGCCTGCGGTTCAGGCGGGAGGCTCCGTGGCAGCACAAGGTGCCGGTCGCCGGCATGCGCCGGTTCTGGGACCAGATGGGGCAGCGGGCGCGGGACGTGAATCCCGACGAGGCGGACCGCACCCGGACATGAGCCCGCGGCAGGCGGGCGGGAATTTCGCTGATCTCGGCGCGCGAGAACCCGCCGAACCCACGAAGGGCATGGCGGGCGTGGGAAGTCAACAGGGCTTTTCGGTCTGCCGTCGACTGCCGGTGTCGCCGGCGTGTTTCAGGTAGGCGGCGAGACGCTCTCGTGCGGAGCCGGTCACCGTCCGCTCCTGCCGAACCACGCAATTGTCTCCAGGATCGCGTCCCGCACCGCGGGACTGCCCGTGTGTCCGGAGCCGTCGATTACTTTCCTTAGCGCGCGCAGACCCGCACGAAGGCCATCAGCGCGTCGTCAGGCCTGCGTTGCCGTCAGGGTCGGTATCGGAGTGGATGGTCCGCTGGGATTTCCACGATTACAACTTTGTGCCCGTCCGGGTCCGTCAGCCACATCTCGATCAACCCCCACGGCTCCCGGACCGGCGGTCGCAGTACCTCCGCCCCGCGGGTCACCAGCTCCTCGTGGGCCGCCGTGGCGTTCGCCACCTGGAGCCACAGCTGGAGCGTGCCCGTGGGCGGTTCCGCGGAGCGGCCGGAGACCTCCAGGAATCCGCCGCCGAGGAAGTACACGGTGCCGCGATCGGATCCCGTGCCGAACTCCCGGTAGATCTCCAGGCCCAGCGTCTCGCCGTAGAAGGCCCGTGACCGGGCGGGGTCGGACGGCCGCACCAGCACCCTGCTGCTCAGTACCTGCACCATGGCACGGACCCTAGGCGAAGGCAGGGGACGAAGGGCCCTGACACGGCGGCCACCGCGCTTGTTAGCCTCCCCCCATGCCACCGACCAGTCAGCAGTCCGCCGCCGCCCCGGAGCCCCTCGCCCGGCAGTCCGCCGCCCCGCTCACCTTCCGTCGCGCCGTCGACGCCGACATACCCGGGCTCGTCGCGCTGGTCGAGTCGGCCTACCGCGGCGATGCCAGCCGGGCCGGCTGGACGACGGAAGCGGATCTGCTGGAGGGCCAGCGCACCGACCCGGACGGGGTCGCGTCCGTGGTGCGGGCCGAGGGCGGTCAGCTGCTGGTCGCCGAGCGGGACGGCGAGATGATCGCCTGCTGCCAGCTCGAACACCGCGGTGATCACGTCTATTTCGGGATGTTCGCGGTCCGCCCCGAGCTCCAGGGCGGCGGCCTCGGCAAGACGATCATCGCCGAGGCGGAGCGGACCGCCCGGACCACCTGGGGCGCCCGCGAGATGCGGATGACGGTGATCCGCCAGCGCGAGGAGCTGATCGCCTGGTACGAGCGCCGCGGCTACCGCCGTACCGGCGAGCTGAGCCCGTTCCCGTACGGCGACGAGCGGTTCGGCATCCCGCAGCGCGCCGACCTGGAATTCGAGCTGCTGGTCAAGGAACTCGGCTGACGGAGGCGCCCGCCCGGGGGTACTCGCCCGGGGGCGCCCGCCCCCTCTCACAGCCGCCCCGCCGCGATGATCCGCTCCAGGAACTGCCGGGTGCGGCCGTGCTGCGGATCGCCGAAGACCTGCCCGGCGGTGCCCCGTTCGAGCACCACCCCGCCATCCAGGAAGCAGACCTGATCGGCCACCTCCCGGGCGAAGCCCATCTCATGGGTGGCGATGACCATCGTCATCCCCTCCTCCTTGAGCTCGCGCACGACCCCGAGCACCTCGCCCACCAGCTCCGGGTCGAGCGCCGCGGTGATCTCGTCCAGAAGGAGGAGCCGGGGCCTCCCCGCCAGCGCCCGCACGATCGCCACCCGCTGCTGCTGCCCGCCGCTGAGCCGGTCCGGGTACTCCCCGGCCCGCCCGCCCAGCCCGAGCCGTTCCAGCAGCTCATGGGCGCGCGCCTCGGCCTCGGCGCGCGGCACGCCGTGTACCCGGCGCGGCGCCAGCGTGATGTTGTCCAGCACGGTCATATGCGGGAAGAGGTTGTACGCCTGGAAGACGATGCCGATCCGGCGGCGCACCGCGTCCTCGTCCACCCGGGGGTCGGTGATCTCCTCGCCGTCCAGGAAGATCGCGCCGTCGTCGATCTCCTCCAGCAGATTCGCGCACCGCAGCAGCGTGGACTTCCCCGATCCCGAGGCGCCGATCAGCGCGGTCACGGTGTGCGGCGCGACCTCCAGGTCCACGTCCCGCAGGACGACCGTCCCCCGCCCGTACGTCTTGCGTACCGACTCCAGCCGCAGCACCGGCCCGCCGTCCGGGGCTTCCGTTGCGGTGCTCATGCCGTCGTCCCCCGTGCTCATACCGTCCCTCCCTGTGCCCGGCGGCGGTCCATCCGGGCCGTGACCCAGTCCGTGAAACGCGTCATCGGAATGGTCAGCGCGACGAACACCAGCCCCGCGACGACATACGGTGTGTAGTTGAAGTCCTTGCCGGCGATGATCTGCGCCGCGTAGACCGCGTCCACCGCGCCCGCGATGGAGACCAGACCGGTGTCCTTCTGGAGCGAGACGAGGTCGTTGAGCAGCGGCGGCACCACCCGCCGCACCGCCTGCGGGAGCACCACATGGCGCAGCGCCTGGCCGCTGGACAGGCCCAGCGACCGGGCCGCGGCCCGCTGCGAGGGGTGGACGGACTCGATCCCGGCCCGGAAGACCTCGGCCACATACGCCGAATACGTCAGCACCAGCGCCGAGCCGCCGAGTATCACCGGATCGGTGGTCACGCCCTGGAGCCGCAGCGCCGGGACCCCGAAGACCACCATCAGCAGACAGATGATCAGCGGCAGCCCGCGGAAGAAGTCGGTGTACGCGGTGGCCAGCGCGCGCAGCGGAAAGAAGACTGGGCCGCGCAGCGTCCGGGCGATCGCCAGCAACAGCCCGATCACCAGCACCGCCGCCCCGCACACCACCAGCAGTTTCAGGTTCAGCAGCAGCCCCTCCAGCACCTTGGGCAGCGCCATACGGGCGTACTCGGCGCTGAAGAAGGTGGCACGGGTGCGCGGCCAGCCGGGGGAGTGGGTGATGACGAGGAAGAGGACGGCGCCCGTGACGAGGGTGCTCAGCGCCGCGAGGGCAGTGGCACGCCGCGCCCGCGTCCGCTGGAACCGCTCCCGTTCGAGACGCCGCGCGGAGGGTACGTATCCGTCGTCGGTCGTCGCCAAGTCGCTCTGTGTGTACGTCATTTGAGCACCGGCGCCGAGACGGCATCGGTCAGCCACTTCTTCTCCAGCGCGGCCAGCGTGCCGTCCTTGCGCAGCGCGTCCACCGCGGCGGAGACGCATCCGGTGATCCGGCTCTCCTTGTCCAGCACCAGCCCGAACTGCTCCTTGGCGGCGCCGCCGTCGCTGCGGAACTGCCCGACGACCTCGGCATCCTTGATCTCGGCCGAGGTGATGTAGAAGGCGGTCGGCAGATCGACCACCAGGGCGTCGATCTGCCCGTTCTTGAGCGCCGACTTGGCCAGATCGTTCTTCTGGAAGACGGCCGCCGACGTGCCGGGCCGGATGGTGTCGTTGATGACGTCGAGGCTGGTGGTGCCGACCTGCGCGCCGAGCTTGACGCCCTTGAGGTCGGCCACGCTCTTCGCCTTCGCGGCCTTCGAGCCCTTGAGCGCGACGACCGCCTGCCGTACGTCGTAGTAGCCGGAGGAGAAGGCGACGGCCTGCTTGCGCGAGGCGCTGATGGAGATCTGGTTGATGTCGAAGTCGAACGTCTTCGCACCGGGCGCGAAGGCGTTGTTGAACGGCACGGTCCGCCACCGCACCGCGTCCTTGCCGTAGCCCAGCCGCTTGGCCACGGCAAAGGCGACGGCCGATTCAAAGCCCTTGCCGTTGGCCGGATCGTCGTCGGCGAACCAGGGTGCGTAGGCGGGCTTGTCGGTGCCCACGGTGAGTTTCCCGGCGGCCACGGTGGTCAGTTTGCCGCGGTCGCAGCTCTTGTCCTGCCCGGCGGCGGAGCCGCCACCGGGGGACTCGTCCTGCGGGGCACAGCCGACGGCCGTGACGAGCAGTGCGGCGGCTGCCCAAGCGGCAAGGCGGGTGGGGCGGTTGACGAGGCGCATGGCGGGAGACTGGCAGCGCCAGGGCCCCCGTGTCGAGATCAATTGGCGAAACGTCCGCATGCTGGAAGCACGTTGCACCGCTGTGAACTGCGGATTTCCGCCTACGGTGGCCCGCTACGCGGTGAAGCGCACCGCCCGCCGGATCTCCGGCTGGTCGGTCACCACCCCGTCCAGGCCCAGCCCGCGGGCGAGGCGGAGCTGATCGTGGGTGTTGACCGTCCAGGCCAGCACCTTCAGATGGGCGGCGTGCGCGCGCTCGACCAGTTCGAGGGTGAGCCGGCGGATGTTCAGCGAGAGCATGCCCGCGCCCACCGCCTGTGCGCGGTCGACCACATCGAGGCCGTAACGGTCGCCGACCAGCGCGGTGCGAACCCCCGGCAGCAGCGTGCGGATCGCGGCCAGCGCCTCGTCGTGGAAGGAGATCACATCGATCCGGCCGGTCAGATCGCGGGCCCGCATCACTTCCGCCAGCACCCGTGCCGCCGCCACGTCCTTGATCTCCGCCTGCAACGGCGCCTTGACCGCCTCCACGACCTCCTCGAACACCGGGATCCGCTCGCCCCGCCCGGCGTCCAGCTCGCGCAGTTCGGCCAGGGTGCGCTCGGCGATCGGGCCGGTGCCGTCGGTCGTACGGTCCACATCGGCGTCGTGCATGACCACGAGCGCGCCGTCCTTGCTCAGATGCAGATCGAGTTCGATGACATCGAGGCCCTCGTGCTCGGCGCGGACGAAGGACCGCAGGGTGTTCTCCGGCTCCACGCCCATGATCCCGCGGTGTCCGATGGTGAGAAAGGACAAGGTTGCCTCGCTTCTGTCGGTTCGCTTCTGTCGGTTTGAAGGTGTCGGCCGAAAACTGTCGACCGTCGACAAACTGCTGCCCGAAACGGCGCACAGCCTAATCCGTTCCGTCTCCGCGCGCTGTAGGACAACTCGCCCCTAGCCCGTACGAGTGCCCGCAGGCCGTACGAGTGCCCGCGAGCCGGTCCAGGTCCGCCGGCATCGCCTCGGCCAGTTCCAGCTCCGCCAGGTACCGGCGTTCGCTCCAGTCCAGGGCGATCCGCGGGAACCGCCACTCCTCGGTCCGCTCGGCGCGGGTGCGTGCCAGATGCCGTTCCACCAGGGCGCGCAGCGTGCCGGGGGCGGCGAGGTGGCCCAGCCGGACGCGCAGCACCAGAGGGTGTTTGAGGACCGGTGCGCCCGGGTCGTCGGCGCCGTCGGCCCAGGCGGCGAGCGCCTCGCTGCCGGCCTCGGTGAGCGTGTAGCGGCGGGTGGCCCGCGGTTCCTCGGGGCCGGAGCGCCGCGAGGTGGCGTATCCCAGCTCCTCCAGCCGCCGCAGCTCCGCGTAGATCTGGCTGATGGCCGGCGACCAGTAGAAGAACCGCAGCGAGGAGTCGGCCCACTTCTTCAGCTCGTAGCCGGTGCGCTCGCCGCCGAAGGACAGCAGCCCGAGGACCGCCCAGCCGATGAGCGGCAGCCGCCGCATCTCTTGCTTGTTCTGAAATCTGATGCCTAGTCATATAGCTGATTGAAAGCGGGAGTTCGCCGGAACGCAACCCGCCGGCGACCCCTGTCCCACCCCGACCGTCCCGCCCCGGGAGGCGCCATGAAGTTCTCCGTCATCTTCGAGGCCCAGCTCGCCGATCCGACCGTCGAGCGCGAGCGCCGGCTCTTCCACGACAGCGTCCGCTGCGCTGTGCCTGGGCCGACGGTTTGGCTTTCCCGCCGTTTCTCCCCCAGCTAACGCTGGGAGGTACCCCCAGCGGCGGGCTGGGGTTGTGTGTCGGCCGCGGTGCCGCCCCTGCGGACTTCGTCCTTCGGTCCGGCCCCTCCCGACGGTGGGGGTAAGGGGCCGGTGGGGGCGGGCGTGGGGTGTCCCGTCCCCCTGACGCGCACTGGACAGCCCACGTGCACCCCCACCGTCTTTCCCCACCCTCAACGGGGAGGTGCCGGACGTGGGGCCAAGGCCAAGCGGCAGTGGGCTGCGGCAGGTCGCCGACCTGGGCCTGGGTGCCCTGGTGAGGGGCTTCGCGGGGCCCGAGGCGATCGCCGGAATGCGCGAGGCGTACGACGCGGCGCGGACGGCCCGCACCGGCGAGCGGCTGGTCTCCACGGAGATCAACGATCACTTCTCCGTGCTGTGTCCGGCGATCGTGCTCGACGACCGCGAGCGCGCCTGCGCCGTCGGACTCATGTGCTTGATCCAGATGGGCACTGTGCCACAGGAAGCCTGCCTGGAGACCATCCGCCAGTGGGGTGAAAAGGTCATTCCGCGCTTTGCGGGCGCCTGGCGGTCCGTTCGGGTGCGGGGGAGTGGAGGGCCGTGAGGCTCTTGGGGGTGGTGTGGCATATGCCACACCACCGTCCGGTGTTTACGCCGCGACGCGCGCTCTCACCACCGGAGGAATGGCGGATTCCCTTGCTGTGGCGGGCAGAACGTCTTGAAGACTCGGCCGCTCGCAGGAAAAAGATGCGTCTATGGCGGGTTACCGCAGAATAATTTTCACCTACCCCCCTTGAGCTGGCGATCCTTGGCTGGTTACGGTGGCCGGACAAGAGGATCTACCGCCGGAGGGCAGTCATGACGGAAATTCTTTCGCCTGTGGGTGTCCCGGAGGGCACCGCGACCGCAGAGCGTGTGGTCGACGATCCGGCGTGGCCCGTCCTCAAGGACGCGGTCGAGACCATCCGCCCGTGGCAGTCCGAGGACGGCTCGATCGACCTGGAGGCCGACGGCGCGCCGCGCGCCGACGCCGTCCGCGCCGAGGTCGAGCGCGTGATAGCGGCCGTCGAGCGGCTCGCCCCGCTGCTGCCCCACGATGCCGCCTACCACCGGGCGCTCGTCGCCGACCTGCGTCGCTGGGCCGACGAGGGCTACGGCGTGCCGGACTTCCTCGACTCGCTGCTGGCCTTCCAGCCCGCCCGGCAGCGCGCCGACGGCCTCCAGCACCTCGTCCTGTTCCCCATGTACACCCAGAACGGCAACCCGGACCGCAACTTCGAGGCCGTCGTCCTGCGCATGGTCTGGCCCGAATGGCTCGCCGAGCTGGAGCGCACCCGCTACGACAACCCCCTCTTCTGCGGCATCACCTTCGAGGACTTCACGGCCGGCTACGACACCAACTCGGCGGTGCTCTTCCCCGAGACGATCTCGGTGCGCGAGGCCCCCGAGCGCTTCTCCTGGGGCGGCATCTTCTGCGACCGCGAGGCCGCCCGCTTCCGCCGCGTCACCGAGGCCGCCGTCGGCATCCTCGGCCTGGACATTCCCGAGGACATCCGCGAGATGGTCGCCGACCAAGGGCGCTGCCAGGAGGCCTTCGTCCTGTGGGACATGGTCCACGACCGCACCCACAGCCACGGCGATCTGCCGTTCGACCCGTTCATGATCAAGCAGCGGCAGCCGTTCTGGATGTACGGCCTCGAAGAGCTGCGCTGCGACCTCACCGCCTTCAAGGAGGCGGTGAAGCTGGAGGCCGAGGGGTACCGCCAGGCGCGCGACGTGCAGTTCGCGGTGATCTTCGACCGGATGTTCCGCTTCCCCGTCACCGGCGACCGGGTGCGCAACTACGACGGTCTCGGCGGCCAGCTGCTCTTCGCCTACCTGCACCAGCACGACGTCGTACGCTGGACGGACAACACACTGCACATCGACTGGGAGCGGGCGCCCAAGGTCACCAACCAGCTGTGCGGCGAGATCGAAAAGCTCTACCGCGACGGCATCGACCGGCCCAAGCTGGTCCACTGGCTCGCCGCGTACGACCTCGTCTCGACCTACCTCGCACCGCACCCGGGCTCGGTCTGGGCCAAGGGTCCCGACGCCCTCGACCTGGACCAGCCGCCGCGCAAACTGGTGGACGACGTGCTGCCGGACGAGTTCCCGCTGAGCATGTTCTACGAGGCGCTGCGCAAGAAGCTGCGTACGGTGATCGCCTCCACCAAGGGCATCACGGCCGACAGCGACGTGCTGGCGGCGGCATGACGAACACGGTGCACGGCGACCGGCACGACTCCCGGCGGGCGGCCGTCCAGGGGCAGGACGAGGAGGCGACGGAGATGGGAACTTCGACGGGCGGACAGGGGCCGCTGGACGGCGCCGTCATCGCGGTGGCGGGAGCGGCCGGACCGGCCGGCCGGGCCACCCTGCTGCGGCTCGCCGAGGCGGGCGCGGTGGTGGTCGGCTCCGACGCGGACCCCGAGCGCCTGGCGGAGGCCGTGGACGCGGCGCGCTATGCGCACGGCGGCGCCACGGTGATAGGGGACACCGTCGACCTTCTCGACCTGGACCAGACCCGCGAATGGGCGGACCGCACGGAGAAGGAATTCGGCCGGATCGACGGGCTGATCCACCTCGTGGGCGGCTGGCGCGGCTCCTCGACCTTCGCGGAGACCAACCTGACGGACTGGGACACGCTGCACAAGCTGCTGATCCGTACCGTCCAGCACACCTCCCTCGCCTTCAACGACGCCCTCGAACGCAGCGGCAACGGCCGCTTTCTCCTGATCAGCGCGGCGGGCGCCTCGAAGCCCACCGCCGGCAACGCCGCCTACGCCGCCTCCAAGGCCGCCGCCGAGGCATGGACGCTGGCGATGGCGGACGGCTTCCGCAAGACGGGGGGCGAGGGGGGTCCGCGCGCCGCGGCTGCCATCCTGATCGTCAAGGCGCTCGTCAACGACCAGATGCGCGCCGAGCGACCGAACGCCAAGTTCGCGGGCTTCACGGACGTCACGGAGCTGGCCGAGGCCATCACCGAGGTCTGGAGCAGGCCCGCCCAGGAAGTGAATGGACAGCGTCTGTGGTTGACCCCCAAGCCGTGAGCCGAGCCGTGACCGAAGCCGTCAGTGAGGCGGTGAGCCGGGTCGTGCCGTCGGCCGTGCAGCGGGCCGTGAGCGAAGCGGTGAGCGCGACGGACGGCCGGGTGGCGAACCCGGCCGCCGGCGCCGGCACGACCGACGCCCGGCAACACCACGACACCCAGGTACGCGGCTTCGCCAGCGACAACTACGCGGGCGTCCACCCGGAGGTCCTCGCCGCGTTCGCCCTCGCCAACGGCGGCCACCAGGTCGCCTACGGCGAGGACGACTACACCGCACACCTCCAGCGCGTCGTCCGCAGCCACTTCGGGCCGAGCGCCGAGGCGTTCCCGGTGTTCAACGGCACCGGCGCCAACGTCGTCGCCCTCCAGGCCGTCACCGACCGCTGGGGCGCGGTGATCGCCGCCGACACCGCGCACATCAACGTCGACGAGGGCGGCGCGCCCGAGCGGGTCGGCGGGCTGAAGCTGCTGACCGTACCGACCGAGGACGGCAAGCTCACGCCCGAGCTGATCGACCGGCAGGCGTGGGGCTGGGAGGACGAGCACCGCGCCATGCCGCAGGTCGTCTCGATCGCCCAGAGCACCGAGCTGGGCACCGTCTACACCCCCGACGAGGTGCGGGCGATCTGCGAACACGCCCATGAGCGCGGCATGTTGGTGCACCTGGACGGCGCACGGATAGCCAACGCCGCGGCGACGCTGGACGTCCCGATGCGGGCCTTCACCAACGCCGTCGGCGTCGACATCCTCTCCTACGGTGCCACCAAGAACGGCGCGGTCTTCGGCGAGGCCGTGATCGTCCTCAACCACGACGCCGTACGCGCCATGAAGCATCTGCGCAAGCTGTCCATGCAGCTGGCCTCGAAGATGCGCTTCGTCTCCGTCCAGCTGGAGGCCCTGCTGGCCAAGGACCTGTGGCTGCGCAACGCCCGGCACGCCAACACCATGGCGCAGCGCCTGGCCGCCGGGGTCCGGGAGATCGACGGCGTCGAGATCCTCTACCCGGTGCAGTCCAACGCGGTCTTCGCCCGGCTCCCGCACGACGTCAGCGAACGCCTCCAGAAGCGCTTCCGCTTCTACTTCTGGGATGAGGCGGCCGGCGATGTGCGCTGGATGTGCTCGTTCGACACGACGGAGCAGGACGTCGACGGCTTCCTGGAGGCACTGCGGGAGGAAATCGCCCGCTGACCCTCCCGCCTGCCGACACGGCCCTCGCGCCCGGCCGGATGCCACGCCCGTGGCCTCCGGCCGGGCGCAGTCGTACGGCCCGAACAGTGCATGATGCTGCACCACTCAGTTCTATTTGCTGAACTGTCCCTCCTCGTGCTCCAATGCCCGTACCGATGTCCGTACCGAGCTTCGAGGCGGCACCCCGATGATCCGTCCCCTGCACATCGCCGACGAGGTACGCGCCCTCGCCCCCGGCTTCGGCTACCTGGCCGTCGAGGCGTGCGGCCTGACCAACGGGCCCAGCGACGCGGCCAGTTCGGACCTGCTGGATGCGGCCGCCCGCCGCCTGGCCGAGCGCCTCGACGGCCGCGCCCCGCACGAGGACCCGCATATCGCCGCCTGGCGCGCCGCGTACACCGCCTTCGGCTGCAAGCCCTCGCGTACCCGGAACTCCGCCGAGGCGCTGGCCCGGCGCGCCCTCGCGGATGGGGGCCTCCCGCGCATCAACCGCCTTGTGGACCTCTACAACGCCATCAGCGTCGCCCATCTCATCCCCGTGGGCGGCGAGGACCTGGACCGTATCCAGGGGGACATGCGCCTCGTACGGGCCACCGGCGACGAGCCGTTCGTGACGGCGGCGGCCGGCGCGGAGGTCATCGAGCACCCCGAGCCGGGCGAGGTGGTCTGGAGCGACGACGAGGGCGTCACCTGCCGCCGCTGGAACTGGCGTCAGGGCGTACGCACCCGCCTGACCGAGGACTCGGTCAGCGCCCTGTTCCTGCTGGAGCGCATGGCGCCGATGCCCCTCGACGCACTGCGCACGGCGGGCGCCGAGCTGGCGGAGGCGCTGGAGAAGGCGTGCCCCGACGCCCGTATCGAGATCGGTGAGGTCCGGGCCCTGACCTAGGAGTCCGGCCCGGCTGAGGGCGGGGCCGTATCGGGGGGCCGGGCAACGGCGCGAGAATGACCCGATGAGACCCGAGACCGCATACCACGACGACATGGGCAGACAGTTCGCCGCCCAGGCCACCGACAGCGCCTATCACGCACACACCGATCGGCCCGCCATGCTGCGGCTGGCCGGTGACGTGAGCGGGCTGCGGGTCCTGGATCTGGGGTGCGGGGCGGGCCACTACGCCGCCGAGATGGCGCAGCGGGGCGCCGCGCACATCGTGGGCGTCGAGGGGAGCGAGGCCCTGCTGGAAGCCGCTCGGGAGCGTCTCGGCGAGGGTGCCGTCTTACACCACCACGACCTCGAGGAGCCCTTGGCCTTCCTGGCGGACCAGTCGTTCGACCTGGTGGTGATGGCCCTCGTCTATCACCACATCGACGCACGCCGGGAGCTGCTCTCCGAGATCCGGCGCGTACTGCGCCCGGGCGGCACGCTCCTGGTCTCCACCACCCACCCCACCAGCGACTGGATCTACTTCGGCGGTTCCTACTTCGCCGATGAGCGTGTGGAGCTCCCGTTCGGTGACGGATTCGCCCTCACCTTCCGGCGCATGACGCTGGAAGAATTCCTCGGCGAACTTCTCGGCAGCGGCTTCGTGCTGGAAGAGCTGACGGAGCCCCGGGCGACGGAGGAAGCCCGACGGGTGGATCCGCGTCGCTACGACAAGACCCACCACCAGCCGCTCTTCCTGGCCGTCAGGCTCCGCCGGCCGTAGCGGAACCGCCGTCAGGCGCCCGGTGCCGGGGCGGTGCCGCCCAGGTGGGCCGGGATCCACCAGGTGTCCTCGGCGTCCCTGGGGCGTACGGGGTAGGCGCGCTGGGCGGCCTCCAGGAGGTCCTGGACGCGGGCGCGCAGCCGGTCGGTGATCTTCTCGGCGTGGTCGGCGGGGTCGGCCTCGAGCGGCTCGCCGACGCGGATGGTGATCGGGAAGTGGTTACGGCCCAGATCGCGCTTGTGGCCCTTGGTCCACAGCCGCTGGGTGCCCCACAGGGCCAGCGGGATCAGCGGTACGCCCGCCTCCTGCGCCAGCCGGGCCGCACCCGACTTGAAGTTCTTGAGGGTGAACGACTCGGAGATCGTCGCCTCGGGGAAGACGCCGATGATCTCCCCGGAGCCCAGGGCGCTCAGCGCGTGCTTGTAGGCGTGCATGCCCTGCGCGCGGTCGACCGGTATGTGCTTCATCGCGCGCATCAGCGGCCCCGACACCTTGTGCCGGAAGACCGACTCCTTCGCCATGAAGCGGACCAGCCGCTTCGCGGGCCGCGCCGCCAGGCCCGCGAAGACGAAGTCGAGATAGCCGATGTGATTGCTCACCAGGACCGCGCCGCCGCGGCGCGGGATGTTCTCGGCCCCCGAGATGTCGAACTTGAGGTCGAGCGCCTTGAAAACGGTGCGGGCGGCACCGATCACCGGCGGGTAGACGAGCTCGGCCATATCGGGAGACCCCTTCTCTGTTGCCTGGGGAGGGTTCTCCCGGCGGTGACGTGAACGTAAACCTACCCGGCCGTATACCTACGCGGCCGTAACTGTGCGGCTCCGGGAGATCGTGCCCGATCACGGCCGTGGCGGCCAGCGGGTCGGCGGCCCCGACCGGGAGATTCTCGTCACGTGAGGACCGGTAACGACCGGTACGTACCGGTGCGGGCCGGTGGGGAGTGGCGGGGAACGGGGGAGGGGCCGGCCCCGCGGGCTCAGGCGGTCGTCCGGTCCGCCGTCCTGCGCAGGAGGAGGTACATCTCGCAGCCCAGGCAGTAGCCGAAGGCCGCGTTCAAGAACGCCGCGGCGAGCGCGCAGCCGGTGGCCGCCATGCCCAGCCACTGCGGCCCGGCGAAGTAGCCGATCAGTCCCACGACGGCGAACAGCAGGCCGACGCTCTGCGCGAAGCGCGGCGGGGCGGCGGACTCGAATTCGGTCGGCGGCGAGAGCCGGGGACGTACCGCCACCTTGAACAGCACGGCATACGGGGAGCGCTGGACGCCGGCCGCCGCCCCGATCGCGAAGACCAGTGCCTGGACGGCCAGCAGCGGGCCGCTTCCGGAGATCAGTACGGCGGCCAGGACGACGGTGGTGAGCGCCGCGCCGAACCGCGGGCCACGGACGTCGAGCGAGGCGGGGCTGGGGCTGTCGGAAGGCATGGCTCCACCTTGGCGTACCCCGGCCCCCTCCGGTACCGCTGCGGCCGCGGGAATGATGGCGGTCTCGTGAATGCTGCATGCTGAGACGGCGGGTCCGGGATGACGGGCCCGGGATGAGGGGACTCATCGGACATGACGGGACTGATGGTGTGCATCGCGGTGCTCGCGGCGGCGAGCGCCTTCGGTATATGGCACCAGCGCCGCAACGGGAGGCTGACGGTGCGAGGGCGGGACGACGGGGAGCGGCTGGGCGCCGCCGAGATCGGCGCGGAGCTGGGCGAGCGGGCCACCCTGGTGCAGTTCTCCAGCGCCTTCTGCCAGCCGTGCCGGGCCACCCGGCGCACCCTGGCGGAAGTGGCGCAGATGGTGGAGGGCGTGGCCCATGTGGAGGTTGACGCCGAGGACCATCTCGACCTCGTGCGCAACCTGAACATTCTGCGCACGCCGACCGTGCTGGTGCTGGACGCACGGGGCGCGATCGTGCGCCGCGCCGCAGGTCAGCCCCGTAAGGCCGATGTCATAGCCGCCCTGGGCACGGCCGTTGGTGATTGATCTCCCAGATGCCCGGCGCCACTTGACGCTGCGCCGTGAGCATCGTCAGTGTGACGTTATGCGGCCAGGAACCCTTCTGTACGGACGCGCGCACGTGGACCTTCTGCGGACCGCCAGCGCGCGCTGTCCCAGCGTGTGAGCGGCGACGACCTCACCGCCGCCGGCAGCCGCGATGCGGCAGGCGGCCCTGCATCGGCTCCTCCACTCCCTCAGAAGGACAACTCCATGACGGTCTCTCCCGACCTCGGCACGCCCCCTCTCGCCGGCCCCGATCTGCTGCGCTCCGTCTTCCGGCAGCACGCCGCCGGCGTTGCGGTGATCACCGCGCACGGCTCCCGCCCCGTCGGCTTCACCGCCACCTCCCTGACCTCCGTCGCCGCCGAGCCCCCGCTGCTCTCGTTCGGCATCGGCACCGGCGCCTCCAGCTGGCCGGCCGTCGCCGAGGCCGCGCACATCGGCGTCCACATACTCGGCGAGCACCAGCGCGAACTCGCCGCCACCTTCGCCCGCAGCGGCGCGGACCGCTTCGGCCCGGCCACCTCCTGGCGCACCGGACCCGAGGGCGTGCCCCTCCTGGACGGCGTCCTGGCCTGGGCGGTGTGCCGCGTCGTCGCGAAGGTCCCGGCCGGCGACCACCGCATCGTGCTCGCCCAGCCCGTCTCCGGCGACCCCGCAGGGCCCGGCCGGCCGCTGCTCTACCACCAGGGTCGCTTCAACGCGCTGCGGGACTGACGAGTTCCCGCGCGGCGTCCTCTTCACCCGGTCAAGGCCGTTGGCAAGGTCACATTTCGACGGCCTTGATTCGGGGGACGAGACTGGATGTACTGGCTAGTAACATGACGGGCGGCGCGGGGATCCGTATCCGACCCGGAGCCGCCCCAATAGGCGCCTATGCTGCCGGTACAAGGCAGTTCTGAAGAGACGATGCAGGTAGGAGAGCCGGCGTGAGCTTGAGGATCGTTGTCTGTGTGAAGTACGTGCCCGACGCCACCGGCGACCGGCACTTCGCCGAGGACCTGACCGTCGACCGTGACGACGTGGACGGTCTGCTCTCGGAGCTCGACGAGTACGCCGTCGAGCAGGCCCTGCAGATCAAGGAAGCCGCCGACGACGCGGAGATCACGGTGCTGACCGTGGGCCCCGAGGACGCCAGTGACGCGCTGCGCAAGGCGCTGTCGATGGGCGCCGACAAGGGTGTCCACGTCGAGGACGACGACCTGCACGGCACCGACGCGCTGGGCACCTCGCTCGTGCTCGCCAAGGCCATCGAGAAGACCGGCTACGACCTGGTCGTCTGCGGTATGGCCTCCACCGACGGCACCATGGGCGTGCTGCCCGCGCTGCTCGCCGAGCGGCTCGGTGTCCCGCAGGTGACCCAGCTCTCCGAGGTCTCCGTCGAGGGCGGTGTCGTCACCGGCCGCCGCGACGGCGACACCGCCAGCGAGCAGCTGGAGGCCTCGCTGCCCGCCGTCATCTCCGTCACCGACCAGTCGGGCGAGGCGCGTTACCCCTCCTTCAAGGGCATCATGGCCGCCAAGAAGAAGCCGGTGGAGTCGCTGGACCTGGAGGACCTGGAGATCGAGGCGGACGAGGTCGGCCTCGAGGGTGCCTGGACCGCCGTCGACGAGGCGGCCGAGCGTCCGGCCCGCACCGCCGGCACCGTCGTCAAGGACGAGGGCGAGGGCGCCAAGCAGCTCGCAGAGTTCCTCGCGGGTCAGAAGTTCATCTAAGGGCCGCTGGCAGCGCCCGCTCCTCAACCGCCGTCATTCTTCCCGCAGGAGAGCAACCCCATGGCTGAAGTCCTTGTCTACGTCGACCACGTGGACGGTGCCGTCCGCAAGCCCACCCTCGAGCTGCTCACGCTGGCCCGCCGCATCGGCGAGCCGGTCGCCGTCCACCTCGGTGCGAACGCCGAGGAGGCCGCGAAGGTCCTCGGCGAGCACGGTGCCGTAAAGGTGCTGGCCGCCGACGCCCCCGAGTTCGCCGAGTACCTCGTCGCCCCCAAGGTCGACGCGCTCCAGGCCGCCTACGACGCGGTCTCCCCGGCCGCCGTGCTGCTGCCGTCCTCCGCCGAGGGCAAGGAGATCGGTGCCCGCCTCGCGGTCCGCATCGGCTCCGGCATCATCACCGACGCCGTCGACCTTGAGGCCGGCGACGAGGGCCCGGTCGCCACGCAGTCCGTCTTCGCGGCGTCCTTCACCACCAAGTCCCGTGTCTCCAAGGGCACCCCGGTCATCACCGTGAAGCCCAACTCCGCCGCCCCCGAGGCCGCCCCGGCCGCCGGTACGGTCGAGCAGCTCGCGGTGACCGTCGCCGACTCCTCCAAGGGCACCAAGATCGTCTCGCGCACCCCGCGCCAGTCGACCGGCCGCCCGGAGCTGACCGAGGCCGCGATCGTGGTCTCCGGTGGCCGCGGCGTCAACGGAGCCGAGAACTTCCCGGTCATCGAGGCGCTCGCCGACTCGCTCGGCGCGGCCGTCGGCGCCTCGCGCGCCGCGGTGGACGCCGGCTGGTACCCGCACACCAACCAGGTCGGCCAGACCGGTAAGTCGGTCTCGCCGCAGCTGTACATCGCGGCCGGTATCTCCGGTGCGATCCAGCACCGCGCCGGTATGCAGACCTCGAAGACGATCGTCGCCATCAACAAGGACGCCGAGGCGCCGATCTTCGACCTCGTCGACTACGGCGTGGTCGGCGACCTCTTCGACGTCGTCCCGGCCCTGACCGAAGAGGTCAAGACCCGCAAGGGCTGACCCGTCTTCGGACCGGCACCGCCGAGGCCCCGTACGCATGTGCCGTACGGGGCCTCGGCGCGCTCTCAGTCGCCCGTCGCTCCGTCGATCCGCTCGCGCAGCAGATCCGCATGGCCGTTGTGGCGGGCGTACTCCTCGATCATGTGGACGTAGATCCAGCGCAGATTCAGCTCCTTGCCGGTGCGCTCATGGACGAAGGTCTCGTCCAGCCCGCGGCCCTTGACCGCCGCGTCGGCCGCCTCGATCTCGGCGCGCAGTGTCGCGAGGTCCGCCTCGGCCCCGGCCGGGTCGGCGTCGTCGAAGTCGGCGTCGATGTTGCGGTCGAGGTCGTAGAGGTCCTCGATCTCCTCGCCGGCGAAGCGCTCGCGGAACCAGCTGCGCTCGACCAGTGCCAGATGGCGCACCAGCCCGAGCAGGGTGAGGGTGGAGGGCGGGGCGCTCGCCTGAACGAGCTGCTCCGGGGTCAGCCCGGTGCACTTGGCGAGGAGGGTGTCGCGGTGCCAGTCGAGCCAGCCCTGGAGCATCTCGCGTTCGCCGGCCGCGGTGGGCATGTCGCGGCGGGTGATCTGTGGTGCGGTCCATGTCATGCGGCGAGTCTGGCGGGGGCGGTGGCGGTGTGCCACGGAGTTATGGATCTCCGGTGCGGGTCCGTGATCTGCGCCGCCTCGGGCGAGAGGGTGTTGACCTCGCCAAACCGACACAGTTAACTTCGCTATACGGATTGTTGATTCCGTGAAGTGGAAAGGCAAACCCGCCCGACGCATGTCGGGCGAAGGACCGGGAGGGTGTCGAATGGGGCAGCAGGAGACCGTGGCGACGAGCCTTGCGGACACCGTACGCGAGGGCATCGCCGCCGCACTCGCCGCGGTGGACGCCGATCTGGCGCGGCGCTACCCGGGCGACCCCGGCACCCGCCAGCCGGTCCACACGGTCTACGTCCCCGGCGACGCCTTCGCCGCCGACACCATCCGCTCCTGGGGTGACCAGGCACTCGCCGCCCTCGACGAGCACGCCCCCGACGCCGCCTCGCTCGCCGCCGTCCTCGATATCCCCGAAGCCCTCGCCGGACCCGTCTACCAGCGGGTCCGCGCCAAGCTGGAGCGCGAGCCCGTCGAAGACCTGCGCATCGACTTCGAGGACGGCTACGGCGTGCGCTCGGACGCCGAGGAGGACGCGGACGCCGCCCGCGCCGCCGCGCTCGTCGCCGCCGCCTACGAGAACGGCACGGCCGCCCCGTACATGGGCATCCGCATGAAGTGCATGGAGGCCGCCGTCCGCGACCGCGGCATCCGCACCCTGGACATCTTCCTCACCGGCCTGATGGAGGCCGGCGGCCTGCCCGACGGTCTGGTGCTGACCCTGCCCAAGGTGACCTACACCGAGCAGGTCACCGCCATGGTGCGGCTGCTGGAGGCCTTCGAGAAGGCCCGCGGCCTGGAGAGCGGCCGGATCGGCTTCGAGATCCAGGTGGAGACCACCCAGTCGATCCTGGGCCCCGACGGCCGCGCCACGGTCTCCCGCATGATCGAGGCCGCCAAGGGCCGCGCCACCTCCCTGCACTACGGCACCTACGACTACAGCGCCTCCTGCGGCATCAGCGCCGCCCACCAGTCGCTGGACCACCCCGCCGCCGACTACGCCAAGACCGTGATGCAGGTGGCCGCCGCGGGCACCGGCGTCCGGCTCTCCGACGGCTCGACCAACATCCTGCCGGTCGGTACGACGGACCGGGTCCACGAGGTCTGGCGGCTGCACCACGGCCTCGTCCGCCGCTCGCTGGCCCGCGCCTACTACCAGGGCTGGGACATGCACCCCGGCCACCTCCCCACCCGCTACGCCGCGGTCTACGCCTTCTACCTGGAGGGCCTCGAACAGGCCGCGGCCCGGCTCGCGGCCTATGTCGCCAAGGCGGGCGGCGACGTCGCCGACGAGCCGGCCACGGCCAAGGCCCTGGCCGGGTATCTGCTGCGCGGCCTGGACTGCGGTGCGGTCGCCTCCGGCGAGGTTGCGCGGCTTACGGGGCTGACTCGCGCCGACCTGGACTCGCTGGCCGGCCGTACGCCGTTCGGCGGTTAGCCCCACGTTGTCGGCCGTCCCGCCGTGGGGGTTGTTCGCCGTTGCGCCTGCGGCGGGCCCGTCGGCTGCGCTTTGCCTGAGCCGACGTTCGGGCTTTCCCGGCGTTGCGCCTGCGGCGGGCTGTTCCGCTGGCGCGGGGCTGTTTGGCAGCGGCACCGGCCCTACACGGCTCCGCCGCTACGGCCCGGCACCTCCCCGTTGGGGGTGGAGAAAAACGGTGGGGGTGGACCACCGGCCTTCTTCCCGCCCACCGTCGGGAGGGGCCGCGCCGCAGGACGAAGTCCGGAGGCGTGGCACCGCACCCGTACCAACCCACGCCCGCCGCTGGGGGTACCTCCCAGCGTTAGCTGGGGGAGCAACGGCGGCAAACCCCTACGGCGGGAAAGTCGAAAACGTGGGGCGCTACCCCACGGGCGCCGTCTCGCCCGATCCGCGCGCAATCAGGCGCGTGGGGAGCACCACCCGCCGCGGCGGGTCGTCCGCGCCTTCCAGGCGGCGGAAGAGCAGCCCGGCGGCGGTCCGGCCCAGTTCGGCCGCGTCCTGGGCCACGACCGTGATGGCGGGCCGTACGAGATCGGCCAGTTCGAAGTCGTCGAAGCCCACCAGGGCGACCGGGCGCGGGAGTTCGCGCAGGACGCGGACGGCGGTGACGGTGACGCGGTTGTTGCCCGCGAACAGCGCGGTGACCGGCGCGGGCCCCTCCAGCATGGCGGCCGCGGCGGCCCGTACCCGCTCCGGCGCGGTGGAACCCGGCGCCACCCAGGACTCCTCAACCGGCAGTCCGGCCGCGGCCATTGCGGCGCGATAGCCGCGCAGCCGCTCGCTGGCGGTGTGGATGCGCGGCTGGTCGCCGATGAAGCCGATGCGGCGGTGGCCGTGCGCGATCAGATGGGCGACCGCCTCCCGGGCGCCGCCGAAGCTGTCGGAGAGCACCGTATCGGCGTCGATCCGGCCGGCCGGACGGTCCACGAAGACCGTCGCGACCCCCGCGGCGATCTCCGGCTCCAGGTAGCGGTGGTCGTCACCGGCCGGGATCACGACCAGCCCGTCCACCCGCCGCGCGCACAGCGCCAGCACCAACTCCTGCTCCCGGGCGGGGTCTTCGGCGCTGGAGCCGTTGATCAGCAGGGCGCCGTGGGCGCGGGCGACCTCCTCGACGGCGCGGCTCAGGGGCCCGTAGAACGGGTCGGCGAGATCCTCCAGGACCAGGCCGATGCTGGCCGTACGGCCCTTGCGCAGGATCCGGGCGGAGTCGTTGCGGCGGAAGCCGAGCGCCGCGATGGCCTCCTGGACGCGGCGTTCGGTGTCCGGGGTGACGCCCGCCTCGCCGTTGACCACGCGGGAGACCGTCTTGAGACCGACGCCCGCGCGCGCCGCCACATCCTTCATCGTGGGCCGGGTGCCGTAGCGACGCGAGGTGCCCTGCGCGGTGTCCGTCACGGTGTGCGGTCCTCATTCTGTAGGGGGCTTGCGGAGGGGCGGGGGGTGCCGTCGAGCATAGCCTCTGGACAACGTTGTCAGCTGCGGTAAGACTGGCGTTCTCACGCCGGGCCGACCGGCCCCGGACCCCGGGCCCACCAGGAGATTTCACACCGATGCAAACGGACCTGAGCGCAGCGCTCGACATTGGCGGCACCAAGATCGCCGGAGCCCTGGTGGACGCGCACGGCAGCATGATCGTACGGGCCGCCCGGCCCACCCCCGCCGACCAGGACGGGGCGGCGGTGATGCGCGCGGTGGCCGAGGTGGTCCGGGAGCTCGCCGCGGCACCCGAGTGGGCGCGGGTGGCGGCCGTGGGCATCGGCAGCGCGGGGCCCGTGGATGCCTCGGCCGGTACGGTCAGCCCGGTCAACATCCCCGGCTGGCGCGACTTTCCGCTGGTCGCCGGGGTGCGGGCGCTGGTCGGCGAGCGGCCGGTGACGCTGGTCGGCGACGGGGTGGCGATGACCGCGGCCGAACACTGGCAGGGCGCGGCCCGCGGCCACGACAACGCCCTGTGCATGGTGGTCTCCACCGGGGTCGGCGGTGGACTCGTCCTGAACGGTCGGCTGCATCCGGGCCCCACCGGCAACGCCGGGCACATCGGCCACATCAGCGTCGACCTCGACGGCGACCCCTGCCCGTGCGGCGGCCGCGGCTGCGTCGAGCGGATCGCCAGCGGCCCCAACATCGCCCGCCGCGCGCTGGCCGACGGCTGGCTGCCGGGCCCCGACGGCGACACCAGCGCCGCCGCCGTCGCCGCCGCGGCCCGCGCCGGTGACCGCGTCGCCGTACGGTCCTTCGAGCGGGCCGCCCAGGCGCTGGCCGCCGGGATCGCCGCCACCGCGACACTGGTCGAGATCGATATCGCGGTCATCGGAGGGGGAGTTGCGGGCGCCGGAGACATCCTCTTCGCCCCCCTTCGTCGCGCCCTGCGCTCCTACGCCACACTGTCGTTCGTGGCGGACCTGACGGTCGTACCCGCTCAAATGGGGACGGACGCCGGAGTGGTGGGGGCAGCGGCCGCCGCACAACAGTCCCGTCTCGATGCCTTCGCACCCCTGCCCTGAGGTCACCCACCGCACCCGCGCGCCCCTTAGTCTGTTGCCGACCGCGCCGTGCTCCGCGAGGGATGCGGCGTACGGGCCAGGAATCGGGTATCGAGGGGATCGGCGACGATGACACCGGGGGAGCGCGAGCGCCGCGGCGCGGATGAGCCGGACGGCGCGAGCGGCGAGGCGGCGGTCGCACCGCCCGGCAACGGGGCACCCAAGGCCGCTTCGGCGAGCGGCCCCAAGCGCGGTACGGACGCCGATCTGACCGGGCGGGTGATCGGCGGCCGCTACCGCGTCACCGGCCGGCTCGGCCGCGGCGGAATGGGCGTGGTCTGCCGCGCCGTGGACGAGGTGCTCGGCCGCGAGGTCGCCGTCAAGGTCCTGCGCGCCTACACCGACGCCTCCGCCCCCGAACTCGCCGATCTGCGCACCCGGATGCAGCGCGAGGCGCGGGCCGCGGCCCGTATCCGCCACTCCGGCGTGGTCACCGTGCACGACGTCATCGACGAGGACGGCCGCCCCGTCATCGTGATGGAGCTGATCGACGGGCCGTCGCTGGACGACGCCCTCCAGCAGCGGGGCCCCCTCGATCCGCGGGAGATCGCCCGGATCGGCGCCCAGGTGATGGACGCGCTGGACGCCGCCCACCAAGTGGGCGTGCTGCACCGCGATGTGAAGCCGGGCAACGTGCTACTCGACCGCAGCGGCAGGGTGGTGCTCACCGACTTCGGCATCGCCAGCATCGAGGCGCCCGGCGACGGCGCCACCACCAACATCACCCGCAGCGGCGAACTGGTCGGCTCCCTCGACTATCTGCCGCCCGAGCGCGCCCAGGGCCAGGACCCCACACCGGCCTCGGACATCTGGTCGCTGGGCATGACCCTGTACGCGGCCGTGGAGGGCAGCGGCGCCCCGTTCCGCCGTACGTCGGTGTATTCCACGCTCACCGCGATCGTCACCGAACCGCTGCCGGAGCCGCAGCGGGCCGGGCCGCTCACGCCCGTACTGCACGCCCTGATGGCCAAGAACGCGGCCGACCGGCCGTCGGCCGCCCAGGCGCGCAGCATGCTGACGGCGGTGGCCGAGGGGCGCGAGCCGTCGGCGGCGCCGGTGCCGGGGGCGCCGCATCTGCCCACCGCCACCGACATCCGGCCGCTGCCGACGCCGCCGCCTCCGCCGAAGGATTTCCCGCAGGGTGCGGGTGGCGCGGTGGCCGGAAGTGGCGGTAACTCCGGTGCGCCGCCCACCAGTTGGTTGTCCGGCGGTCCCGGTGCCCACGGCGGCGCGGCGGGCCCGGCCGCCTCCGCGACCCCGCCCGAGGCCGACACCCCCGTCTCGGCCCTCAGCCCCGGCTTCGACCCGCCGGGCGTGGTGAGCGGCCCGGCCGTGGGGGACACCGGCACCCACCCGCATCCGAGGAACGCGCCCGGGGGCGACACCGCGCGGCTGCCCGCCCGCCGCCGGCGCCGCCTGGTGCTCGCCGTTGCGGCGGCGCTGGCCGTCCTCGCCACCGGCGGCGGGGTGACCTATGCCCTGGTCGGCGGCGGCCCGAGCAAGACCGTCGCGGACGACGGAGGGCAGTCGGCGCCGCCGGCCGGAAAGCCCTCGCCGGTCGCCGACCCGAGCCCGTCCGGCAGCAAGCAGGCGGGCAAGGGCAACGGCACGGCGGGCGGCAACGGCAAGGAGAACGGCACCACTGCGTCGCCGTCCGCCTCCCAGGAGCCCTCGTCGGACCCGACCGGCAAGGACACCAAGCCGGGTGCGTCGGGCGGGAGTCTGGGCGGGCTGCTCGGCGGGTCCACGGGCGGCGGTCACGGCGGTACGTCGGGTGGTACGGACGGCGGCACCTCCGGTACGTCCGGCGGCAGCGGTGGCGGCACCGGCGGCACCAGCGGTGGCGGCGAGCCCACCCCGAAGACCTCGTGCGTCTCCATCGGCGGCGGCAAGACCAACTGCGACGTCTGGCGCTCCGCGACCTCGTACACCGCGTCCTTCCAGCAGGTCGGCACCGTCAACGCGGGCACCAACTACTTCTACTGCCAGGCGAATCTGGGCCGACGCGAGACGTACGGGAAGTGGACGAACGTCTGGTGGGCCAAGACCGATGACGACAGCGGGAACACCGGTGTCTACATCAGCGTCGTCTACCTCACCGGCGGCGCGAACGATCAGCCCATTCCCGGCCTGCCCACCTGCTGACGCTCCACGGAGACGCGGTAGACGGCGATGCCGTGGGCCGGGACCGTGGCGGAGACGGCGCCTGTGGTCTGCGAGGTGCGGTGTTGCCACAGGTCGCGCAGCCGGTAGCGGTCGGCCTGGGGGAGGCCCACGTCCCGGGCGGTGGTCGACAGGCGCTGCGGCGTTCCCGTCTCGTTGAAGAGGGCGACGGCGCGATCACCGTTCGCCAGCGGTTTGACCAGCGTCCAGCGGCCGGAGTCGGAGGCCACCACCGTGGCCTGCTTGCCCAGCGCGTCCTGGTCGAGCGCGATGACGTCCTTGTTGCCCAGGATGGCGAGGGTTTCCGGGGTCGCCGTGCGCAGATCGGAGCCGATGAGCAACGGGGCGGACATCATGGCCCAGAGGGAGAAGTGGCTGCGGTACTCGGTGTCCGTCATCCCGCCGTTGCCGACCTCCAGCATGTCCGGATCGTTCCAGTGGCCGGGTCCCGCGTACGGGGCCAGCGGCAGGTTCTGCTTGAGGATTCCGAGCATGCTCGACCAGTTGTCGTCGATGTCCCCGGTGGTCCGCCACAGATGCCCTACGTCCGCAGCCCACTCCCAGGGCCTGTTCTCGCCCCATTCGCAGATGCTGTAGACGATGGGGCGCCCGGTGGCCCGGAGGGCGTCCCGCATCGCGCGGTAGCGCTGCTTGGCGTCCACGCCCTGGTTGTTGCAGTTGTCGTACTTGAGGTAGTCCACGCCCCAGTCGGCGAACTGGCGGGCGTCGGACGTCTCGTGCCCCAGGGCACCGGGGAAGCCGTTCTCGTTGCAGGTCTTGGTCCCCGCGCTCGTATAGATCCCGAACTTCAGGCCCTTGGCGTGGACATAGTCGGCGACGGCCTTGAGCCCGTGCGGGAAGCGCTTCGGGTCCGGTACGAGCCTGCCCCCGCCGTCCCGCGCGGGCAGCGCCCAGCAGTCGTCGAGGTTGACGTAGCGGTATCCGGCGTCCTTGAGCCCCTTGGCCGTGAGCAGGTCGGCGATGCCCTTGACCATGCCCTCGTTGAACTCGGCCCGGCAGTGCGTGGAGTTCCAGTTGTTGAACCCCATCGGCGGGGTCTTGGCGAGCCCGCCGGGTAACCGGGGCGCGGGCGCCTGCCCCGGGGAGGGCGGCGTGCCTGCCGTGCACAGCAGCGTGGCGCACAGCGCTGCGAGGAGGCGTATCGGGCCCTGGATGGTGCGGATGCGAACGCGCATGGTCGCGTCCTCCGTCTCCGTCTTCGCGAGAGGTGTGGGGCAACTCCCCGTCCTGGGTGTGTGGTTACGGTAGAGCTTGTTGAAGTCTGTTGGAAGAGGTGCGGTCGTGGTCGTTCGTCCGGCCCTCGCGCCGTCCGTGCCCCGCCCGTCAGGAAGTCGAAAGCGGGCGGCGACTCGTAGCGCGTCGCCGGATCGGCGAAATGCCGCGGGCGGCGGGTGAACACCGGCGCCGCATTCCGCTGACGCCTTATCGGGCGACGGGGCAAGGGGCGCTATACCCGCCGCATACCCGCCGCGACCTCCCCGTCCTGAGCCCGCACCCGGGAATGCGCATTCCGCGCGGCGTGCCCCGATCCGGCGCCGCTTTCGCCGGCGCCTGCGAAATTCCGGCCGCCCGCCATTCGGTCCGCCCGCCTTTCCGCCCGCCTGAATCCGGGATTCCGACACCGGAAATCCCCGCCGCCGCCGACGGGCCGCCAGGCGGCCGAGAACCGGGCCACTGACCGCTCGATGGGCCGCCGTCATATGCGACGAGGGCCCGTATCCAGGTGAGGGTTTCGGTACTGGAGGGGCGGGGGAGCGCTTGTTTGCCGGGGGCTTCGCGACGGGGGATGCACTGACCGGCATCCGTCTTCCCGAGCGTTTCCATGGCAGGGTGTTCCGGGCAACTCACCTGGGTCTAGGGAAGAGGGGAAACCGTGATCGTCTGGCTGAACGGCACGTTCGGTGCGGGCAAGACCACTGCGGCGCATGAATTGCTCGACCTGCTTCCCGGAAGCACGCTCTACGACCCCGAACTCCTCGGCAGCGGACTGCGGTTGATGCTGCCGGCCAAACGGCTGGAGGAGATCGACGACTATCAGGACCTGCCGTCCTGGCGGCGGATGGTCGTGGACACCGCGGCGGCGCTGCTCACCGAGGTGCCGGGCCCCTTGGTGACGCCGATGACGCTGCTGCGCCAGGAGTACCGCGACGAGATCTTCGGTTCCCTCGCGGCCCGCCGGATCCCCGTACAGCATGTTCTGCTCCATGCGGAGGAAACGATCCTGCGCGAGCGCATAGCCCGGCGTGCGGAGCCGCCGGGCGGTGCCCCCGAGGCCCAGGCGTCCGTACGGCGCTGGTGCCTGGAGCATCTGGGCCCGTACGCCGACGCACTGGAATGGATCACCGGCGACGCCCATGTCGTCGACACCAGCCGGCTCACGCCCCGGCAGACCGCCGAACAGGTCGCCGAGGCGGTCCGCACCGGCGCCGGCGTCTGCGACATCGTGCAGACCCCCCAGCCGACCGCGGAGACCATCGCGGCCGGCGTGCTGCTCTTCGACAGCCAGGACCGGGTGCTGCTGGTCGACCCGACGTACAAGCCCGGCTGGGAATTCCCCGGCGGCATCGTGGAACCGGGCGAGCCCCCCGCCCGCGCCGGAGTACGCGAGGTCGCCGAGGAACTGGGCATCCGGCTGCCCCGGGCGCCGCGGCTGCTGGTCGTCGACTGGGAGGCGCCCAAACCGCCCGGATTCGGCGGTCTGCGGCTGCTGTTCGACGGCGGCACACTCACCGAAGAACGGATCCGGACCCTGCTGCTGCCCGGCGCCGAGCTGCGCGCATGGCGCTTCGTGACCGAGCCGGAGGCCGAGGACATGCTCCCGCCGGTGCGCTGGAACCGGCTGCGGTGGGCCCTTCGGGCCCGGGAGGGCGGGTGCCCGCTGCACCTCGAGGCCGGGGTTCCCGTGGGGTAGCCGTACGTTTTTGGCTTGCCCGCCGTAGGGGTTTGCCGCCGTTGCTCCCCCAGCTAACGCTGGGAGGTACCCCCAGCGGCGGGCGTGGGTTGGTACGGGTGCGGTGCCACGCCTCCGGACTTCGTCCTGCGGCGCGGCCCCTCCCGTGAGTGGGGGGGAAGAAGGCCGGTGGTCCGCCCCCACCGTTTTTCCCCACCACCAACGGGGAGGTGCCGGGCCGTAGCGGCGGAGCCGTGTAGGGCCGGTGCCGCTGCCGAACAGCCCCGCGCCAGCGGAACAGCCCGCCGCAGGCGCTACGGCGAGAAAGCCAGAACGTCGGCTCAGGCAAAGCGCAGCCGACGGGCCCGCCGCAGGCGTGACGGCGAACAACCCCTACGGCGGGTCAGCCGACAACGTGGGGAGAATAGCTCTGCAAGAACCGCGCCACCGCCAGCGACAGCCGCTCCAGTTCCCGCGGCGACACGCTCTCGTTGACCGCGTGGATCTGTGCCTCCGGCTCGCTCAGGCCGATCAGCAGGATCTCCGCGTCCGGGTAGAGCCCGGCCAGCGTGTTGCACAGCGGGATCGAGCCGCCCATACCGGCCGTCTGCATTTCCTGGCCGTCGTACGCCTCGCGCAGCGCGGCCGCCATCGACGCATACGCCGGGCTGTCGGTGTCCGCCCGGAACGGCTGCCCCTGCCCGATCTGCTCCACCGCGACCCGCGCACCCCACGGGGCGGCGCTCTCCAGATGGGCGGCCAGCAGCTGCGTCGCCTCCACCGCGTCCGTGCCCGGCGGCACCCGCAGGCTCACCAGCGCCCGCGCACCCGCCTGGACCGACGGCGTGGCGCCGATCACCGGCGGGCAGTCGATCCCGAGCACCGTGACGGCCGGCCGCGCCCAGACCCGGTCCGCGACCGTCCCGTTGCCGATCAGCTCCACACCGTCCAGCACCTTGGCGTCCTTGCGGAAGTCCTCCTCCGCGTACTGGAGGCCCTCCCAGACGGCGTCCGCCGCAAGGCCCTTGACCGTCGTCGAGCCGTCCTCGTCCCGCAGCGAGTCCAGGATCCGGATCAGCGCCGCCAGCGCGTCCGGGGCCGCGCCGCCGAACTGGCCGGAGTGCAGATTGCCCGCCAGTGTGTCGACCTGCACCCGCACCAGCGTCATCCCGCGCAGCGTCGAGGTCACGGTCGGCAGCCCGACCCGGAAGTTGCCGGTGTCACCGATGACGATGGCATCCGCGGCCAGCAGCTCCGGGTGCGCCTCGGCGTACCGCTCCAGGCCGCCCGTGCCCTGCTCCTCGGAACCCTCGACGATCACCTTGACGTTGACCGGTATGCCGCCGTGCTCCTTCAGCGCCCGCAGCGCCGTCAGATGCATGATCAGGCCACCCTTGCAGTCGGCGGCGCCGCGCCCGTACCAGCGGCCGTCGCGCTCGGTCAGCTCGAAGGGAGGGGAGACCCAGGCGTCCTCGTCGAGCGGCGGTTGCACGTCGTAGTGGGCGTACAGCAGGACCGTGGGGGCGCCGGCCGGGCCGGGCAGGAAGCCGTACACGGACTGGGTGCCGTCGGGGGTGTCCAGCAGGGCCACGTCCTGGAAGCCGTCCGTCCGCAGCGCCGTGGCGATCCAGTCGGCGGCCGCCTCGCACTCGCTCTTGGGGAACTGCGCGGGATCCGCCACCGACTTGAACGCCACCAGCTCGGCCAGCTCGGTGCGGGCGCGGGGTTGCAGCGCGGCGACGGTGCGCGCGAGCGGGCTGTCGGCGCTTCCGGACATGGGGGACATGGAACGCTCCTTGTGGGGGCGACGATGCGTACGCGGCCCGTCCGTCCTTGTGGGCCGTACGGGCCGGACGTACGGGGATGACTGCACCCGATCTTCCCACAGGAGCTCCGCCGGACCGTGGCCCGTAGGATCGGGGTGGTACGGCAGCAGGCATCGAACGGGAGCGAACGCACAGGTGAGCAGCGAGCACGCAGCCGAGAACAACCAGCAGGTGTGGGACGTCGTGGTGGTGGGCGCGGGGCCCGCGGGCGCCTCGGCCGCGCACGCCGCGGCGTGTACCCGACGCCGGGTGCTGCTCCTGGAGAAGGCGGAACTGCCCCGCTACAAAACCTGCGGCGGCGGCATCATCGGCCCCTCGCGCGACGCCCTGCCGCCCGGCTTCGAGCTGCCGCTGAGCGACCGCGTGCATGCGGTGACGTTCTCGATGAATGGCAGGCTGGCCCGCACCCGCCGCTCCAAGCACATGCTCTTCGGGCTTATCAACCGCCCCGAGTTCGATGCCGGGCTGGTCGAGTCGGCCAAGGATGCGGGCGCCCGGGTGCGTACCGGTGTCACGGTCGCCCGGGTCGAACAGCACGGCGCCGAGGTGCCGGACCGCCGGACGGTCGCGGTGGTGCTGTCCGACGGCGAGGTGGTGCTGGCCCGCGCGGTGGTCGGCGCCGACGGTAGCGCGGGCCGGATAGGCGGGCACGTCGGGGTCAAGATGGCGCAGGTCGACCTCGGGCTGGAGGCCGAGATCCCGGTGCCCGACACGGTCGCCGAGGACTGGGCGGGCCGCGTACTGATCGACTGGGGCCCGATACCGGGCAGTTACGGATGGGTCTTCCCCAAGGGCGACACCCTCACCGTCGGCGTGATCTCCGCCCGCGGCGAGGGCGCGGCGACCAAGCGCTATCTGGACGACTTCATCGGCCGCCTGGGGCTGGCGGGTTTCGAGCCGAGCATCTCCTCCGGCCATCTGACGCGCTGCCGCGCCGAGGACTCGCCGCTCTCCCGCGGCCGGGTGCTGGTGTGCGGCGATGCGGCGGGCCTGCTGGAGCCGTGGACCCGCGAGGGCATCTCCTTCGCGTTGCGCTCGGGCCGGCTCGCGGGGGAGTGGGCGGTGCGCGTCGCCGAGGCCCATGACGGGGTGGATACCCGCCGCCAGGCCCTCAACTACGCCTTCGCCATCAAGGCGAGCCTGGGCGTGGAGATGGGCGTGGGCCGTTCCCTGCTCGGCATCTTCTCCCGCCGCCCCGGCCTGTTCCATGCCGCCCTCACGGGCTTCCGGCCCGCGTGGAACGCCTTCGCGAAGATCACCCGCGGGACGACGACCCTGGCGGAGCTGGTCCGCACCCATCCGATGGCCCGGCGGGCGCTGGAGGCGTTCGATCGGCCCTGAGGGGCGGCCTCTTCGTTCCTCGGTGTTCTTCGGTGCTCTTCGGTCAGGATTCGGTGATCCGGAAGACGGGGTGGCGCGGGGCCGCGGCCAGGAGGTCGTCGTCGCTGGAGTCGGCGGTGATCTCCCCGAAGAACAACTTCACCTCCCACCCCCAGCGCTGGAGATACGCGCGCAGCACCGCCGGGGTCTCGGCGGGGGGCAGCTCGACGGCGGTGAACGGGCGAACGCGGCGCCCGACCCGCAGTTCGCCGCCGCCCGCCGCGCGCATATTGCGCACCCACTCGGAGTTCCCGCGCGCCGAGACCAGGTAGCGGCCGTCCTCGTACGTCATCGGGTTGACGGGGACGCGCCGCCATTCCCCGCTCTTACGCCCCCGGACGGCGAGGTCCGCCGAGCCGGCGAGGCTGATGCCGCGCCGGGCCAGCCATCCGATGATGCCGTTGAGCCGGGCGGCGAAACGGCCGGGCTTGAGGTAGCGGGACGCGGACATGGTGGACCTCCGGTGAGGTGATCGGCTCTCTGCGAGCGGCTATCCATGATCGGTTAGATCGGTTAGATCGGGTAGATCGGTTAGATCCGTTATCTGTTTCGAGAGCGGTGCTCTCGCTTGTGAGTAGTGTGCGCACGGTTCGGTGACATTGCAAGAGCAGTGCTCTCTTTTTTTTGCGACGCTCTCGTATTGGTGCACTGCTCCACTCCATGTCAGACTGCCCCCATGACTGCGATCCGAGGCGCCAGGGAACGAGCTCGTAGCGAAATCACCGCCGCCATCAAGGACGAGGCGCGCCGCCAACTCGCCGCCGAGGGCGCCGCCAAGCTCTCGCTGCGCGCCGTGGCCCGCGAGCTCGGCATGGCGTCCTCGGCGCTCTACCGCTACTTCCCCAGCCGCGACGACCTGCTGACCGCGCTGATCGTCGACGCCTACAACGCCGTCGGCGAGGCCGCGGAGGCCGCCCGCGATGCCGTGACCGGCGCCGACGCCAAGCGTCCCGTCGCCCGCTGGAGCGCCGTCTGCGCCGCCGTCCGCACCTGGGCGCTGGCCCATCCGCACGAGTACGCGCTGATCTACGGCTCCCCGGTACCCGGCTACACCGCCCCCCGCACCACCACCGGACCCGCCTCCCGCGTCGGCCTCGCACTGATCGGCGTGGTCCGCGACGCGTATGCCGCAGGCGCCCTGAAGGAGCCCGCTGAAACACTGCCCGACGCGGTGGTGGGCGATGCGTTCACCCTCGGCGCGGAACTGGGCGTGGAGCTGCCCAGTGCGGTCCTGACGCGGCTCGTGGGTGCCTGGGCGCAGCTGTTCGGGCTGGTGAGTTTCGAGGTCTTCGGCCAGTTCAACGGGGTGGTCGCGGCCCGTACCGAGTTCTTCGAGCAGGCAGTCCACCAACTGGCCCGAAGCGTCGGTCTGGCCACCCCGCGCTAGGCCCGCCGACGGGTCGGCGCCCAACCCGTCCTCCGGGCCCGCCCTGCCGCCTACTACCCCGGGAGTACTGCCGCCCACCGCCCTGGGGTGACGCGCTCGGGCCGGGGTGCGGTCTAGCGTTGCGGGCATGGACACTGCACGGCCGCCGTGGGTGCGGCGCTGCCTGGGGCCCGTGCGGGCACCGTGGTCGCCGGTGGGCGCGGAACCGAGGAGCTGGGCGGGGGCCCGGCTGCCGTGGATCTCGACGGTCGCGGTGACGGTCTTCGTCACGCTCGGCTCGGTGTTCGCGGCGCACGGCCAGCCCGGCCGGATGCCGCTCGACGGCTTCGGGCGGGCGCTGCTGATCCTCGGCGGCGCCCTGCTGCTGTTCCGGCACCGCCTGCCGCGTACGGTCGCCATCGGGACGTCCGCCCTCGCCGCGGTCTACTTCGCGGCCGGCTATCCGTACGGGCCGGTGTTCCTCACCGTCGCGCTGGGCGCCTTCGCGGCGATCCTCGCCGGGTACCGCCTCGTGACGTGGTGCGCGCTGGGCGGCCTGTGGGTCGGTCATCTCCTCGTGGGCCACTGGCTCTACCGCTGGCTGCCGCCCCCGCACGGCCGGCCCGCCCCGTGGGGGGACGAACTGTTCGTCGCCGTCCTGATCGTGGCGGTGGTGGCCGTATCGGAGCTGATACGGGTGCGCCGGGGGCAGTTCGCCAGGGTCCGCGCCGAGCGGGCCGCCGCCGAGCGGCGCCGGGCCGACGAGGAGCGGCTGCGGATCGCCCGCGAGCTGCACGACGTCCTGGCCCACAGCATCTCCGTCATCAACGTCCAGGCGGGGGTCGGGCTGACCCTGCTGGACAGCGATCCCGAGCAGGCGCGTTCGGCGCTGACGACCATCAAGGCCGCGAGCAAGGAAGCGCTCGGCGAGGTGCGGCAGGTGCTGGACACCCTGCGCGCCCCCGGGGACGCCCCGCGTTCCCCGGCGCCGGGCCTGGACCGCCTGCCCGAGCTCACCGAACAGGCCCGGAGCGCGGGGCTCGCCGTGACCGTCACCGCCGAGGGCACCCGCACCGCACTGCCGCCCAACGCCGATCTCGCCGCCTTCCGCATCGTCCAGGAGGCGCTCACCAACGTCGTGCGTCATTCCGGCTCGCGCACCGCCCGCGTCCGGCTCCGGCACGCGCCCGGCGCCCTGGAGATCGAGGTCGACGACGACGGCCCGGCGACCGCCGCCCCGGGGGAGCGGGCCGGCGGCAACGGCCTGATAGGGATGCGGGAGCGGGCCGCGGCCCTCGGCGGCACCGTCGAGGCGGGCCCCCGTGCGGACGGCGGCTTCCGGGTCCGGGCGCGGCTCCCGCTGTCCGGCTCCCGTGGCGCGGCCGCCCGTACGGACACCCCCGGCGCCCCCGAGGAGGAGTCGTGATCCGGGTACTGCTCGCCGACGACCAGCTGTTGGTGCGCGCCGGGTTCACGGCGCTGCTGGACGCCCAGCCGGACATCGAGGTGGCCGGTGAGGCGTCCGACGGCCAGGAGGCCCTGGAGGCCGTACGCCGGCTGCGCCCGGACGTCGTGCTGATGGACATCCGGATGCCGGTCCTGGACGGCCTGGCCGCGACCCGCCGGATCACCGAGGACCCGGCGCTGTCCGGCGTCCGGGTCGTCATGCTGACCACCTTCGAGCTGGACGAGTACGTCTTCGAGGCGATCCGCTCCGGCGCCTCCGGTTTCCTCGTCAAGGACACCGAACCGCAGGAACTGCTGCGCGCGGTGCGGGCGGTCGTCGCGGGCGATGCGCTGCTCTCGCCCGGTGTCACCCGGCGGCTGATCGCCGAGTTCGCGGCCCGCTCCAAGGAACCGGCCGCGGCCGGCGCGCTCTCGGCGCTGACCGAGCGGGAGCGCGAGGTGATGGCGCTGGTCGGCATCGGCCTGTCCAACGAGGAGATCGCCCGCCGACTGGTCGTCAGCCCGCTCACGGCCAAAACCCATGTCAGCCGCACCATGGTCAAACTGGGTGCCCGGGACCGCGCCCAACTGGTTGTGCTGGCCTACGAGTCGGGGCTGGTACGCCCCGGCTGGCTGGGTTGACGCCACGCCATGTCCCTGCGCCACCACGGCGCACCGGGGCACTCCGGAGCGGCCGGGCGGCGGCGCATAGGCTGGCCGGATGGGGATACGAGCCCGGATGGGGATACGAGGCGGGGGCCGGTGGCGGGGGACGCCGCGGGCGGCGCGGGTGGCGGGCGCGGTGTATGTGATCGGTTTTCTGGAAGGGACCGGTGCCCATCTGCGCGATCTCGTCCAGGGCGGAATCCACGTCTATGCGCCACTGGGGCCGCCGCCGTTGCAGATGTTCTTCGTCGCCCTGGTGGTGCTCGATCCGCTGACCGCGGTGCTGGTGGCGGGCGCCCGGCCGCTGGGCGTACGCCTTGCGGTGGGCGTGATGACGCTGGATGTCCTGACGAACTGGGCCGTCAACTGGCCTTGGGTGCAACGCGATCCGGGGATCCTGCTGCGGCCTGTCGGCCTGCTGCCGATCACCCTCTTCGGACTCTTCGTCGTGGTCTGCGCGCGCCCGCTGCTCGGGGCCCTCGGCCGGGCGGCGGGCGCCTCGACGCTCAGCCCGCGCTCTGCTGCCGCCACAGATCCAGCACCGCCGCATCACCGGTGACCGTCAGCCCGTCCCACGGCAGGCGGTTCCACAGCGCCAGATAGAGCTGTTCGGCCGGACCCTCGACGGTGCAGTCCACCCCGGTGCCGGGCTCCTGGGCGAAGAGGTCGACGGTCCGGTCCGCATCGGCCGCGTCCGTGGCGCGCACCCGCAGGGTCCAGGGCGCGTTCGCCGGTATGCGGCGGCGGTCCTTGGCGCGGAACATCGCCAGGCGTTCGTCGATGCCGTCGGCGGCGAAGGAGGCCGGGAGGGGCGTGAGCGTCGCGCCTGCGGCCTGCTGGGCGTCCACGCGGTGCACCGAGGTCTCATGGGCCTGCCGCCGGGCCCAGAAGGCCAGCGGCGACGGCGCGGACAGAAACGTCCAGGCCTTCAGGTCCGGCGGGGCGGTGTGCAGCGCCACCACCAGGCGGTGATGCCCTTCGCGCAGCCAGGACACCCGCTCCCGGTCGGCCAGGTCCGGGGCCACGGGGAACTCCGCAGGTTCGTCGGCGGGCCGCGTCACGCACTCCGTCGCCCAGCGGTGCACCCGGCCGACATGGGTGACCAGATCCCGTATCCGCCACTCGGGGCAGGAGGGAACCGGGGCATCGGGGCCGGCCTGCTCTGCGGCATCGGCCAGCAGCCCTCCGTCCAGCCGCAGCGCTTCGACGAACTGAGTGATCTCCATGCCGACGAGTGTGCCAGCCGCCTCTGACAACGGCCCGGCGCGGGCCCCTCGCCCGGCTCCTCCAGGCCTCGCCGGGCCGATGCCGCCGTCTGCGGCCGTTCGCGCCCGCCGCGTCACGGTGGGTCCGGCGGCCGGGTCCCCCGTTCCCCGCCGCCGGTGCTTCACCCCCGTCGGCCCTGATGCGCCCCGCGCGTCAGGTACGCGATGACCACCGCGAAGGCCGCCAGCCCGGCGACCGTCGTCAGGGCGAGCGGCAGCCCGAACGCCTGCCCAAGGAAACCGATGGCGGGCGGGCCCAGCACCATGCCGCCGTAGCCGACGGTGGACGCCGCGGCCACCCCGCCCGGACCACCGACCTCGCCCGCCCGGGCGATGGCGATGGGGAAGATGTTCGCAAGCCCCAGGCCCGCGACCGCGAAGCCGAGGCAGGCCGCCCAGGCGGTGGGCGCCAACGCGCCGAGCAGCATCCCGGCGCTCGCCGTCGCCCCGCCCGCGATCAGCGCACGGGCCGGGCCGATGCGCTGCACCACGGAGGTGCCCGACAGCCGCCCGGCGGTCATCGCCAGCGCGAACACCGCGTATCCGGCGGCGGCCAGGCCGGGCCCGGCGGCCAGGTCCTGGGCGAGGTGCAGCGCGCCCCAGTCGGCCATCGCGCCCTCCCCGTAGGCGGTGCACAGCGCGATCAGTCCGAAGACGAGCACGAGGCCGCGGCCGCGCACCCGTTCGCCACCGGGGCCGGATGCGGGCAGCCGCTCCGGTACGACGGGCGCCGGGTGGGCCAGCAGCGAGCGGCCCGCGACGCCCGCCACCAGGAGCCCGATGACGGCGAGCAGCACCAGATGGACGGTGGGGGACAGCGCCCCGGCGATCAGCCCGCCCAGTCCCGCGCCGAGCATCCCGCCCAGGCTGAAGGCGGCATGGAAGCTCGGCATGACGGGACGGCGCAGCGCGGCGATCAGATCGACGGCGGCGCTGTTCATGGCGACGTTGAGCGAGCCGTAGGCGGCCCCGAAGACCAGCAGGGCCAGGCCCAGCGCGAGCGCGGAGCGGGTCAGCGGCGGCAGCACGATGCTCAGCGCCATCGCGACGCCGGAAACGGTCGTCACGGCGTGGCTGCCGAACCGGCGGCACAGCCGTCCGGTGAGCGTCATGAACGCGACGGCACCCGCCGACACGCCGAGCAGGGCGAGCCCGAGGGCGCCCGGCCCGGCGCCGGTCTGCCCCTTGATCGCGGGGATGCGGACGACCCAGCCGGCGAACAGAAAGCCGTCCAGGGCGAAGAATGCGGTGATCGTCAGGCGGAGCCGGAGCAGCCGCGGGTCGGTGGAGGGTCGGGATGTGGAGCGCGTCGTACGGTTCCGGGCCCCCGTAAGGGCCGTCCGTATTTTGTTTAGCGTCGGCACAAAGTCAGAATAGGGGTGTGACCCAGAATCGGACAACCAGGTTGGAGCGGGGCCGTGGCGCCCTCGGACCCGCACTGGAGCTCGTACACACCGGCCGCGCGCCCACCCGGGCCGTTCTGACCTCGGAACTCGGCGTGACCCGTGCAACCGCCGGCGCGGTGGCCGCCGAGCTCGAAGCGCTCGGCCTGATCACCGTCGACTCCCGGCCGACCGCCTCCGCCGGCTCCCAAGGACGCCCCTCCCACCGGCTGTTCATCGACGAACGCGGCCCCGTCGTGCTCGCCGCCCAGATCCACGCCGACGGCTACCGCGTCGCCCTGGTGGGCCTCGGCGGTCGCATCGTGGCAACCGCCGCCGGCTGCGGCACCATCCCCGCCGACCCCGCCCACGTCCTCGCCGAGGCCGTCGCGGCCGGCTCCGCCCTGTTGCGCGAGTCCGGCCGACGCTGCCTGGGCGCGGGCCTCGCGGTGCCCTCCGCCGTCGCCGAACCGGACGGCGAGGCCCTCAACCCGCTGCATCTCGCCTGGCCCGCGGGCGCCCCCGTCCGCGAACTCTTCCTGCGCGCCCTGGCCGACGCCGCCATCCCCGGCGTCACCGAGCGCATCGGCTTCACCGGCAACGACGTCAACCTCGGGGCGCTCGCCGAACACCGCCACGGCGCCGGACGGGGCGCCCGCGATCTGCTCTGCGTCGCCTCCGGCCATCGGGGCGTCGGCGGCGCCCTGGTACTCGACGGCCGTCTGCACAGCGGCAGTTCGGGACTCGCCCTGGAGGTCGGCCATCTGACCGTCAACCCCGAGGGCGCGCCCTGCCACTGCGGCAGCCGCGGCTGCCTGGACGTCGAAGCGGACCCGCTCGCCTTCCTCGGCGCCGCCGGCCGCACACCGGGACCCGAGGGCTCCCTGCTCCACCAGTCCGTCGACCTGCTGCGCAACGACTACGCCGACCCGGGCGTGCGCGCCGCGGCCGACCTCCTCATCGACCGCCTCGGCCTCGGCATCGCCGGCCTCGTCAACATCCTCAACCCCGACCGCATCATCCTCGGCGGCCTGCACCGCGCCCTCGTGGAGACCGACCCCGAGCGGCTGCGCGCGGTGGTCGCCGACCGCAGCCTGTGGGGCCGCAGCGGCGGCGTGCCGATCCTGCCGTGCAGCCTCGACCACAACAGCCTTGTCGGCGCGGCGGAACTGGCCTGGCAGCCGGTGCTGGACGATCCGCTGGTGGTCGTCGACCGCTGACGGGCGCGGTCGCCGGCGGGACCCGCCATCCCTAGGGCATACGGGACCGCCGCCTCTAGGCTGCCGCCATGATTCCGGACACGCTCGCCCGCAGCACGTACGTCAGCCTGGTCACCCACCGCAGGAACGGCGCCCCGGTGGCCACCCCCGTATGGGCGGTGGCCGACGGGGACGAACTCCTGGTGTGGACGCGGGAGGACAGCGGGAAGGTGAAGCGGCTGCGCAACGACCCGCGGGTGACCCTCACCCCGTGCGATGTCCGCGGCCGCCTCACCGAGGGCGCACCGACTCTGGAGGGCACCGCCCGCCTCCTGGAAGGCGCCGATGCGCTCCTACGGGTGCGCAGGGCGCTGGCCGGCAAATACGGGGTGCGCTTCCGGCTGATGGACACCGGCGGCGCGCTGCTCCGGCGGGGCAGGCGGCCGCATGTGGGCATCGCCGTCCGGTTCTGACGTCGCCGGTCAGCCCGGGGGGGCGGCCTACTGCCGTCGGCCGGCGGCGTATCGCCCTCAGCCTGTGGTGTGCGGGTGGCGCCCCCAGTGGGCCGCGAAAGCCCGCGCCGGGTTGGCCGTCAGGAACTGCGTCACCAGGTCCTCCCCCAGGGCGAGTTGGAGCCGCTGCCGGTGGCGGCGCAGCAGATGCGGCATCCCGGGGCCGCCGTTCACCGACCGGGCGGCGGCCGTCGTCGTGTCGCCACCGAGCAGGATCCGGTCCCCGAAGCCCGCGTCGGCGAGCGCGGCCAGGGCGTCGGGCAGCCGCCAGTCCGTCGCGTGATGGGCGCGTGAGGGGCCGTCGAAGGCCAGATACGCGCCGGCCTCGGCGGCCATCCGGTGGACGACGAGATCCGGCGAGCGATTGAGATGCCCGAGGATCACCCGGTCCGGAGCGACCCCCAACTCGCCGCAGAGCAGATCGAGGACGTCAAGCGCCCCGGTACCCAGCTCCAGATGGATGCCGATGGCCGCCCCGGTGGCGTGATGGGCCTCGGCGGCCGCGGCCATGGTGTACCGGGCGTGCCGGTCCAGACCGTGGAAACCCCCGGCCACCTTGATCATCCCGGCCGGTACGCCCGTGGTGCCGATCCCTTCGGTCAGCTCGGCCACGAACACCCCGGCGAGATCGGCGCGGACCCGCTCCAGCACCTCGGGCAGGTAGTGCACCGCCTGGTGCAGCCCGGTGGCGGCGACGATCGTCACCCCCGACTCCCTTGCCAGCCCCGGGAGTTCGGCGGCGCCCCGGCCCATCCCGTACGGCGTCCACTGGACCACCGCCGCGCCGCCGGCCGCGCGGAAGGCGGCCAGTTCGGCGGCCGCGGCCCCCGGGTCGGCCAGCTCCTGGCCGGGCATCTGGGGGCTGCGCAGGAAGAGGTGGTCATGGGCGTCGCAGACGCCGAGATCCGCCGGGTCGAGGTCGCCGAGGACCGTGCGGACGACGGGCCCGGCGCTCCGATTCCCCTTCTCCGCGGAGGTGTTCACCTGTGTCCCCGCTGCCTGTATCGCCGCAGACGTGTTCACCACTGGGGCCCCGCTCCCAGCCCGGTGGCGCCCGGTGCGGACAGATGCAGCACCTGGTAGCGGTCACCGGCCTCCTCCGGGACGGCATCTGCCCAGAGGGTGAAGTGGACCAGCTCCCAGTGGCGGGGATCGAGCGCCAGGGAGGTGGAGTGGACGCCCTCCGTGGCGGCGAGCGCCTCGTGCAGAGCCACCGCGTGCGTGACGGCGGTGGCCGGGTCGGCGCCCTCGGGGACGGGCTCCGTACGCCGCGAGAAGGCCCCCGGAAGGCGGTCCGAGGCCGGGCCCGCACGGTGGAACAGCCCCTGCCAGTGCTGGACGACCGGCCGCCCGAAGTCGCGGACGACACCGTGGAATCCGTCGCCCAGGAGGAAGCGGTTCATGGCTTCCGGGCCGACCCAGAGGTAGAACGGCGCGTACTGGTTGACCGGCGAGCCGTCGACCCCGCGCTCCCGGACGCCGTACGCCTTGAGACCGAGCCCCGGGAAGTCGTCCAACAGGGGGCCCTTGGTCTTCACCCGGTGCCGGATGATCTGCATGTCGTAGTCGGCGGGGAGGGTGATGGCGTACTGCATGGCGTGCATCGGGAGCTCCGAGTGGGGGAGGTAAGGGGTCCGTATCGGGCCGTACGGGGTGCGCGTGGGGTCTGCCGGGGCCCGTCTGCGTCCGCGTGGGGGAGGGGCCTAACGGCGGTCGCCGGGACCGGTGTGGTCGCTTCCGGTGCCGGGCGTGACCTGGGCGGCCAGCAGTGACAGCGCACCCCGTACGGCCGCATCGAACGGCGCGGTGTCATCGGCCGCCCGCGCCAGCACATAGCCGCCCTGGACGACGGCCGCGACGGTCGCCGCGACGGCCACCGGGTCCAGACCGTCGGCCAGTTCACCGCGCCGCTGCCCCTCGGCGAGCACCTCGGCGATCCGGCCCCGCAGCCAGCCGAACATCTCGTCCAGCGGCCGCCGCAGCTCCGGGTCCTGCACCACATCGCGGTCCTGCGTCATCCGGCCGATGGGGCAGCCGCGCAGTACCTGCCGCTCGCGCGTCAGATAGGCGGCCA
Organism: Streptomyces gilvosporeus; assembly: GCF_002082195.1. Classification (GTDB taxonomy): domain Bacteria; phylum Actinomycetota; class Actinomycetes; order Streptomycetales; family Streptomycetaceae; genus Streptomyces; species Streptomyces gilvosporeus. The sequence continues at coordinate 1,952,539 of NZ_CP020569.1, read as the reverse complement.
CCCGGTCGTACGCCGTACCCGGGGCGGAGAGGCACTCCTCGGCGGACTCCTTCATGTCCTCCGCGGTGCGCCGGATCGCCGCCTGGGCGAGATCGGACTTGCCCGTGAAGTGGTGGTACATGCTGCCCTGGCCGACACCGGCGCGGTCCAGGATCGCCCGCGGGCTGGTGCCGACGTAGCCGCGCTCCCACAGGAGCTCCTGGGTGGTGCTGACCAGGCGTTCCCGTGTGGCGGGGGGTGGTTTCCGCGTACTGCTCATGATCGCACCGTACATACTAGTAGTTACAGACGCAAGTGCCGACGGCTCCACGGCTCCACGGCTCCCGGAACTGACGCGCGCCACCCGCGTCCTGCTCCCCTTCCCGCCCCGTACTTCCCCCGTCGTACGCGAAGAGCCGCTGGCCGTACGACGACGCGCGACGCCCGGAAGGCGAACCTCGGAGGTGACACGGACGACCGCCGACCGGCAGAAACGACGGACCGGCGGCCCGATGACCCGAAGGAGCTGAGCGCCATGTTCGAACTGGCCCACCCCTGGACCGCAGGCGGCCCCGGCCCCTGGATCCTGTTCGTTCCCGTCCTCTGGGCGCTGGCCGTAGTCGGTGTGGTGACCCTGCTGCGCCGCACCGTATGGCGGCACGGCGGCCCGGGCCGGCGGTTCGGCGGCCCGCGCCCCACCGCCCGTACGGACGCGCCCACGCCCCTCGCCGTCCTCGGTCGCCGCTTCGCCGCGGGCGAGATCGACGAGGAGGAGTACTGGCGCCGACTGTCCGTCCTGGAGGAGCACTTCGGTGCCGGCCCCAAGGGCGGCCCGGCATAGCCGCCACCGGCCCCGTCCGCGGCGGCCTTCGTGGACGGTGATTGCGCCGATCGGGTTGGTTGACCGCGGAGACGTCGGCCGGACCGCGGCTATCGGGGGCGGTGCCGCGAAAAGGGCCTCAGCCGACCTTGGCGTCCCCGATACGGGACAGCGGGTCGGCCGAGGCCGTGACGGAGGGGGTGGGCGCCAGGGGAGCGGACCGCAGTGGTTCCGGTGCCGGTGGGGCGGAGCGCGGCGGCTCGGGGGCAAGCGATATGGGCTCCCAGTGCGCCGACCCGGCGGCATCCCAGGGCGCGGCGGGTGACCCGGGCGCGGCGGTCGGGGCCGGAAGGGTGAACCAGACGACCTTCCCCCCGCCGTCCGCGTCCGGATGCATCCCCCAGCTCGCGCTCAGCGCCGCGATCAGCGCCAGGCCCCGGCCACAGGTCTCCCAGGACTCGGCCGCCCGCACCCGCGGGAGCCGCGGATCGCGATCGTGCACCGAGACCGTCAACTGCCCCAGCAGTGCGTACAGTTCGACCGAACACCGCTTGCTGGGGCGGGCGTGCCGGTGGACATTGGCGAGCAGTTCGGTCACCCCGAGCGCCGCCGGATCTATCAGCGCATCCAGATGCCAGTAGCGCAATTGCGCCGAGATGATCCTGCGTACATGTCCGATACGGGCCGGAAGGGCCTGGAGCTCCACCGTGCAGTGTCGGCTGGGCTGTCTGCTGGGCTGCCTGATCACGACCACGACTCCCTGATGAGGCCGGGCGCCCCCGACGACACGACAGGGGCGAAGATCGGATCCAGCGATGCCGGCTGCACGGCGATCCCGTCGACGTGACGCTCGCGCCCACGTGACGTTCCCGTCGGCATGGCGTCCCGCCGTCTCGCCGTGCCGACGGCCACGACGACCGCGACGGCGGCGACCACCGCATCACAGCGTCACCGCTGGTGAACCCTCAGTGATACGAGTCCAGGGTCAGGCAGCCCGCACGGTCCCGCAACCGCACTTCTCCGTCCGACACCCCGTCCGGCTCCCCATCCGGCACTCGTCCGACACCCGTCCGACGCGGTAGTCCCGGTTCGTCAGGAACGCGGTGGACGCGCCTCCTGGATCGCCCGCAAAAAGCGCTCCGGGGCCCCGAGGGTGAGCGAATAGCGGTGGCCGTTGAGCCTGGCGAGCGCCCGGTCCCGCGCCGCGAACAGCGGTTTATGGGCCTGTACGGCCTGGAGCGGCGCGCTGTCGATCTCCCTGCCGTAACTGGTCAGCAGCGCCAGTCGACCGTCTCTGATGACGATCTGCCCGGCGCGTGTCAGGGACCGCAGCCATCGCTCGATGCGTACGCCGGTCGCGTTGAACTCCGGCTCCGCCATGGCCACCACCTCCTCGGTGCCTCGGGCAGGTGCCCTTCACCGCCCCTCCAGGGAAGTTTGCCCGCATGGCGCCCCGTACACCAGTGCCCCTGGTCGCAGCGGTGGCAACGGCCTTTCCGCGAGCGCCCCTTGAGCTCCGCTGCCCGCCGTGCGCGCCTCCCCGAGGGACTCCCCAGGCACTCCCCAGTGCCTCCCTCAGCCCTCCTTGGACCCTCTCAAAGTGATGTTTATGCAGGTGAGAAGCGTGCGGAGGGTGGCTATAGTCGAATGCGGCCCGGCGTTGTGCGCGGGCGTCAAAACCCCTGAGGAGTGCGCCGGTGAGCACCGCACAGCAGCCGCAGAGCGGGCCGGACCGCGACATGTCGACCGCGGCCCCGATGGCGACGATCGACGTGGACCGCACGGATCCGGACTACCGCGACTGGCTCAAAGAAGCCGTCCGAAAGGTCCAGGCGGACGCCAACCGCACCGCCGACACCCATCTGCTGCGCTTCCCCCTGCCCGAGGAATGGGGCATCGACCTCTACCTCAAGGACGAGTCGACGCACCCCACCGGCAGCCTCAAGCACCGCCTTGCGCGCTCGCTCTTCCTCTACGGCCTGTGCAACGGCTGGATCCGCCCCGGCAAGCCCGTCATCGAGTCCTCCAGCGGCTCCACCGCCGTCTCCGAGGCGTACTTCGCGTCCTTGATCGGGGTGCCGTTCATCGCCGTGATGCCGGCCACCACCAGCCGCGAGAAGACCCGGCTGATCGAGTTCCATGGCGGCATCTGTCATCTGGTGCAGGACCCGCGGACCGTGTACGAGGTCTCCGCCCGGCTCGCCGCCGAGTCCGGCGGCCACTACATGGACCAGTTCACCTACGCCGAACGGGCCACCGACTGGCGCGGCAACAACAACATTGCCGAATCGATTTACCAGCAACTGCGACTGGAGCGTTACCCCGAGCCCGCGTGGATCGTCGCCACGGCCGGCACCGGCGGCACCTCCGCCACCATCGCCCGCTACGTCCACTACATGCAGTACGACACCCGCGTCTGCGTCCCGGACCCGGAGAACTCCTGCTTCTTCGACGGCTGGCGCACCGGCGACGCCAAGACCGACTGCGCCACCGCCTCCCGCATCGAGGGCATCGGCCGGCCCCGTATGGAGCCGAGCTTCGTCCCCGGTGCCATCGACCGGATGATGAAGGTCCCGGACGCGGCCAGCGTGGCTGCCGTACGCGCGCTGGAGACGGCGATCGGCCGCAAGGCGGGCGGTTCGACCGGCACCGGGCTGTGGAGCTCCCTGAAGATCGTCTCCGAGATGGTCGCCGAGGGCCGTACGGGATCCGTCGTCACCCTGCTCTGCGACCCCGGTGACCGCTACCTCGACAAGTACTACTCGGACGACTGGCTGGCCGCCCAGGGCCTGGACATTGCGCCCTATGCGCGGACGATCGAGAGATTCCTGGCGGACGGTACCTGGGCGGGGTGAGACGGGGGAGGGGGACGGGGTGAGTGCCTGAGGGGCTGAGGGGCTGAAGGGGTGTCCGAGGCTGGGGGCAGTCTCGGGCGGGTGGCGAGGGTTGGCCCGTGGGCCGGTCACCGTTACACCGGACGGTGGCCGTACGCCGCGCCCCGCACGGGCTATCCCCCGGCGAGGCGGCGGTCCAGGGCCCGGACGGATTCCCGGAAGGCGCGCCCCAGCCCCGGCCGGGCCAGCGTCATCACCAGCCGGAACGGCGCCGGACCATCGGCCGCGAACGTCCATCGCACCCGGGTCCCGCCATCCATCGGCGTCAGCCGCCAGTCCTCCAACAGGGCCCGCAATCCGGGGGCGTTGGCGGTATCGACCCGATAGGCATAACGCTCGTCCGGCTCGGCGGCCAGAACGGTCTCGGTGAACCGCGTCCCGCCCGTCAGTCGTATCTCCCGCCCTCGGCCACCGTCCGTCGACACCGACCGCGAGACACCGGTGAACCAGCGCGACCAGCCCGCCACATCGTCCGCCAGCGCGGCGTACACCGCCTTCGGTGGCGCGGCCACCTCCGCGGCGAACACCAGCCGCAGCGGCGCGGACTCGACGAAGTCGAGCTCTACGGGGCGGAGTCGGCGTGCCATGGACGAGCACCCCCTATGGGATGGCGGCCAACGGCCCAGGTTGTCCGGGTGCGGGCCGGTGACGGTGGGCGGCGGGTCGCGCACACCATAGCTGACCCACCGTCAGATGTCTGTGGCCTGCGGGTAATCGTCCCTCGCGCCCTTCCCGTTCTCTCTCGCCGTCGTTCTCCCGTCAGGCGTCCGCGTCGGACGGTTCTTCGCCCGCCACCAGCAGTTCCGGCGGCAGCTCCGCGAACTCCGCCCGCGCCTCGGCGGACAGCCCGGAATCCGTCACCAGCACATCCACCTCGTCCAGCGAGGCGAACGAACTCAGCCCGACCGTGCCCCACTTGGTGTGATCGGCGACCACCACCACCCGCCGCGCGGACCGTACAAAGTGTCGGTTGGTCTCCGCCTCCGCCAGATTCGGCGTGGAAAGCCCGGCCTCCACCGATATGCCGTGGACACCGAGGAACAGCACATCGAAGTGCAACGACCGGATCGCGGCATCCGCCACCGGGCCCACCAGGGTGTCCGACGGCGTCCGCACGCCGCCGGTCAGTACTACCGTCGCGGCCCCGGCGCGTGGCCCTCCGCCGCCGCTCGCCGCCGCCCGCTGGGCGTTGTAGAACACATCGGCCACCCGTACCGAATTCGTCACCACCGTCAGATCGGGCACCTCGAGCAGCTGCTGCGCCAGGGCGAACGCGGTCGTACCGCCCGCCAGCGCGATCGCACTGCCCGGCGCCGCCATCTCGGCCGCGGCCTTGGCGATGTCCTCCTTGGCGCTCAGCTCCAGCCCCGACTTCGCCTCGAACCCGGGCTCATGCGCACTGGGCTCGCTGACCGGCACCGCGCCGCCGTGCACCTTCTCGAGCATCCCCTGGCGGGCGAGGGCGTCCAGATCGCGCCGCACGGTCATGTCCGACACGCTCAGCTTGCGGGTCAGCTCATTGACCCGCACGCCGCCCCTCCGCCGCACCTCATCGAGAATCAGGGCGCGCCGCTGCTCCGCGAGGAGATTCTGGTTGTCACTCACCCCGGCCCGTCCCTTCCGCCCGACTCGCCGTTCGGGTCGCTCTGCGCCTGCTGCCGCCTGCGATCACTGTGCCTTCATCCTCGCATGAGGCACTGACAGCGGGGGTGGGTGGCGGGGCGGGGTGTGCGGGGCGTGGGTCCTTTGCGGCGAAGGGTGCAAGTCCTCCGCGGTGAATGGTCCCCGCGATCACTCAATACCGTCCCCGCGATCACCCGGCACGGTCCCGCGATCACCCAGCATTTCGGGGCGAAAGGCTCAGCAGGTTGCTCCCCCGCCCCCTCCCCCCTCTCCCCCTTCGGGGGAGGGGGCGGGGGTGGGTTCGGGGGTGGGGGGAGCGGCACGGCCGCGAGCGATGCCTCCCGCCCACCGCACCCATACCACTTATCCACAGCCCGGCGTCGACAGATGCGCTCCCGCCGAAAAAGGAGAATCCTGAAGGCATCGCACAGCACCGCACGGTGCCGTCTGACAACGGGGGAACAGGGGAACTTCAGTGGAGACCGCGGACACCACACCGCCCGCCCGCACGCCTGACACGCTCGGCGTGTCCGACACATCCGGCAAAGAATCCAGGGGAGTTGGGCCTGGCCTGGCCCCGCCTCCCGTACCACCTCCCTCACCCGCATCGCCACCCTCGCCCCCCGGCGCTCCGCCCGAGCCGCAACTGGCCCTGGAGCTGCTCGTGCACGGCGTCGGCGGGACCACGCCCGAGGAGATGCTCGGCGATCCGCGCGTCCGGCGCATCACCGGCGACGACACCGCCGCCTGCTACCGCCGTACCGAGGACGCGGACGCCGAGGCCCGCCCCGACGACTATCGCGGCGAGCCGGTACGGGAGGCGTACTGCTGGTCCAACCTCACGTCGGGCAACAGCGCCCGCGCCCTCTGGCTGATCCTGGTGCCGTTCATGGTGGCCAACCTCGCCCACTGGATGCGGCCCGCCGCACCGCAGGAGCACAAGGCGCAGCGGATCTATGACGTCCTCGTGCGCATCCTGGCGCTCACTCTGACCGTCCTCCTGGCCGCCGCGGCCTGTGAGGTTGCGCTCGATCTCACCGCCTGGCAGTGCGCCGGCACCGCGGCCTGCGTCGACGGCAAATCCTGGCTGGGCTTCCTCAGCCCGGCCAACTCCGGCTGGTGGAGCACCCCCGGGCGCCGCCTGGCGCTCGCCTCCGCGCTGCCGCTGCTCGTCATCGGCTTCCTGTGGTGGCTCTCGCACCGCACGTGGAGCGCCTACGAGTCCGCGTCCCCGCCGCCCCGCGACCCCGGCACCTCCCGTGACACCCCCGTCGACCAGCGCACCGTGCTCAGCCTGCACGGCTTCTGGTACGGCCGCCGGCTCGTCGCCCGGCTGCGCGCCGCCCACACCACGGCCGGTGTGCTCACCATCGCCGCCGCCCTGCGCATCGCCACCGCGAAACTGGACCGAAGGGTGGCGGAGGGCGGTCTTCTCGCCGTCAGCGGGCAGGCGTTGACGGTTGTGCTGATGCTGCTCGCCGCCGTCACCGTGGTGATCGTGTGGCGCACCGCCCGTAGTGAGGCGGCGCCTGACGACCAGTCCGACCGCCTGATCGTCCGGGCGCTGCCGTATGTCTCCCTCGGCGTGCTGGCAGTCGTGACCGTGCACACCGCCTGGTCGCGGCCAGGCGCTCACAGCTCCGGGCCGCTGCCCGGCACCGCCGCCTTCGGGGGCATCGCCGTCTTCCAGAGCGTGGTGGTCCTCGCGCTGGCGGTGGCCGCCTGGTTCCTCCAGCGTGCCGCCGGGGGCGCCGCCCGCAGTGCCCTCAACGGGATGGGCGGGCCCGCCGTCGCCCTGCTGGCCTGCGCGGTGGGCGGGGTGCTGTCCGGGGGAGTGGCCCAGCGGTTCGCCGACTGGATGGACGGCGACGCCACCCCGGGGCAGGCGAACGCGCCGATCCCCGGCCCGCCCGTTCTGCTGTCCTGGCAGGCGTCGGTCCTGCCCGTCCTCCTGGTCGTGGTGGCCGTGGTCGCCGTCCTCGCCGCCGTACGGATCCTCGTCGTCCGCCGTCGGGTCGCCGCCGACGTCCCGGGTCTGTACGACCCCCGGGAGCGCCCCGACGAGCGCCGTACGCTGCATATCGCGGGCACCATCGCCCGCGCCGGGCTGACCGACGCGGCCCCCGTCCTGGTGGCGGCCATCGCCGCCGTCACCCTCGTCCTGGGAGCCGGCGCGGTGGCCGGTGCCTGGCTCACCGGTCTGGCGCCCGGCCGCGCCACCGAAGGCGCACCGCCCGTGGTCCACGCCGCCGCCGAGACCGCGGAGGCCCTCGGCTCCTGGCTCATGAGCGCCGGCGTCATACTGCTGCTCACCATGGGCCGCCGCGCCTACCGCGACCACTCCGCCCGCCGCACCATCGGCATCCTGTGGGACGTCGGCACCTTCTGGCCCCGCGCCGCGCACCCCTTCGCGCCGCCCTGTTACGCCGAGCGCGCCGTCCCCGACCTGACCTGGCGCATGGCCACCTGGACCGAGCGGTTCGACGGCCGCCTGGTGATCTCCGGCCACTCCCAGGGCAGTGTGCTGGCCGCGGCCGCCGTATGGCAGCTGGACCTGGTCACGCGCAGCCGGGTCGCGCTGCTGACCTACGGCAGCCCGCTGGAGCGGCTCTACGGGCGCTGGTTCCCGGCGTACTTCGGCCCGTCCGTGCTGGCCGGTCTGCACCGCGAGATGGACGACTGGCGCAATCTGTGGCGCTTCACCGACCCCATCGGCGGCCCGATCCGGCTGGCCACCGAGGACGGCCGCACGGTCGACCAGGGGCCGCTGCGCGACCCGCTGGCCTTCGGCCGCACCCTCCAGGATCCGCTGCCCGCCCAGATCCTGGGCCACGGCGACTACCAGTCCGACCCGGCCTTCGACGCCATACGCGCCGAACTCATCGCCCGGCTCGGCCCGCCGGTACCGCTCCAGCGGCCGCGGTCGGCTCAGGGCAGCTCCGGCAGGTCCTCCGCATAGAGCAGGGTGAGGTCGTCGGTGCTCGGTTGGGCCAGCTGCGCGACCCGGCCCGCGTGCCGCTCGACCATCGCCTCGAACGTCTGCCGGGCGGTCCGGCCGTTGCCGAAGGAAGGCCCCTTGGGCAGCGCCGTGAAGTACTTGAGCAGCGCCTCGCCGGCCCCCTCGGCGAGGCGGTACTCATGCTCCTCGCCCTGCTGCTCGACGATCCGCAGCAGCTCCTCGGGGGCGTAGTCGCCGAAGGTGATGGTGCGCGAGAAACGGGACGCCACACCGGGGTTGACGGCCAGGAAGCGCTCCATCTCGGCCGTATAGCCCGCGACGATCACCACCACCGCGTCGCGGTGGTCCTCCATGAGCTTCACCAGGGTGTCGATGGCCTCCTTGCCGAAGTCGCGGCCGGAGTCCTCGGGGGAGAGGGCGTACGCCTCGTCGATGAAGAGCACCCCGCCGCGCGCCCGGTCGAACGCCTCCTGGGTACGGATCGCCGTCGACCCGATGTGCTCGCCCACCAGGTCCACCCGCGACACCTCGACCAGGTGCCCGCGCTCCAACACCCCCAGCGAGTGCAGGATTTCACCGTAGAGACGGGCCACGGTCGTCTTGCCGGTGCCCGGGGAGCCGGTGAAGACGAGATGACGGCGCGCGGAGGCGGCCTTCAGGCCCGCCTCCTGCCGCCGGCGGCCCACCTCGATCATGTTGATCAGGGTGCGCACCTCGCGCTTGACGCTGTCCAGGCCGACGAGGGTGTCCAGCTCGCCCAGCACCTCCTCGGAGGGGCGGCTGGTGACGGCCGGTGCCGCGGCGGCAGGCGGCGCGCTCTGGGCCGGTACGTTCCCCAGCAGCCCGGCGGTCTGGGGCGACCGCTGCACCGAGGGGCCCGCGGGCACCGCCACATCCGGCGCCTGCGCGGCCCGGCTCTCGTCGCTGGTGCAGTCCTCGACCGTCGGCCCGCCGCCGCTGCCGTCCCCGAGCGACTCGGCGAACTCGTAGCCGCCGCGCGCACACCGCTCCGTACGGCAGCGCGTCAGCGTCGTACGGCAGCCGTCGATCACATGGAAGCCGAAACCCGAACTCCCGGTCACCCGGCAGCCGGTGAAGGTGCCGCGGCCCTCCGCCGACACATAGAACCCGGCCTCGGCGGGTGAGCTGACGGTGCAGCCCTCCAGGGTGGGGTCGGCGCCCTTGGTGACGATCACGCCGGTCTGGGCTCCGTCGATGGTGCAGTTGGCGAGCGTGCCGCCGCTGCCGTGGTCGCGGAACCAGGCACCGGTCGCCGCCTCCCGGATCCGGCAGTCGTCGAGCTGGACGGTCGCCCCGTCGCTCACCGACACCGCGGTGTTGCGGACCTGGGAGATATCGCTGTCCACGACATCGGCACGGGAGCCCCGGTCCAGGACGAACAGGGCGTCGGGGACATCGTGCACCCGCGTCGAGTCCAGGACCGCGGTGGCGCCGTCGCTGACCCACACCGCCGGATAGTCGCCCGTGCTGTCGTGGATCTCGCACTGGTTGGCGTCCACCCGGGTGCCCGGATCCCACACGGACAGGCCGTTGCGGCCGAAGTGCCGCACCGTGCTGCGGGTCAGCGTCAGCACCGAACGCGACCGCAGGTCGATGGCGTTCTCCGGGATGTCGTGGATGTCGCAGTCGGCGAGGGTGAGCACCGCGTCGGTGTCGAGGGTGACGCCGTCGGCGGAGGTGCGGTGGACCGTGCAGTCGGTCAGATGGCCGGTGGCCCGCGCGGCCACCTGGATGCCGGCGCCCTTGATCTCGTACAGCTCGCAGCCCACCGCCTCGACGGCGCTGCCCTCGCCGTTCACCGAGAGCCCGGCGCCGGAGGCGTGGTGCACCCGGCAGTTCTCCAGCCGCGGATGGGCCCCGCCGCGCACCGCGATCCCCGCCTGCCCGGCGGCGACCACCTCGCACTCCTCGAATACCCCGCCGGCCTCGTCCAGCACACTGATGCCCACGCCGCCCGCGTTGTCGACCGTGCACCGGCGGACGGTCGGCCGGGCGCCGCCGCGCACCTCGATGCCCGCCGCGGACCGGGTCACCACCCGCAGTCCGGACAGCTCCGGGGCGCCGTCCTCCACCAGGAGCGCGGGGGAGGCCGAATCGGCCGCTTCCAGATGCAGGTCGTGGACGGCGGCCGACGCACGTATGGTCACCGCCACGCCATCGGTGGGGGCGATCCGCACCGAACCGCGCGCCCCGTCCGCGCCGCGCAGCGTCACCGCGCGCTCCAGTACCAGATTCTCCCGGTACGTACCTGCCGGGACGGTGAGCACATCACCGTCCCCGGCGGCCTCCAGGGCTGCGGCGAGCGTGCTGTACTCCCCTGTACGGCGCCGCCACCGCGACGTTCCGGAGTGCGTCACCTGGACCGAGCCCTGTGCCATGGCGCTGTCGTGCCCCCACCTCGTACGGCTGTTGTTCGGCATGGCAGAGTCCGTCCGCGGATGTCCGCATTCGGGTCTGCGAGGCCCCAGCCGAGAGGCTGGCTGCACCACCGTAGCGCGCCTGGCGAGCGGTAGTTGACATGGTCAGCCACCTCACGGAAGACCCCCGGCAGGCGCGCAGATCAGCCGCCCGCATCGGCCCGTCCCCAGTCCTGGCCCGCGCGTTCCCATGCCCGGTCCCAGCGGCGGAAACGACGCACCATCAGCTGCCGGAGGATCAGCCGGCGCCCGCCCTCGACCAGCCCGCCGACGGCCGCCGCGCCGGCCAGCCCGGCCAGCACCGCATGCGTCCGCGCGGTGCTCGCGTCCATCGGCCGCGGCACCACCCGGCCGTGGCCGTCGGTCCAGATCCGCAGGCGGTCGCCCGGGTCCACGGGCCGCAGGGTGGAGATCTGCCCGAGGTGCTCGCTGTGGTCCAGGGCCGTCCACCGGGCGATGACCCGGCGGTGGGCATCGCGCTGCGAGGAGGTCTCCGGGTCGGGGTCGAGCGGGGCCCGGGAGGCCAGCCGGTCGACCGTGGCCCACACCAGATGCCGCTGCTGGTGCTGTGTGCGCACGGCAGCCTGGAGCGCCTCGTCGGCGGCCTGCCCGGTGAGGCGGCCCGCGGTCGTGGCGCCGACGGCGATCAGTAGCGCGGCGGCCAGCGCCAGCCAGGACTCGAGCAGATCGGTGGGGCGGCGCAGCGGATTGCGCCGCCATCGCCAGAGGCCTGTGATCGCACGCATCGCCGCTCGCCCTCCCCCTCGTCGTGTCCGTGAATACCTCATTACCCCCTGTCCATGCCAGAGTTCGGCGAAGAGGGAGATACCTCACGCCAGATGCCGTGAGCGCCGGTGTACGGCCGGTCAGGGCAGCCGTACGGCCACCGTCACCAGGGCGCCCGTCCGCTCCCTGTCCTCCGCTCCCGCCGCGGCGGGCGCGTCCGTCACCGCGAAACGGTCGGCCACCAGGCGCGCCAGCCACAGCCCGCGTCCGTTCGGGGCGCCGTCGAGGCCCGGCAGCAGCTCGGGTATCACCGCTTCGCTGAACCCGGGCCCGGCGTCGCTGATCCGGCACTCCAGCTCGTCGCCCACCCGCAGCAGCACCAGCCGTCCCCAACCGCCCGCGTGTTCCACGGCGTTCCCGGCTATCTCGTCCACGGCCAGGACGAATTCGCCGCGGCGCGGCTCGCGCAGTCCCTCGCGGGCCGCGCACTCCTCGACCAGGAGCCGCAGCTGCGGCAGCAGCCGGGCGGTGAAGCGGCGCTGGAGCAGCCGCCGGGCGCCGCGCTCCTCGGCCGGCGCCCGCGCGGGGCCGGCCGCATCCGGTCTCCTCACGGACGTATCACCTCTTTCACCGTCAGCCCCGGCACCCCGCCCGCGCCGAGCCGTCGCAGCAGCCGGCCGTGTCCCTGGCCGCAGCGCACCTCGACCCGCTCGTGCCCTGCCGCGCCGTGGACCAGGGCGAGCAGGCGGGTGGCGCAGCCGACCGACAGGAAGTGCAGCCCGGTCAGATCGACGGCCAGCCGCCGGGCCGGTGCCGTACGGGCCAGCGCGAGCTCCAGCGACCTCGTGAACGCGGCCCGGTTGGCCGTGTCCGCCTCGCCGATGAAGCACACTGCGTCGTCGGCGCCGCGCACCGCACGCAGGCTGCCCAGCCGCTCCAGGAGAGCATGCGGATGCGCCTTCTCCATGGCGGCGAGCAGCGCGCGGTCGAACCGGCGGCGGTCGTAGGCACAGATCTCGGTGTACGGCCGCCCGGCGAACAGCGACTGCGCCCCGGTCTCGCGCTGTATGACCACCGCGGGGTCCGCGCCGAGTGCGGCGACCCAGCCCATGTCGATGAAGGCCCGCAGGCCCGCGTAGCCCTCGGCCCGCGCCCGGTCCGTCTCCGCGCGCAGCCCGGCCAGCTGCCGGGCGGCGGTGAACTCCCTGTCCGGCCGGATCACCGACCGCATGCTGCTGAGCGCCAACTGGCCGCGCTCACGCGCCGACGCGGTGCTGCGGTTGGGAAAGTCGAGCCGGGCCAGCACTTCCTCCTCGGACACGGCCGGGCAGGGCAGGACGATCACCTTCTCGCCGCGGGCGAGTCCGAGCCGTACGAAGGCCGTGACGACATCCCAGCGGACCTCGTCATCCCCGTAGCTCACAAAGGCGTGGTCCCCGGGCCGCAGACGCTGGACAGGGAGGAGATGTCCTCTTCCGGTGTCCCTCGCAGGCATCGACACGCAGCTCTCGGTCTCCCCCCGTGGCCTCCCCGCCCGTCGCGCGCCCGCGCCGGGCCCTCATTCGAGTATCTCGAACGGGTCGCCGATGCGGATCGTCCCGGCCCCACGGGGAATCAGATTCTGGCCGAAGACCAGCCGGTCACCGAAGCGGCGATGCCGGGCGAGCGTGCGCAGCGGCTCCTTTCCGCGCTCGGCGGTGTGCTGGTCGGTGGTGGTGACCACGCAGCGTGCGCTGGGTTTGGCCACCTGGAAGACCACCTCGCCGATGCGCACCCGCCGCCAGTCGTCCTCCGCCCAGGGCGCGGTGCCGTCCACCACCACATTGGGCCGGAAACGGTTCATGGGCAGCGGGCCCTCGTCGGCGTGGTCGCCCTGCGCTATGAGGGAGTTGAGGGCGTCCAGCGAGGAGGTGGTCGTCAGCAGCAGGGGAAAGCCGTCGGCGAAGGTCACGGTGTCCCCGGGCTCGGAGTACTTCGGGTCGATGGGGCGGCGTATCTCCGGGGCGTCGAGATGCACCAATTCGGCCTCTATGCCCAGAAATTCGCAGAACCATGCGGCCGCCGCCGGACCGGCCGGCACCGCATCGATCTTGTCCTGGAAATGTTCGACCGCGACCGTCTCCCCGGGTGCGGGCACCTCGACCGTCAGGGGCGTCATCCCGGGCGCGCTCAGCCGCAGCGCGCCGCCCGCGAGTATCTCGGCATGGGCCAACGCCATTTTCGGCAGTGGCCGTTGGGTCAGCAGCTTGCGCCCGGCGTCCACCACCATCCAGCGTCGGTCCCCGGCGAGCCCCCAGGGCTCCACGACCGCCTCGCCGGGACCGGACCCCGCAATGGATTTGACCGGGTAGAGATGGATCGCTCGAAGCGCCGATTTCGCCATGGATCCATCCTGCCAGTCACCTCTGACATCCGGACGAAGGGCCAGGTCGGCGGCCGTTCGGCAGATGTTCGGCGGGCGTTTCACCGCCCGCCGTCGCCTGCCGTCCGCCCGGCCCCGCCCGGTACCCGCTCAGTACCCGCGCGGATACTGCCGGCCGCCGTACGGGTCGTCGTACGGAGCGGCCGGCCGCGGCGCCGCAGGCCGGGGCGCGACCGGGGCCGCCGGGCGCATCGCCTCGTAGCCCGTTCCGCCGCCCATACCGGGGGACGGCCGCTGGGGCTGCTGCGGATGCGGGGCCTGATAGCCGCCGCGGGTGCCCGCCTGCTGGGGGATGTAGGGAGCCGGCGCATGCTGGAGCGGGGCGACCGGTTGCGCGCCGGCACCCGGATAGCCCATCGCCGGGGAAGGGGCGGAGGGCGCGGCCGGAAGTGCCGGCAGCCGCGAGGAGAGCGCCGGCAAGTAGGACGAACCCGTGTCGTAAGGCGAAGGGTTCACCTGGATCGGTGCGATCTGCGGCGTGCCGCGTTCGGCGACGAGGCTGTCGTAGATCGGGGTGTCCGGGAAGGAGGACGAGGCGTAGTAGCCGCCGCCGTAGGTAGAGCGGGGGGAGGTCATGCCTCATAAGTTAAGCCCACGATGTGCCGATTGGGGAGCCTGGAAAGAGGGTTGTTTTACGTGTTCCGAGCGGCCCTCGTTCCACAATGCGAGCGAACTTGCGGAAATCGGTCGCGATCGACCGTAGGGATCGTGTAAAGACCGCGTCTTTTCCCGGTGCTTCTGGCCCGTGAGCAGGGGACGTTCGGAGTGGGCGGGGCCCAGTAGGTTGGAGGGTGTCGCGACGTACGGGATATCCGGGGCGCGGGGACGAGTGGACGAGAGGAAGGCGCGGCGATGTCGATGCTCAAGGGCAGCAATGTTCCGGTCCCGGTCCCGGCGGTCCGGGTGGAGGTGGGCTGGCAGTCACCGGCGGGCACCCCGGACGTGGACGCCTCCGCCCTGCTGCTGACGTCCGGAAAGGTCCGCACCGACGCGGACTTCGTCTTCTACAACCAGCCCGCACACGCCTCGGGTGCCGTGCTCCACGAGGGCAAACGGCCGTCCGGCGGCAGGATGACGGACGGCCTCGGCATCGACCTCGCCGCCGTCGAGGGCGCCGTCGACACGGTGGTGCTCGTCGCCTCCGCCGACGGCGGGCCCTTCGGCCGCGTCCCCGGGCTGCACATCCGGGTGCTGGACGCGGCGAGCGGCGCCGAGCTGGCCCGCTTCGACAGCCAGGACGCCACCACCGAGACCGCCTTTGTGCTCGGCGAGTTCTACCGCCGCCAGGGCGCCTGGAAGTTCCGCGCGGTGGGGCAGGGGTACGCCACCGGGCTCGCGGGCCTGGCCACGGACTTCGGCATCAGCGTGGACGAGGAGCCGCAGCCTGCGCACCGGCCTGCCGCGGCTCCCGCCCCTGTCCCGGCCCCGCCGGTGGCGCCCCCGGTTCCGTCCGGTCAACCCGCCGCGTCAATTCCGCCGCCACCGGGGGCGCCCGCGCCGCCCCCTGCGCCCGCTCCCGTTCATCGGACAAACGTCACCCTCACGAAGGATGCTCCGGCCGTTTCGTTGACGAAACAGGGCGGCACCTCGGGGGCGATGCGGGTGAACCTCAACTGGTCCGGCGGCGGCGCCGGCAAACGGCTCACCAAGAAACTCGGCCGCAAGGCCCTGGAGGCCATGGGCGCCCGCGGCGCGCTGCTGCCGCAGTCCGGCGACATCGACCTCGACCTGTGCGCGCTGTACCAGCTCACCGACGGCTCGGCGGGCGTCGTGCACCCCATCGGCGGCAGCTTCGGCGCCCTGCACGCCCCGCCGTACATCCAGCTCGACGGCGACGACCGCACCGGCGCCGTCGCGTCCGGCGAGAACATGACCATCAACCTCGACCACCAGGCCCGCTTCAAGCGCATCCTGATCTTCGTCACCGTCTACGCCGGCGCCCGCAGCTTCGAGGGCCTGAACGCCACGGTCACCCTCCAGCCGCAGCACGGTGCCCCGGTCGACTTCTCGCTGGACGAGTGCCGGGTGCCCGCCAACGTCTGCGCACTGGCCCTGATCATCAACACCGGCAGCGAACTCGTCGTCCAGCGCGAGGCCCGCTATCTCGTCCCCGAACCGGGCATCAGCCCGCAGCGCACCGTCGATTACGCCTACGGATGGGGGCTGGACTGGTCGCCGGCCAGGAAGTGACCGGCCGGGAGGCGACGGAGGCCACGGCAGCACCTACGGCGCCCCGTACGTCCGCCCCTTCCACGCCGCCCCGCGCCCCCGGTAGTGCTGCACCGCCGAGTCCACCGTCATCAGCACATAGAGCAGCGCCGTGAACGGCAGCAGGGGCGCCGTCCACAGCGGCTGCCCGTAGTACCGCAGCATCGGCAGATACGTCCCGCACATCACCGCCCAGGCCATGCCGCCGAAGGCCGCGGCCAGAACGCTGCCCCGGGCCAGGCCGGCGGCCAGCGTGACGGGCGGCGCCAGATAGACCAGCGCCAGGCCCGCCACCGTGCCGAACAGCAGCAGCGGCCGGTGCCGCAGCTGGGCGTACGCGCTGCGCGAGACCATCCGCCACAGCTCGGCCAGGCGGGGATACGGCCGCACGCTGTCGACCCGGTCCGCCAGCCCCAGCCAGATCCGGCCACCCGAGCGTTTCACCGCCCGCGCCAGCGCCACATCGTCGATCACCGCATGCCGGATCGCCTCCGGGAGGCCCGCCCGTTCCGCGGCCGCGTCCCGCAGCAACACACACCCGCCCGCCGCCGCTGCCGTCCGCGCCCCGGGGCGGTTGACCCGGTGGAACGGGTACAGCTGCCCGAAGAAGTACACGAAGGCCGGCACGATCAGCCGCTCCCAGGCCGTCACCGTCCGCAGCCGCGCCATCTGCGACACCATGTCGAGGTCCGCCGAGCGGGCCGCCGCCACCAACTCCCGCAGACTGTCCGGTGCGTGCGCGATATCGGCATCGGTGAGCAGCAGATACTCCGGGGCCATCCGCTCCCGCGCCCGTGCGATCCCGTGCCGCAGGGCCCACAGTTTGCCCGTCCAGCCGGGCTCGGGCTCACCGGGCGCGGACACGGTCAGCGGCAGCCCGCCCCGCTCGGCCGCCAGCTCCCGGGCCCGTGCGCCGGTGCCGTCCGTACTGCCGTCGTCGACCAGGAACACCTCGGCGCGCCCCGGGTACTTCTGGGCCAGCAGCGACGGCAGGCTCTGCGGCAGCACCGCGGCCTCGTCCCGGGCCGGGACCACCACCGCCACCGGGGGCCAGCGTTCCGGATCCCGTCGTTCCGGCAGCCGTACGTCCGTCCGCCAGAAGAAGCCCTGGCACAGCAACAGCCACGTCCAGGCCAGCAGCGACCCGGCGCCGATCCACTCCATCGCTCCCACGGCCGCAGTGTGCCGCACCGGGCCGCCGCCGTCCCGGAGCCGCGCACGGGGCGTATGCCGTGCACGTGTCCCGACCCCGTCCCCCGTCCCGCGCCCGCGTCCCGTTCCCGCCCTGTGCCCGTGTCCCGTGGCCCGGATCTCCCGAGCTGGTATGACAAGTAGGACGGACGAACCGATAAAGTGTCCGGGTGAAGATCGCGCTCATGGACTCCGGGACCGGGCTGCTCCCCGCGGCCGCCGCTGTGCGTCGACTCCGGCCGGACGCCGACCTCGTTCTCTCCACCGACCCCGACGGCCTGCCCTGGGGCCCGCGGACTCCCGGCGATGTCACCGCGCATGCGCTCGAGGCCGCCCGCGCCGCCGCCGCCCACGCCCCCGAGGCCCTGATCGTCGCCTGCAACACCGCCACGGTGCACGCCCTGCCGGCCCTGCGCGCCGAGCTGGAGCCCGCCATCCCCGTCATCGGCACGGTCCCCGCCATCAAGCCCGCCGCCGCGGCCGGCGGCCCGATCGCCATCTGGGCCACCCCCGCCACCACCGGCAGTCCCTACCAGCGCGATCTCATCGACCGCTTCGCCCGCGATGCCGTCGTCACCGGAGTGCCCTGCCCGGGCCTTGCCGACGCCGTCGAGGCGGCGGACGAGGCCGCGATCGACGCCGCCATCGCCGCGGCCGCCCGCCACACCCCCCGCGACATCCGCACGGTCGTCCTGGGCTGCACCCACTACGAGCTGGTCGCCGAACGCATCCGCGCCGCCCTCCAGCAGCCCGGCGCCCCCGCGCTCGCCCTGTACGGCTCCGCCGACGCCGTCGCCGCCCAGGCGCTGCGCCGGATCGGTGCCGAACCCGCACCCGCCGCCGCCCCGACCGGCGGGGTGCAGATGATCCTCAGCGGCCGCCCGGGCGCCCTCCCCGCCACGGCGCTGTCCTACGCCGAGGGCCGCCTGCTCGCGCAGAGCGCCGACGGTGCCGTGGTGGGCGTACGCGGCTGACGTCGGCCATGACGTAGCCCCACCGCCGTCCTGCGCAGGAATACCGCCGTCGGCGCACTGCCGTAGCGTGCGAAGACGCGTACGCTGCGTCCCATGAGGGACCACCCCCACGAGGGGGCAGCAGCCCCCCACGACGACGCCCCGAGCCAGGGCGCCGGCAGCGGCGCGCGCCCTCCGAGCGGTGCCCATGCGGAGATTCCCGAGGTCTGGCACGGCAGCGCCACCAACCGCGTCCAGTGGCTGCTGGCCGGCGTGGGCGCCGGCTGTCTGGCGCTGGGCATCGAGCTGGCCGTCGACAGCTCCTGGGCCTCCTCGCTGACGCCGTTGGTGATGTCCGTGGTCGGCTGCGTCGCGGCCGGTCTGCTGGTGCTGTTCGGCACGCTGGCCTTCGTCCATGTCGCCGTACGGGTCGACGAGGACTATCTGGAAGTGCGGTGCGGCCATATAGGAGTGCCGCGCCGCCGGATCCCGCTCGACCTGGTGGTCGGCGCCGATTTCGCGCCCCGGGTCACACCCCGCCACTGGGGCGGCTGGGGCTACCGATGGCGCCCCGAACAGGGCACCGCCGTCGTCGTCCGCCGCGGCGAGGGCCTGGTCCTCCAGCTCGGCGACGGGCGCACCTTCACCGTCACGGTCGACGACGCCGAGGCGGCCGTGCGCTGCATCCGCCGTCGGCTGGGCCTGCGCAAAGGTTCCCCGGCCGGCGCCTGACCAGGCGGTTTCCCGGCGTCCGGGGGCGTGCGCAGCGGCGTCGGGCGGCCGCTGTCCCGTAGTGTCGAGACATGCCAACCCCGGACTTCATCCGCGACATCCGCACCTCCATCGGCCATCGGCTCCTGTGGCTGCCCGGCGTGACCGCCGTCGTCTTCGACGACGCGGACCGGGTGCTCCTGGGCAAGCGGGCGGACACCGGCGGCTGGTCGGTGATCGGCGGCATCCCCGAGCCCGGCGAGCAGCCGGCCGAGACCGCGGTGCGCGAGGTCTACGAGGAGACGGCGGTACGGGTCGTGCCCGAGCGTGTCGTCCTGGTGGAGAGCGAAGTGCCGATCCGGTACCCGAACGGTGATATGTGCCAGTTCATGGACGTCACGCTGCGCTGCCGTGCGATCGGTGGTGAGGCGAAGGTCAACGACGACGAGTCGCTGGCGGTGGGCTGGTTCGCCCTGGACGCCCTGCCGGAGCTGGACGACTACGCGCTGACCCGTATCAAGCGGGCGCTGGAGCCGGGGCCGACGTGGTTCCACGGGATGGGGGAGCAGCCGGAGCCGGAGGCACCCGGACTGGCGGGCGCGTAGCGCTCCACGGCGGGTTCCGTCTCGCCGGCGCTCGTGCCCTCAGAGCTCCTCGTTCGAGGGCTGGTCCATCGGATCGCTCGGCTCGTCGGGAATGCTGGGCAGCTGCGACTCGCCCGGATCGTCCGGACCGGTGGAGGAGTCGGGTCCGCTGTCCTCGTCCGACGGATCCTCCGTGTGCATCTCCAGCTCGTTCTTGCCGCAGGTGCTGATCCAGGTGCCGGTCGGCCCGCTCTCGTACTGGCACACCCAGCCCCGTACGGACACCGATCCCGGGTCCTCGCCGTGGTGCCGGCGGGCCCGCAGAAAGAACTCCGACATCACGTCCTGCGCCTCGGCGCAGCCCACCATGCCGTCGGCACCCGGGTCCGCGAACAGGGCGACGTCGCGGGCCACGCCCAGCGCGTCGTGGATCGTGCCACAGCTCATCGGCTGCCCCGGCACAGGGGCGGACGGGCCGGAGGGCGGGGGGCTCGCCCCGGGGCTCGGGCCCTCACCGCGGCTGCCGCCGGCCCCACCGGTCGGCCGCTCCCCGCTGTCGTTGCCGCTCCCGCATCCCGCGGCGGCGAGGGCGAGCAGCACGGTCGGCACGGCGATGAGCCTTCGCATGGTCGGACTCCTTCGTTCGGACTCCCTTGATCGGACGTCCCGGCCGGGCTTCCCCGCGTCCGGCCGGCCGCACCGGTCGGCCGTGCCGGGCCGGAAACGCCGGCCCGACGCGCATGGTCACCCTGGTCCGCGGCGCTGGGCCGTACACGACACGCCGCGTCGATTGACCGTAGGAGTCCGGCGAGGGGCGCGGCGATCCGGGGCGGCCGATCGGGTGACGGGTACCTGTCGGGCACCGCCCCGCCCGGGGGGCCGCCATGACGACGATCGGCACCCTCTCAGGACCGATATCCCTCGATCTCACCGGCCGCACCGCCCTCGTCACCGGCGCGGCCGGCGGCTTCGGACGCGCCGGCGCCCAGGACCTTCAACGCGATGTCCGAATACCGCCGGACCTCTGGCCGACGGGCGGGCAGACTCGGCGCATGGCCGACGCGAAGTACACCCTGACGGGGCGCGACGGCAGGCCCTATGCGAGTACCACGCCCGGCTCCTTGGGGGGATACCGGCGGCGGAAGCTGTACGGGCGGCTGGACTGCCCCTCGGCGCTGCGGGCCCTCGCCCGCGGCCATTACGTACGGCACCGGGTCTTCTTCGCCGATGAAGAGACCGCCGTCGCGGCGGGGTACCGGCCTTGTGCGGTGTGTATGCCCCGGCAGTACGCGCGGTGGAAGGCCCGAGGGGACGGTGGCGTGGTGAGGGGTGGCTCCGGCGGGCCGCCTTGGAGGAGAGAGTGAGCGCGTGAGCACGACAATCGGCAGCGAGCCGGACGCCCGGCCGGCGGAGGGGAAGGCCGTCGAGGGCGAGGCCGCCGAACGGAAGGTCCCGGAGGGGGAGGCCGTCGTCGGGGAGGACGGGCTCGGGCGCTGTGTGTGGGCCGTTTCGCATCCGCTCAACCAGCAGTACCACGACACCGAATGGGGGCTTCCGGTCCGCGGCGAACAAGCGCTGTTCGAGCGGATCACCCTTGAGGCGTTTCAGTCCGGGCTGAGCTGGCTGACGATTCTGGCCAAGCGGCCGGCCTTCCGGACGGCGTTCGACGCCTTCGATCCGGCGGTCGTCGCGGCGTATACGGACGACGATGTCGCGCGCCTCATGGGCGACGCCGGCATCGTCCGCAACCGCGCGAAGATCGAAGCGGCGCGCGGCAATGCCCGGGCCGTGCTGGAGCTGCGTCACCACGGGGGACTCGACCGGCTTATCTGGTCGCACAAACCCCGCCGCACCCCCGTGCCCCGTACGGTCTCCGAAGTGCCCACCCGGACCGCCGAGTCCAAGGCCCTGGCCACCGAACTGCGCTCCTACGGCTTCCGGTTCGTCGGCCCCACCACGGGCTATGCCCTGATGGAGGCCATCGGCATGGTCGACACGCATCTGGTGGGATGCCACCGGCGCGGTACTTCGGGAGAGCATGACGTCTAGTCATGTCGTCCTGACTCAGGGCGCGTTGATCCGATGCCGTGCGGGTGGCGCCGAGGCCGCGCCGGGCCCGGAAGGCCGCACTTCGATGTCATCCCTGGCCACCGTGCGGTGGTGCGCACCGGTTCCGTCACGACGTCTTGTCGGAATGGCAAATACTGTGCAGGGATCTCCACGATTGGCTTGAAATCCTGTGGATCGCACTCCATTATCGCGGTGACTCCCCTTTTGGGGCCGGGCATTGAGCCCCGGCGAGTGGTGGGGGAGTCCGGGATCCGGGGGGAGATCTGTTTCTTGGCGCTCCGTGCGCTTTCTCTGTCAGCGATACGGCATGGATACGGCATGTGATCGCGGCGATCGCACCTTCGGCCCTGGTGGCGGCGCCCTCGTCCGCTGCGGTGGGTGTGGGACGGCACAGGGATTCCCGCGGTACGGGAATCGAGTAGGTCCGGGGCAATTCACTCAGGAAGGGCTCGACGAGAGTAATGACGAACGCATACGAGGACCAGGCGCGGGGTGGGGGTTCCAGGGGGCCGAGGCCCGAGCCCGCGCCTGCCGCGGAATTCTCCGCGACATCGATCAGCGCGGTCGATCCGCGGTACGGCGATCTGGTGCGCGGAATGAACCAGCGCTGGATCGGCCGGCCGGAATCCGTACGGATGGTCGACTCCCCTCAGCAGGTGCAGGCCGTGGTACAAGAAGCGGTCCGGGACGGCAAAAAGCTGACGGTCCGCAGTGGTGGGCACTGCTATGAGGACTTCGTCTTCAACGCCGACACCAAAATCGTGCTCGATATGTCGGAGATGAAAACGGTCTCCTGGGACGATCACTTCTCCGCATTCGCGGTCGAGGCCGGCGCGACGCTGCTCGACGTCTATGAGCGGCTGTACAAGGTGTGGGGCGTCACCGTCCCCGGCGGAATGTGTTATTCGGTCGGGGTGGGCGGCCATGTCAGCGGCGGTGGTTGGGGCATGCTCGCCCGCCGGGACGGCCTGATCGTCGACCATCTCTATGCGGTCGAGGTGGTCGTGGTCGACGCCCACGGCACCGCCCGTACCGTGATCGCCACCCGCGAGGAATCCGACCCCAACCGCGATCTGTGGTGGGCCCACACCGGGACCGGCGGCGGAAACTTCGGCGTGGTCACCCGCTACTGGTTCCGCTCCCCGCACGCCACCGGCCGCCAGCCGGAGCAGGCGCTCATCAAGCCGCCGAGCGAGGTGCTGGTCAGCGCCGTCGCCTGGTCCTGGGAGGAGATGACGAAGGAGACATTCATCCGGCTCGCCCGGAACTACTCCGCCTGGCACACGGCGGACGAGAACGCCGAACCCGGTAGCGCCTACGGCGGGCTGATGAGTTCGCTGCTGCTCAACCACAAGGCGAATGGCCAGATAGCCCTGGTCTCCCAAATGGACGCGACGACGCCGGGCGCGGAGAAACTGCTGGAGGCCTATATCGCCGCCGTGACCGACGGCGTCGATATCGAGCACGGGCCCCTCACCAACTCCATGGGCGAGCACAAGCCGATGCCGCAGTACCACAAACCGCAGCGGCTGCCGTGGATGCAGGCCACTCGGTACTTCGGCACCACCACCACCTTCCTGGTCGACCCGACACTGCGGGCGGATTACAAGTCCGCCTACAACAAGCGGAATGTGACCGACGAACAGATTGCGGCCATGTATGAGCACCTCGCTCATACGGATCTCGGCAACCCGCATGCCATGGTGCAGTTCAGCTCGTTCGGCTGCGCGGTGAACAGCGTGAAGCCGGGCGACACCGCGAGCGTGCACCGTGATTCACGTTTCAAGCTGCTCTACCAGACGTACTGGAACAACCCGGCCGACGACGACGCCAATATCTCCTGGCTGCGCTCCTTCTACGAGGATGTGTACCGGAAGACGGGCGGCGTACCGGTCCCGGACGAGACCACGGACGGCTGCTACATCAACTACGCCGACATCGATCTCAACGATCCGGCGCACAACACCTCCGGAGTGCCGTGGTACACCCTGTATTTCGGGGCCAACTACCCCCGGATGCAGCAGGTCAAGGCGAAGTGGGACCCGGGCAACCACTTCCACCACGGCCAGTCGGTGCGCCTGCCGTAGCCGGCGCCCCGCCGTCGTATCCCTCTGCGCCGCAGTGCGCCGAGGTGCCCCGTACCGCCCGGAGCAGGCTGCCCCGGGCGGTACGGCTGCGGGCGGGCAGGGCCCGGACCGCGTGCCGGATCAGGCGCCGAAGCCGCCGTCGATGTCCAGGCTCGCACCGGTGACGAACCCGGCCTCGGGACCGGCGAGATACGAGACCATCGCCGCTATTTCCTCGGACCTGCCGAACCGGTCCAGCGCCATCCAGCTGAGCATGCTGCTGGACATCGGACCGTCCGCCGGGTTGGCCTCCGTGTCGGTCGGGCCGGGCTGGACGTTATTGACGGTGATGCCGCGCGGGCCCAGCTCCCGGGACAGGCCGCGGGTCAGTCCGGCCACCGCCGACTTGGTCATGCCGTAGACGGAACCGCCGGGGAAGGGAACGCGGTCGGCGTTGATGCTGCCGATCGTGATGATGCGGCCCCCGTCGGGCAGATGCCGCAGCGCCTCGCGGATCCCGACGACCACACCGCGGATGTTCACATTGATCATGGTGTCGATGGCGTCCAGGGGAAGCTCCTGCACGGGGCCGAAGGTGCCGCCGCCGGCGTTGTTGACCAGGATGTCCAGGCCGCCGAAGGTCCGTACCGTTTCGTCGACGGCCGCGGCGATGTCCTCGTCCTTGGCGCTGTCGGCCTGGATGGCATGGGCGCGGCCGCCCGCGGAGCGGATGCCGGCGACGACTTCCTCGGCGCGGTCCTTGGAGTGGGAGTAGGTCAGTGCCACGGAGGCCCCGTCGGCCGCCAGGCGCTGCGCAATCGCCGCCCCGATGCCACGGGATGCCCCGGTGACCAGGGCGACCTTGCCGTTGAGCGTGTTCGTCACGTTGTGCGTCCTCTCACGGGTGTTTCGCATTTCTTGGTGGTGCTGTTTCTCGGGTGATGCCGTATCTCAGGCGGTGCTGTTACTCGGTGGTGCTGTTTCCGCTGTGGTGCGGCTTATCGGGTGGTGCGGTGGGCGCGGTGGTGCGCTCGCCGCGGCAGTGCGGTCTGTGCGGGGGCCGGGGTGGCGGGCGTGGTGCCGCAGGGGGTGACGGCGCCGCGCCCGGCCCGGTCTGTGCGGTCAGGCTTCGGCGGGGGTGCCGCCGCGCTCGGCGCTGGGCAGGAAGAGGGCGACGATGGCGCCGGCCACGCAGATCCCCAGCGTCCACCAGAAGGCGCTGCCGAACGCCTCGGTCAGCGGCCCGGCCAGTCGTGGCGTCTTGGCGGCCGATGCGGACGCACCGCTCGGGCCCAGACGGTCGGTGAGCTGCTGCTGGACGACGACGGCGAGCAGTGCCGTACCGACCGAGCCGCCCAGCTGGATGGAGGCGATCAGGGCGCTGCTGGCCCGGCCGGTGTTCTCCGGGGCGATGCTGGCGAAGCCCGTGGACAGCGCCGGGGCGAGCGTGGTGCCCAGGCCCACGCCGCGTACCAGGAGCGCGATGACGAGCAGCGCGGTGTCCTTGGCGGGATCGAGCTGGGTGTAGGCGACGGTGCTGACCGCCGCGAGGGCCATACCGGCCAGGACCACGGCCCGGGGGCCGAAGCGGGCGACGAGGCGTCCCACGGCGGGCAGGATCAGGACCGTGCCGACGCCCTGCGGGGCGAGCAACAGGCCCGACGTCCAGGCGTCGAACCCGCCGGCCTGCTGGAAGAACAGCGGGAGCAGGAACATCATGCCGTAGACCGAGGCGCCGAACAGGAACGAGCCCAGGGCCGAGGCGGTGAACCGGCCGGTGGCGAACAGCCGCACATCGATGAGGGGGACGCCCCGCATCTTCAGCGCGTGCACCAGATAGGCGATCAGCAGGACCGCGCCGACGCCGAACGAGATCTGCACGACCGGGGCGCCGATACCGCCGCCGGTGGCCAGTTGGGAGAAACCGAGGAGCAGTCCGGCCAGGGCGGCGGGCAGCAGGACCAGACCGCGCACATCGAGCCGGGAGACGCCGCGCTCCTCGCGGGGCGGGTCGGTGGGCAGGATGCGCTGGGCCAGCACCGCGCACAACAGCCCGAGCGGGATGTTGAACCAGAAGAGCGAGCGCCAGTCCAGGTTGTCCATCAGCACTCCGCCGACCATCGGGCCGAAGACCGGGGCGAGGGTGATGGGGATCTGCACCATGCTCAGCACGGTGGTGGCGCGCTTGGGACCGGCCGCGCGGGCCAGCATCGTCAGCATGATCGGCTCGAACATGGCGCCGCCGATGCCCTGGACGACGCGGGCACCGATCAGCGTGCCGACGCTGGTGGCGACGGCGGCCAGGACACAGCCGACGAGATAGACGACCAGGGATGCCTGCCAGAGGGTCTTCTCCCCGAACCGGTCCATCGCCCAGCCGGCGATCGGGATGGCGACCGCGATCGCCAGGAGGTAGGCGGTGCTCACCCACTGCACCGTGGACAGGGGCACCGAGAACACCTCGGCGAGACGGCCCATGCCCACCGACACGATGGTGGTGCTGAGCAGGGCGATGACGGCGCCTAAGGACAGCGTCGAGCCGATGGGCAGCAGGCCCTTTTCCTCCTGCTCGCCTCCCTCGGCGGGCGCCGCCGTGCGCGGGGCGTTATCGGCTTCCAGCGGGGCTGCC
The DNA here is from genome assembly GCF_002082195.1 of Streptomyces gilvosporeus. Taxonomy (GTDB): domain Bacteria; phylum Actinomycetota; class Actinomycetes; order Streptomycetales; family Streptomycetaceae; genus Streptomyces; species Streptomyces gilvosporeus. Next base: position 1,926,266 of record NZ_CP020569.1, on the reverse strand, counting down.
GCCGCGGTCTCTTCCATCGTTTCCTTCCGTATCTTCCGTATCTTCCGTGCTGCCGGTGCGATCCGTGCCGCGCGCTCCTCGCGTGCGTACGCGGCCGGCGGGGTGTGGGGTCCATGGGCGGGTTTGGGCCGCAAGACTGCCGCTACAGCGGCGGGCGGGTCAGCCGGCGGGTTCTTCGCCCAACTCCCAGCCGTAACGGGCGCCTATCTCCGCGATCTGCGGGAAGTGCTCCGCGGGCCAGGGCAGGGGCTGCACACCGGGCTGGGCGGGATCGCCGGCTTCGAGGAAGAACTTGTCGAACCCGGCGGGGGTGAACATGAAGACCATCTTGGCCACGTGCAGACCGGTGTTCTTGAATCGGTGGGTCACCCCGCGGGGGATGAAGACGAAGTCGCCCTGGTGAGCGGTGAACGTCCGGCCCGAGTCGAGGACTTCGAGCTCGCCGGAGAGCAGGTAGTACGCCTCGTCCTCGCCGTGGTGGATATGCGCGGCCGGGCCGCAACCGGGGGGCACGGACGCCTCCATGAAGGCCAGGCGGCCGCCCGTGTTCTCATGGCTCGCCTTGATGGTGTAGGTGTCGCCGTCGACCCAGACGGTCTGGCCCTCCCCGGCGGGAACGTGCAGGACCCGTCGGGGGCGCTCGGGGGATGCGTCCTTTCCTTTGTGCAGCGTTGCCTCGGTCACGGGGCCTCCAGCTCGGGTCGGTACGGAAGGGAGTGGCTCTGTCGCGGAGTCTTCGGTTCAGTGGCATGCAAAGGGGAAACACCGCCGGGTCGCGAACGGTTGCATCCCGGGCCGAAGAACGGCCCGGGATGTGTGGCGTAGGCGCCGAAATACCTGGTCAATGGGCGAGGAAACCATCGCGGTCGAGGCGCCGCACGACGGTGCGGTCGGAGACCTGACGCTGGGCGGCGCCGGCGGTCAGCACCTGCCGGTCCGCCGGCGGATCGAGCCGGCCGAGCAGCCGCAGCGCCCCCGACCGATCGACCTCGACCAGATCCCGGGTGCACAGCCAGCCGCCCGGATCGCGCCCGCCGTCCGCGAGGAAACGCGCCGGCGGCTCCTCCGGCGCCAGATACGGCGAGTCGGGCAGGCGTACCTGTAGCTCCCCCGAGACCAGACGGACCCGGACGCCGGGCGCCGGCACCCCGACCGTGCCCGGCCCGTACACCCCGGCCGTGTCGACGGCGATGATGCCGGTCTCGGTCGTCCCGTAGGCCTGGCCGATGCGCACCCCGAAGCGTTCGGCGAAGCGGGTGGAGACCTGCCGGACCAGCACATCGCCGGCGGAGATCGCCATCCGCAGCCGGGGCAGCGGCGGTATGCCGCCCAGCGCGGACGCCGCCGACGAGGCCGCGGCGTCCAACGGGGCGGGAGCGTCCGGGGAGTCGGGAGTGTCGCCCGGCCAGGACGCCAGGCCCGCGAAATGCCCCGGCGCCCCCAGAACCGCCTCGACGTCATGGACCCGGCAGGCATCGAGCACCGCCCGGGGACCGGTGTCCCGGGCGAACACCGGCACCGCGCCGGTGTTCATGGCGTGCAGCAGCCCGCCGATGAGCCCGAAGGAGTGCTCCGGCGGCGCCAGCAGCAGCGCCTTCTCACCGGGCCTGGGCATGCCGCCGATCGCGCGGAAGCGCCCGAGTTCCGTGGTGACGGACTCGGGCGTACGGCCGATGGCCTTGGCGACTCCGGTGCTGCCGGAGGTGAACTGCACCAGGCAGTGCGGTGTTTCGGCCGGGCGGCCGCCCTTCAGACGGCGGACGAGGACCTCGCACTCGTCGTGAAACGTGCCGGCCGCCCACCCGGGCGCGTCGAAGGAGAGGTGGTACTGCGGCCGGCAGCGGTCCAGGAGGGTGCCCAGCTCACGGCCGCGCAGACCCGGACCCATCAGCATGACCTGGGCGCCGCACGACCACAGCGCGAACAGCGCCCACATCTGGGTGAAACTGCGGGCACCCTGGAGAGCGACGGTGTGGCCCGCCCCGATGCCGTAGGACCGCAGGGTATGGCCCAACGAGGAGACCTGGGCGCGCAGTTGGCCGTAGGTGACCGTGCTGCGGGCGATCGCCCAGGGGGCGCCGGCCGGCCGGCTCTCCAGCAGCCCGGCGCCCCACCAGTCGGCGTGCCGGCGGGAGTGGAGGGACACGGTGGCTCAGCCTTCCCGCTCGCGCCGCAGTTCCAGGCGCTCATAGCCCTCGTGCCACGGGCGGCGGCGCTCCATCGCGGCGCAGGCCGCGACGACCTGGGGCTCGTCGAAGCGCCGTGCGGCGACCTGGAGGCCGACCGGCAGCCCGGCCGGGGTGAAGCCCGCGGGCACCGTGGCGGCGGGGCTGCCGATGAAGTTGTACAGCCCCGTCAGGCACCATCCGACCAGCGGATTGACGCTCTGTCCTGCGACTTCGGAGGGGCCGACGGTGGTGCGGTCGGCGGCGTTGGGGATCCGCGCCACCGAGGTCACCGGGCTCACGATGAGGTCGTGGTCGTCGAAGACGTCCTCCAGGGAGTCGAGGAGTTCGCTGCGCAGTACGTCCTCCAGGCGGTAGTCGACGGCCGAGGGGCGCGCGCCCATCTCCAGGAGCTCCAGATAGGTGGGCGCGATGCGGTCGCGGTGGGCGAGGACGTCCACGCCGGCGCGTCGCATACGGGTGAGGAACTCCACCTGGCGGACGGCCTGCATCCGCCGCCAGAGCGCCGTGAACTCCTGGTGCGGGCGCGGCAGTTTGATGTCGATCTCGACGACCTCGGCGCCGTCGTCGATCAGCGCGCCGAGCGATTCCCGGACGACCGCGGCCACATCGGCCTCGACGGGGAAGCCGCCCAGGTCGGGGGAGTAGGCGATGCGCAGTCCGGTCAGCGGGCGGCGCAGGGCCTCCGTCAGGCGCTCGGGTGCCGCCGGGAGCGAGTACGGGTCACGGGGGTGCGGGCCGGCCATCACCTCGAACATCAGCACCCCGTCCTCGACGGTACGGGTCACCGGGCCGTAGCAGACCATGGGGTTGAGCAGGCCGAACGCATTGGGCCGCACCACGGTGGGGACCCGGCCGAAGGTGCCCATCAGGGCGAACACCCCGCACAGCGACCCCGGGACGCGCAGCGAGCCGCCGGCGTCGGAGCCCTGGGCGAGGGGCACCAGGCCCTCGGCGACGGCCGCGGCGGCGCCCCCGGAGGAGCCGCCCGCGTTGGCGGTCAGATCGAAGGGTGTACTGGTCGGTCCGAAGAGGAAGTTGTCGGTGATGGCCTTGTGGCCGAACTCCGGGGTGTTCGTTTTGCCGATGACGATGGCGCCGGCCTGCTGGAGGCGTTCGGCGCTGATGCCGTTGGCCTCGGGCACCGTGTTCTCGAAGGCGTACGATGCCTGGGTGGTGCGGATTCCCGCCACCGGGTCGAGGTCCTTGATCCCCACGGGCAGCCCGTGCAGCGGCGGCAGCGGATTGCCGGTCAGCACCTCGCGCTCCGCTCGCCGGGCGGCCTGGAGGGCCTCGTCGGCGCAGACGGTGACGAAGGCGTTGACCGCGGGGTTACGGCGCTCGATGCGGTCGAGGCAGGACTCGACCAGCTCGACCGGGGACAGCTCCCGGCGGCGGATCATTCCGGCCAGGCGGGTGGCCGGCTGATAGGCGAGTTCATCCATGGTGCGACTTCCCTCTACTTGACGCGCACCCGGCCCGGGCGCCCCGGTACGGCCCCCTGGGAGAGGGTCCGTACGGAGCGCCCGGGCCGGCACGCTGGCCTACTTCTCGACGCAGAACTCGCCCACCGGCCAGCCGACATGGCGCTGGTCGGTCGCGAGGTAGCCCAGCAGCTTCTCGCCCTTCTTGAGCTCGGTGACGTTGCGGACCGCGTCCCCGGGGCCCAGGACCCGGACGTGCCAGTCGTCCTGGACGGCGAGGCTGACCAGGGTGCCGTCCTCGGCGCGGGTCTTGATGGTCAGCAGCGGGCGTGATTCGAGCTTGACGCGGCCGACCACGACGCGGCGGGTGCGTCCGGTGGTGCTGACGGCCAGGACGGCGTCGCCGGCGCCCAGTTCGCTCAGGTAGTTGGTGCGGTTGTCGGTGCCGAGCACATACGACTGGAGGGCACCGGCGTTGACCCGGAACGGCCGGGTCGGCATATAGGGCAGCGGGTGGGTCTCACTGGAGCACAGGATGAACCCGTGGGAGTACGAACCGACCAGGATGCCCTCGTCCTTGTGCAGATAGCTGCACGTGTCCACGCAGACCCGGTCGCCGAGTCCGCTGTGCTCGATGGACTCCACGGTCAGCTCGGTCAGCTGGAGCGGCGGGGTGTCGGTCCGGAGCAGTTCGGCCAGCTCCAGCACCTCGGCGACGGACGTGGGCGCCAGGAGGATGCCCTCCGAGCCCTTCTCCAGGACATCGAGGATGATCTTCGCCTCCTCCAGGGAGTCGGCCCGGCAGATCAGCTGGCCGGGGGCCTTGTCGGCGGCGGCGATCACGATTTCCAGCGGGATCTTGGTGGGGTCTTTGAAGGTGACCGCGGTGTAGGGCAGGGCCCGTGCGGCCTCGCACGCGAGGGTCAGCGAGGCGTCGTCGTGCACCGGCACATGGGCGGCGACGGAGTCCTGGCCCTCCAGGACGCGGCCCTGCAGCGTGGCGAGTCCGTTGTGGCCGGTGACGTCGGTGAGCAGCACGTCGTAGCCGTCCCAGCCCGCGGCGGCCCCGTCGCCGGGTCCCTTGGCGACCAGTACCTTGCGCACGGTCGGGGGGAGGGTGGCCAGGATGTCCGGTCCGTCGTCGACGATGCCGTCGATCCGGGCGTGCACGGCCGCCTCGACCAGCGCCTCGCGCTGATCGGCGGAAACGGAACGAAGGTCAATCCAGGCAAACTTCACATCGCACCTGCCAGTTCGGGTAGGGAGGTTGAATTCGGGGCGGTTTGCGGTCGTGGTGCATGGACGGCGGCGGACAGGGCGCGGACCGCCGCCCCCGGGTCGGGGCTGTGGAAGACCCGGCGGCCGACGGCGAGTCCGCGGCAGCCGGCGTCCATCGCGAAATGCGCGAAATCGGTGAGGCTGCGGCCGTCGCCCGCGCCGCCGGCCACGACGACCGGGACCGGGGTCTTGGCGACGATGCCCGCCATGTCCTCCGCGGAGCCCGCCGCGACGGTCTTGACGAGGTCCGCGCCGAGGTCGACGGCGATGCTCACCACATGGGCAAGGAGCGCGGGGTCGCGGGGGTCCTGGATGCGCGGCCCCCGTGCGTACATCATCGCCAGCAGCGGCATACCCCATCGCTCGCAGCCCGCCGCGATCGTGCCGAGATCGGCGAGCTGGCGTTTCTCGGTGTCCGAGCCGATGTTGATGTGCACGCTGACGGCGTCAGCCCCGGCGCGCACCGCCTCCTCCACGCTGCCGACCAGGACCTTGGCGTCGCCGTCGGGGGCGTGCGGAGTGCTGGCGCTGAGGTGGACTATCAGGGCGGCGCCGTTGAGCAGGCCCGGCTCGATGGTGCGGGCGCGCCCCTTGTGGACGACGACGGCGTCGGCGCCGGCGGCCACCACATCGCCGATGAGGCGGCTGAATCCGGTGGCGTCGGCTATCGGTCCGTCGGCCACGGAATGATCCATGGGCACGATGAGAAATTTTCCGTCGCCGGGCCTGGAAAGCCGGGTGAGGCGCAGCGATTTTCCGCTCAGAGGTAGTAGGGGCACAGCATCCTCCGTAAGCACGGGTGATACGGGAACCGTCGGTCGGAACCACGGATTGATAAAGGCCCGGAGAACGATGAACTCCTGGGAAACGGGCCGACCGGGCGGGTGAAAGACTTTTGGAGCGTTGTGGCTTCAGCCCGGGTACGTTCCCGCCGGACACAGATTCTTAAGGGCTCGCGGCGCCCGGAGCAACATCCTTGGGGCTGCGGCGCCGAATGGGGGAGAACTTGGCGGCTACAGCGGTACTTCGCGGCCCGGTGGAGGTGAATTTTCCAGTCGGTGCAACCGAGTTGGACCCCTTGGTGTTCTTCCGGTAAAGGGGTCCGAAGGGCCACCGTGCCGGCAGAGGAGGGGCCGATGAGGAACGACACGCCGCCGCGTATCGCCGTGGTCGGAGGAGGGCTGGCGGGGCTGACGCTCGCCCTCGCGTTGCACCGGGCCGGGCTGGAGTGCCGGGTGTACGAACAGGCGCCCCGTCTGGGGGAGGTGGGAGCGGGCCTCCAGCTCTCGCCGAGCGCCACCAGGCTTCTGCACCGGCTCGGCCTGGAGCCCGCCCTGCGGTCGGCGGCAGTGCTGCCCGAGGCCATGGAGTTCCGCCGCTGGGCGGACGGATCGGTGATCAGCCGCGGGCTGCTGGGCAAGCACGGCGAGGAGCGGTACGGCGCCCCGTACTACACGATGCACCGTGCCGATCTGCACCGGGCGCTGGTCGAGGCGCTGCCGACGGGCATGGTGCGGCTCGATGCCCGTTGCACGGCGGCCGAGGAGGGCCCGGACGGGGTGGTGTTGCGGTTCGCGGACGGTTCGCACGCCGAGGCGCATGCGGTTGTGGGTGCCGACGGCATCCACTCCGTCCTGCGTCAGGCCCTGGTGGACGACCGGCCACGCTTCTCCGGACAGTCCGTCTATCGCGGCCTGGTCGACGGCCGGCGCATACCCGAGGTGGTGGCGGAGCCCCGGGTGCAGCTGTGGCTGGGACCGGGACGGCATGTCGTGTGCTATCCGGTGTCGGGCGGACGGCTGGTCAACTTCGTGGCGACGGTGCCCACCAGCGGCTCCGGGAGCGAATCGTGGTCGCGCCGGGGCCGGGTGGCGGATGTGGCCGCGGCGTACGAAGGGTGGTGCACGGAGGTCACCTCGATCATCGGGGCGGCGGACCAGGTCAGTCTGTGGGCGCTGCACGACCGTGACCCGATAGCGCGGTGGAGCACCGGCCGTATCACGTTGCTGGGCGACTCGGCGCATCCGATGCTGCCGTTCATGGGCCAGGGCGCCAACCAGGCCATCGAGGACGCCGTGGCCCTGGCGGTGTGTCTGCGGGAGGCCGGCGCCGGGGAGCTGCCCGCGGCGCTCCAGCGATATGAGTCGCTGCGCAGGCCCCGGACCACGCTGGTGCAGGAGCGGTCCCGGGGCAACAGCGCCGCGCTCCATCTGCCGGACGGCGAGGCGCAGCGCGAGCGGGACGCGGCGATGGGCACGCCCACCCCGGAGCGACAGGACTGGCTGCACGGCTACGACGTCGAAGCCGCTCTGACGGGTCATCAGCCCACCTGATCTGCGGCGCGTTCCCCGTGCACCGTGTGCGTACGCACTCCCGTACGTGCTCCCGAGCGCACTCCGGCCCCTGGAAGGCTCCGGCCTCCGGGGGCCGGTTTTCTGCGGTCCGTCCGGAGGATTTCCGCCCCTGTTGCCCACGGAATGTGGCCGGAATCGAGCCGCTCCCCGGGCGGCTGCGGGAGTCGTCCGGAAGGCGAATTCCGGGGTGTTTTCCGAGGCTGGGTCCCGTATGCGGCTCCCCAGGCCGCCGTGGTCAATCCTCCGCCCTACGCCCTTGGAACACCGCAGCGCCCCGAAAGGTTGCGGAGGCCCCGCTTCAGGAACGGCATTCGAGTCAAACCGTATGACTCGATCATTTCTCCGATCCGGGCAGTTATCCGCCCGTTCTGTGGACGGTAACGCGTCTACCTGGGCGTATGCCAGTCCGATCGGCCACTGGAGATCGCTTTTCATGGGGTGTGCTTTAGCTTTCATTGACCTATCTTTTAGTTGCCGGGTCTTCGGCGGGTGGGGTTCGCTGGGGTTGGTCCGGAAAGCGTGCGGGGGCACCTTCGGGCGATCGGAGAACAAACTGACCGAAAAGTTTGTTTCTCTGCCGCCCCACCGGACCGTTCGACATCACGGGGGGTTTCACGACGGGCCGGGCCGGAACGACCGGGTTTTGTCTGCGTATATCTGCGCGTACGAATACCGGAAGGCGACTGTCCGTTTTCTCGCGGCCCTCTGACGGTTTGTTCACCCCACCTGGAATGAAGCACGTACCGCGCCAGAGCAGGTACGCGGCCCCGTTGCCGTGTGCTCGACGGAGGAGCTCTAGTGATCGTTACCCAGTGCGCTACCAGACCGACGGAACTCGCCTTACCGAGCGGCACACCCACCCCGGAAGCCGTCGCCACTCCGGCATCCCCGGCGTCCACGGCATCCTCAGGACCGGCCGGGACGGCCGCCGTCCCGCTGCCGACGGACACCGGCTGGTCGGTGCCCACCGCCGGACAGCGCGCCGACCGCACCGACCGCACCGACGACGCCGACCGTATCGCCCAAGCCGATGACGGCCTGCTCACCGCGGTCCTCGCCGAACTGGGCGAGCGGATCGGCCCGCTCTTCGCCCGCCCCGAACCGCGCGCCCAGGCCGTGCAGTACGCCCTGGGCCTGCTCGCCGACGGCGGACGGAGCACCACCTGGCAGCTCGCTCAGCGGGTCGGCGACGCGTCCCCCTGGCGGATGCAGCGTCTGCTCACCCGGGCGCGCTGGGACGCCGACGCCGTCCAGGACACCGTCCGCGGCTATCTCTCCGAACACCTGGGCCACCCCGAGGCGATGCTCGTCCTCGGGCAGAGCGACACCCTGAAGAAAGGCGCCAAGACCGTCGCCGCGGCCCGCCAGTACACCGAGGTCACCCGCCGCGTCGAGAACTGCCAGACCGCCGTGCTGACCGCCTATATCTCCCCGCACGGCCATGCCCTGATGGATCGTGAACTGCTGCTGCCGGAGACCTGGACCGACGATCCGCAACGCTGCCTCAAGGCCGGTGTCCCCGAGGAGCGCCTGGCCTACCGGACCAAGGCCGAGCTGGCCCGGATGATGATCGAACGCGCCACGCACGCGTCCGTTCCCTTCGGTTGGGTGTGCGGCGGCCAGGACTACGGCCAGGATGAGGCGCTGCGCCGCTGGCTGGAGGAACGCGGCATCGGCTATGCGTTCGCCGTACCGGCCCGACGGCTCGGTGCCGCCTCGGCTGCGGCCGCCGTTCCCCGGCAGCGCTGGTGGCCGTCCCCCGAAGTGCCGACCCATCCCGGTCCCATACCGGGTGCCTGGGCCCGGCTGACCGTGCCCGCCACCTCGCACTGGGGCTCCGCGGCACCACTGCGCGACGGCTTCACCCGCACCCTGCTGCTGCACCGCTGGCCTGACGGCCGACGGACCGACTGCTATCTGGTGCACGCCCCTCGGGGCACCACCGGCCAGGCGATGGTGGCCGCCGCCGGGGCCTGCTGCAATGCGCGGCGGCACCTGGAGGCGGCCCGGATGCACACCGGTCTCGACCGGCACGAGATCCGCACCTGGACGGCCTGGTACCGGCACACCACTCTCTCCCTCCTTGCCCTGGCCGCCCATACGGTCGCCCTGGACCGGGCCGGCTGAGCGCACCGGCCTGCCGGCAGCCCGGTTCGACGCCTCACGGGCGCCGTGCCGGGCTGCCGTCCGCCCGGAATCCGGCGGGCCGATATTTCTTTTGCGGCGGCGCCCGCACTCATTGGGTATGAGCGGGCGGTGAACTCCTGGTAGTTCACCCGTAACCTGCCTCCCTCATCACCTGGTTCCTTCCCGGCCTGGTTCTCTCGCAGCCTGCCGGAAATCGAGAAAAATCACCGCGGCCGCCCTTCGGGAAATCTCCAAGTACCGCAGTAGGAACGCACTCCGAAAGGTTCCTTGCCGGGTGGCTGCGGCGGATGGTGTCCTGAGGATGAGAACGACCCGCTTCGCCCTCATGGGCACATCACACCCAGCGGCCGTCAATTCGGAAAGCATTCCGGAGGAGCGTGCACACACTGCCATGAGCATTTCCGTCAACTCCCTTACCAACGGGAATACCGAATTCCGGGACGAGGAATTCGCCGCGCTCGGTCTCGATACGTCCCCCGGGCTGCGCCTCGCACTCGCCTCGCTCCAGACCCAGGCGCAGGAGCTCAGCCGGCTGGTGACCGCCACGGTCGACGCCATGGCCCGGCCCCGCGAGAGCCTGTCCCCGCACTCCGCGGCCTTCGCCGAGATCGCCTCCCGCACGATTCCGCGCTGGCACTTCGCGATGCTCAACGACACCGAGCGCAATGACGCCCTCATCGTGGCGCTCGAACGCCGCATCCCGGCCGGCGCCCATGTCCTGGACATCGGCACCGGCACCGGCCTGCTGGCCATGGCCGCCGCCCGTGCCGGCGCCGGACGGGTCATCACCTGCGAGGAGAACCCGCTGCTCGCCGAGATCGCCCGGCAGATCATCGCCGAGCACGGGATGTCCGACGTCATCACCGTCGTCAACAAGCGCTCCACGCACCTGGAGATGGGCAGGGATCTGGAGCGCCCGGTCGACGTCCTGATCTCCGAGATCGTCGACTGCGGACTGATCGGCGAAGGGCTGCTGCCCACCATGCGCCACGCCCGCAGTCAGCTGCTCGCCCCCGGCGGCGTGCTGATCCCGGGTGCCGCGCGGGTCCTCGGCCAGCTCATCCACAGCGAGGTGGCCGACGGCCTCAACCGGGTGGACAACGCCGGCGGGTTCGATGTCTCGCTGATGAACATGGCGTCCACCCGCGGGCACTTCCCCGTCCGGCTGCACACCTGGCCGCACGAGGTACTCTCCGGCCCCGTCGAACTGCTCGACTTCGATCTGCTCACGGACCCGCTGGAGGCCGGCAGCCGGGTCGTCCCGGTGCCCGTCACCGCCGCGGGACCGGCCACCGCGCTGGTCGCCTGGTTCGAACTCGACCTCGGCTCCGGGGTCGTCCTGCGCAACTCGCCCGACAACGTCGGATCCCACTGGATGCAGGCGCTGATCCCGTTCGACAAACCCCTCCCGGTCAGCCCCGGCGAGCGGCTGGACGTCGAGCTGCACTGGACGGACCACAGCCTCTTCGCACGCTGAGCCACCACGGCTGACAGCTGAGCAACCCACGCCTGACACAGGCATTCATACGCACCTCACAGGAAGGCCGACCCGATCCGATGAGCCACGCTCCGTTCCCCTACGAACCGTTCGCGCTGCACGGCCAGGAACTGCGCGACGCGGTCGTCCGCTATGCCAGCAACCCCCTCTACCTCGACAACGAGGAGTGGCAGAACAGCGACAACCCCTACCGGCGCCAGCTGCGCCCCCAGGTGCTGCGGCATCTCGACCTCGACCGGGTGCCCGGCCGCGACGAGATACTCGACTACTCGAGCCTGGCCGTCCAGCGCCTGCTGACCAGCATCTACGAGGCCGACCTCGTCTTCCTGCCGAAGAACGGCCTCAAGGGCGAGGGCAGGTGGGAGGACTTCAAGCGCTTCTACAGCCCGACCAACCGCGTGCTCGGCGAGATGATCCGGCCCGCGCTGGAGCGCTACGCCTTCGGTTTCCTGGACGACGAGATCGAGACCTCCGGGGCCTGGACGGCCGACAGCCTGGAGACCTACCTGGAGTCGCTCAACGCCCATGAGGCGGCCGGTCCTTCCCTCTCCGAGAAGGCCATCAGCAACTCCACCGACCGCGAGCGCGCCGCCCGGATGTGGCTGATCCAGTTCATCCCGGACTTCCTCTCCGAAGCCTCGCCGATGATCCGCAACGTCCTCGGCTACTACGGCGCCCCCCAGTCCGAGTGGTTCAAGATCATCATCGATGAGTACGGCTATGGCGTCCACGACACCAAGCACAGCCGGCTCTTCGAGCGCACCCTGGAGTCGGCCGGGCTCGAAACCGATGTCCACCGGTACTGGCAGTACTACCTCAACAGCAGCCTGCTGATGAACAACTACTTCCACTACCTGGGCAAGAACCACGAACTGTTCTTCCGGTACGTGGGCGCGCTCTACTACACCGAGGCCACCCTGGTCGACTTCTGCCGCCGGGCCACCGCCCTGCTCAAGGACGTCTTCGGCGACCGCGCCGACACCCAGTACTTCACCGAGCACGTCCACATCGACCAGCACCACGGGCGGATGGCCCTGGAGAAGCTGATCCGCCCGCTCGTCGCCGAGCACGGCGAGCAGATCATCCCGGAGATCGTCCGCGGCATCGAGGAGTACCGCCGCATCCAGGAGATCGCCGACGAGGACTTCGCCACCCAGATCGCCTGGATGGACAACGGGCCGGAGTACAAGAAGCTCCACGCACCCGTGTGGGACGCCCTCTCCAGCGGCCGCGTCACCGCGCCCGTCGCCGATATCGTCGAGCCGTACGGCGAACTGTCCAACACCCACTGCCACGACGGCGACGAGCTGTGCCACATCGTCTCCGGGACCATGAAGTTCGTCTCCGGTTTCGACTCGCACCAGATCCTCGAAGCCGGCGAGGGCACCGTCATCCAGCGCAACCGGCTGCACGGCGCGATCATCGAGTCCGAGGAGTGCGTCTACCAGATCCACTCGGTGGGGGACTACAAGAAGTGCATGTCGTGACGTTCTCCGTCGCCGGCCGCAACAACTGCGCGGTGATCGCCGGCGAGCCGTATGTGTATGCGCGGACGGACGAGGGCTCCTTTGTGATGCGGGCCCGCTGCCCGCACCGCGGCGGTCCCCTGCACCTGGCCGAACTGGCCCCCGAGGGAAACCGCCTGGTGTGCCCCTGGCACGAGCGCAAGACGTCGCTGACCCGGCTGCGGCAGGAGATCCCCGCCGTACGCAGCGGCGACACCGTCACCGCGGTCTTCCCCGGCCTGCCCGACGCGGAGGTCTGCACCGGGCACCGGCCGCTGTCGGCGGACCTGGCGGGCTGACCGCGCGGTGCGGCCGGGACCCCGGGCGGTCCCGGCCGCGGCCGCGAGGCACCCGGCGCCCGTCCGATCCCCAGACCCCCGAAGCCCCCACCGAGCGGACAAGGAACAGCCGTGTCTTCGCATCCCTCCGGCGGCGGCCCCGCCGTCATCGTCGATCCGTTCTCCTCCGGTGGCCTGTACGCACCGGCCTTCCGCGCCGCGGGCGTGCCGGTGGTGGCGGTCGTGTCGTATCCGCAGATCCCGCCCGCCTATGCCGGCTCCTTCCGTCCCGAGGATTTCGATGCGGTCCTGACCTGGGACGGGGACGAGGACGCGCTGGTGGCACGGCTGCGGGCGCTCGGGCCGCGCTGTGTGCTGCCCGGCGCCGAGATCGGTGTGGAACTCGCCGACCGGCTGGCGGCGCGGGTGGTGCCCGAGGTGGCGAACGTCCCCCACCTGGCGGCGGCCCGGCGCCACAAGTACGCGATGGCACAGGCGGTTTCCGCGGTCGGGCTGCCGGTGATCCGCCAGCTGTGCACCGACGACCCCGACGAGGTCACCGCCTGGCTGGAGAAGGAGGGACTGACCGGCCACGATCTGGTGGTCAAACCGCCCAAGAGCGCCAGCACCGACGGGGTGACCCGGATCGCCGGCGGACTCGGCTGGCGGGAGGAATTCGAGGCCCAGCTCGGCCGGCTCAACCAGTGGCGGATCCGCAACGACCAGATGCTGGTCCAGGAGTACGCCACCGGCACCGAGTACGTCATCGACGTCTTCACCCACGACGGCCGGCACACCGTCACCGATGTGTGCCGCTACCGCAAGATCGACAGTGGCGGGCAGATGGCGGTGTACGAGTCCATGGACTGGGTCCCCGAGGACCGCCCCGAGGTGCCCGAACTCCTCCACTACACCCGGCGTGTGCTGGATGCGGTCGGCTTCCGCTGGGGCGCCGCGCACGTCGAGGTGATGAGGACCGCCGACGGGCCGCGGCTGATCGAGGTCAACGCCCGTCCCCACGGCGGTGGCCATCCCCGCTTCTGCCGCACCGCGACCGGCGACAGTCAGGTCGACCGGGCGGTGGCGTACTTCACCGGCCGCACACCCCTGCCCTCGGGCTACGAGCTGCGCCGCCCGGTCCGCGTCGTCTTCCTGATCAGCCGGTCGGCCGGAGTGGTCCGCAATGCCGAAGTCCTCGATGCCATAAGGGAGGTGAAGAGCCATCATGTCTCGGCCGTGGCCGTGCGCACCGGCGACCGGATCGCCCCGACTAAGGATCTGCTGGGCACGCTGTCCCTCGGCTTCGTCGTCCTCGCCCACCAGGACCCGGCGCAGCTCGACGCCGATCATGCCGAGATCCGGCGGATCGAATCGCTGCTGACCGTGGATCCGGAGACGGACGCGGCATGATGCCCGCGCTCGCACCGGCCGCCGCCCCGGCACCGAGCCGCCGGGGCCGTCCGTGATCAGCGGGTGGTTCCTGGGCAGCTCCCTTCTGGTGATCACCACTCCGGGACCGGACGCGGCGCTGGTCACCCAGCTCGTGCTGCGCACCGGACGGCGCGCTCCGGCGTATGCCGCCGCGGCCGGCATGCTGACGGCCGGTGCCGCCCATGCGACGCTCGCCATCAGCGGTGTCTCTCTGGTGCTGGCCGGTCGTCCCGGGCTCTTCACCGCCGTCCGCTGGGGCGGCGCGGCCCTCATGCTGCTGTGGGGACTGCGGGCCCTGCGGTCCGCCCTGCGCGGCCACCGGTCACCGGACGCCCCGGGCCCCGCCTCCGGCCGGCCGCCCCCGGTGTCCCTGCGCCGCTGCTGGCTGCAAGGACTGTTGTGCACCGGCGCCAACCCCAAGGTCGGGTTGTTTCTGCTGGCGTTCCTGCCGCAGTTCGTGCCGCCCGGGGAGCCCCCGGCGCGCACCATGGCGGTGCTGGCCGCCGTCCATCTGTCGCTGGCGGCGTTGTGGTTGGCCCTGTTGAGCGGCGCCGTCCATCTGCTGCGCCGCTGGGTGACCGCGCGCCGGCCCGACGCCGGGGCCGGCGCGGCGCGGGTGGTCGAGGCGGTGGTCGGAACGGTGTTCATCGGTTTCGCCGTACGCCTGGGGCTGGGCGGATGAGCGGCCGCATCGCCCGCTCAGCTCCGGCATTCCAGGTCGAGCAGGAAGCGCTTGGCCCGCAGGCCGCCCGCGTATCCCATCGGCCGGCCCGACGCGCCCAGCACGCGGTGGCACGGCAGCATCACACACAGCGGATTCGCCCCCAGGGCCTTGCCGACCGCGCGGGCGGACCCGGGGCGGTGCACCGCGGCGGCCAGCTCCCCGTACGTGGCCGTCCCGCCGTACGGCACATGCTCCGCCACAGCCAGCACCACTTCCTTGCTGAACGGCGTGGCCAGACTCGGATCCAGCGGCACGGTGAACGAACGCCGTCTGCCCGCAAGGAAGTCATCGAGCTGCTCTTGCGCCTGCGCCATCACCGCCAGCTGGTCGGGGCCGGCCCCGACCTCGTCCCGACACTCCCGCCCGCCCGCCGCGAGCCGCTGCTGCACGGTCTCCGGCGGGAAGAATCCGCAGTAGAGCAGGGCTTCGTCGGTGGCTGCGAGCGCCAGACGACCGATGGGGGTGTGATGCTCCGCGACGACCACGGAGCCCACCGCCTCGCGCGGTGCGCTGCGGCTCAGGGCATGCATGACGTACTCCTCCTGGCTGGGTGACATGGCGGTCCCTCGAATCCGCGGCTCCTGGCACACCGCTGCTGTCCGCCCGGCGCCAGGGACCTCACGCCGCGGTCGGCCTCGCTTACTCTTCGGCGGAGCTCACGCCGCCGTGCGCCTTACGCCGCTATCGGGCGGCAGCTCTTGCAGGCGCGGTATCCCGCCGCCTGTGCATCCCGCGCCGAACGGAACGGCACCTGGTGCACCGGGGTGATCCGCCGTGCATGGGCACAGGTCGGATGGCAGTAGATCCGGGTGGTGTCGCTGCCCAGGAACACCGTCCCCGCCCGCGACAGCCCCACCAGCGCTTCGTCCATCCCTTCCGCACGGCGCAGCGCCTCGCCCGCTATCGGTCCGTACCGCAGATCACACGGTCCGCCGTCGTCAAAAGTGACCCGGTGACAGGGGATCAGCAACGGCACCGGATTGGCCACCAGCGCGGCCGTGACGGCGGCACTGTCGGGCAGCGCGGCCTCCCGTGCGACCCAGGCCAGCGGCCTCAACTGCCCCCGCGGAATGGTGCGTACGGCATCGAGCACGGACCGCTCGGCTTCGGTGAGCTCCGGCAGATCGATCGCCAGACCTCTGGCCCGCCCGGTGCGCAGCGCGGTGCGCAGCCCCGGCAGGGGCTTGGTCGTCGGTATCGCGCTCCGTCCCGTACGAGCGCGGTGCGCCTCCTCGAACGCCTGGGGACCGGACAGGGCCGTGCCCAGCGCGGCTCCGGTCACGGCGTCCGCCCCGTACGCGACGTACAGTCCGCCGGCGGGCGCGTCGAGATGCAGATACAGGTCGTAGCGGTCCCGCGGGATGCCCACCCGGTGCAGCACCCGCGCCGCGAAGTCCCCCGGAGCGGGACCCATCAGCCCCGCCAGGGCGGCCTCCACGCCGCTCTCCGGCTGCGGGGTCCATTCCCCACCTCGGTTCACATCGTCACCTCCCTCAGCAACGCGACTTCTGGTTCCAGCACTTCACGCAGGACGCTCAGCCCTCTCGAGACCTGAGCCTTGACCGTACCGACCGGGCACCCCTGCACCGCGGCCACCTCGGCGTAGCTCATCCCGACCACATGCCGCAGCACCACCGCCACCCGCGCCCGCTCGGGTAATCGAGCGAGCGCCGCGACCAGCAGCGCCCGGTCGGCGACCGTGTCCGCATGGTCCTGCGGACCCGGCTCCTCGGCCGGCCAGCTCTCGCAGGATTCCTCCACGGGAACGGTGGCGACGGGTCTGCGTACGCAGGTGCGCACATGGTTGCGCCACACGTTCGCGGCGATCGTCATCAGCCACGCACGGGGACGCAGCGCACGGCGCCGCTGCGCGGAGTACTCCTTCAGCGCCGTATAGGCACGCAGGAATGTCTCCTGGCCCAAGTCGTCCGCCTCCGCGGCGTTTCCCGTCATGCGGAGCAAGAAGGCATGGACCGCTGAGGCGTGGACCCGGACCAGTTCGGTGAAACCGTCGTCCAGATCCGCCGCCATGCGTTCGCAGAGTGGCTCGGCTGTCTCGTCCATCACTGAGAAAAACACCGACCGGCTCGGGATGGTTGCACGGGCGTGCGGAGCGGATGTCTCCTGGGCCGGGATGGGCGGGGCACCCACCCCGACACACGCCGATGACCTGCGACAACGGCCCCTCACCTGTCCGGTCGGCGGCCGTGCGGGTGAATTCCTGCTCCGGGCTGTGATCCACGGGGCCCGGGCGCCCTTAACACACCGATGGCACCTGTACACCGCTGTACACCGCTCCGTGCACACCGCTCCATGCACACGGCTCCGTGCACACCGCCTCGCCATCATCAGCCCACGCCGGAAAAGACCAGAACAGGCAGCATGACCTCCTCCTCCACCCCCTCGGCCCCTCCTCCCCCCGCGCAGCTGTGTGCGGACCTCCCCGACCCCGCGGCGCTCGGCCTGGTCGCCTCGGGGGGTGACGACCGCGCTCCGGTGGCCAGCGCCTTCACCGGGCGGCGGCTCGCCACCATCCCGGCGTCCGTGCCCACCGACGTCCACCGGGCCGTGGAGCGAGGGCGGGCCGCCCAACAGCTGTGGCACACCGCTCCGTTGTCGCGGCGCATCGGCGTGCTGCGGGAGCTGCGAGCCCGGTTCCGGGCGGAGAAGGCCGTACTGTTTCCCGCCCTGGTGCACGGCTGCGGTCTCGGCTCCGTGGACGCCATCACCGAACTGCACACGGCCGACCGCTACTTCCCGGCCTGCGAGGCCGCCGCACGCGCACATCTGCGCCGCTACCGGCTGCCCCGGCCGCACCTGACCGGCCGCCCCGGCGCACGGTCCGGCCCGGGGCACGCGGTGGTGACCTCCTGCACCGATGACGCCCGCCCCCTGATGTCCCTCCTGGAGGGCGCCCTGCCCGCCCTGCTGTGCGGAAGCGCCGTCGTCACCCGGCTGAGCACCCGGACCGCGGTGGCCGCGCTGCGGATGGCGCAGCACGCCCGTGCCGCCGGACTCCCGGACGGCGTCTGGCAGTTCGTGCTGCCGGGGAACCCGGCCGCAACCTGGGCCCTGCACGCCCTGCTGGCCGAGCACACCGATGCGCGGGCCCCGCAGTGCTGTCCGGCCACCCCTCGCCCGGAGGACGAAACCCTGGCGCCTCCGGGCCTGCTGGTGGTCCGGCACGACGCCTCCGTCGCGGCGGCCGTCCGGGCGGCCGTACCGTCCTGCTTCGGCCGGGCCGGCCGGCCCTGCGCGGCCACCTCGCTCATCGCCGTCCACCAGAGCACCTGGTCGCCCTTCGAGACCGCCTTCACCCGGGCCGCTCTTCACTACGCGGCCCACCCCGCCAGCCGCACCGCGCTCCCGGTGATCAACGCCGAGCGCGGCGCCGCCTGGGCGCAGGCCGCCCGTGCCTGCGGGGCCCGCCCCGTGCTCGGCCACCCGCAGCGGCTCGCCCCCCGCCCCGACGCGCTCTGGCACCCCGTGGTGCTGGCCGCGTCCCGCTGGGACGGTGCGCCCATTCCCCCCGTCCCGCGCGCCCCGCTCGCGCTTCTGGTCCGCTACACGGCCTGGCCGGAGGTCCTGGAGCTGGCCCGGCACGCCAACCGCCACCTCGCCATGTTCACCCGCCTCCGCTTCTCCCAGCTCCTGCCGCAGTTCGCCGGCCTCCCCGCCGAGCACCTCACCCTGAACGACGCCCCTCGCTCGGGCCTGCCGCCCCGCCAGGCCCTCCAGGCCCTCCAGCGCCCGTCCGCCCGCCTCGGCTGAGCGCAGAGCACAGAGGAGAGAGCCCGGAGCGCAGAGCGAAGAGGAGAGAGCCGGAGCACAGAGCTGGGCGCGCAGAACAAGGCGACGGCGCAGGCGGCGCCGAAAGCCCCGGCCGTCGCCCCGCGCGGGAAGTATGGCCTGTTCAGGGCGGTCGCGGAGGGTGCCCGGGAGGGGAGCGGACGGGGCGGCGCCCCCGGTCCGACCGTCCGTATTTTTCGTCTACAGTGTTGTAGACCTTCGCCGTCCCGGTACGATCGCCGCACGCATCACCGGCTCGCACCCTCCCCAGAAGTGGACCCCATGAGCGCGATCAGTATCGGCCAAGCCCTCGTCCTCGGTGTCGTCGAGGGGGTGACGGAATTCCTCCCTGTCTCCTCCACCGGTCACCTCAAGATCACCGAAGGTCTGATGGGGATCTCCGTCGACGACAAGGCCGTCGTCGGCTTCTCGGCCGTGATCCAGGTCGGCGCCATCGCCGCGGCGCTGGTCTACTTCGGCAAGGACATCGTGCGCATCGTGGGCGCCTGGTTCCGCGGTCTGCGCAACCGCGAGGAGCGCTACCACCACGACTACAAGTTCGCCTGGTGGGTGATCTACGCCACCATCCCGATCGTCGTCGTCGGCCTGGCCGCCAAGCCGCTGATCGAGGGCCCGCTCGCCTCCCTGTGGGTGGTGGCCGGATCACTGATCGTCGGTAGTGGCGTGATGTGGGCGGCGGACCAGATGGGCCGCCACAAGCGAGGCGAGGACGACACCTCCCTCAAGGACGCCATGTGGGTCGGCTGCTCGCAGATCCTCGCGCTGCTCTTCCCAGGCTTCTCCCGCTCCGGCGCGACGATGTCCACCGCCCTCATCCTCGACCTCGAACGCGTCGCGGCCACCCGGCTGTCCTTCTTCCTGGGCATCCCGGCCCTCACCGGTGCGGGTATCTACGAGCTGAAGGACGCCATCGGCTCGGGCGCGGCCATCGCCCCGCTCGCCGTCGGCACGGTCGTCTCCTTCGTCGTCGCCTACGCCTCGATCGCCTGGCTGCTGAAGTTCGTGGCCAAGCACTCCTTCAACTCCTTCGTGATCTACCGGATCATCGTCGGCGCCCTGTTGTTCGGGCTGCTGGGCATGGGCATCATCAGCTGACCGGCCGCTGACCGGATCACGACCGGGACCGGGCGCGCCTTCGGGCGGGCCCGGTCCCGTCTTTGTGCGGGCACTGCCATGGACGATGAGCCGCCCCGGGGGCAGCTACAGCCGCAGCGGCAGCGCCGTCAGGCGCCAGTTGCCCGGGAGTTGGGCGCGTTCGAGGTCGTCGGGGCGGACGGCCAGGGAGACGCCGGGGTAGTGCGCGAGCAGCCTGCCCAGGGCGACCTCGGTCTCCTGGCGGGCGAGGGTGGCGCCCAGGCAGTAGTGCATGCCGTGGCCGAAGCCGACGTGGTTCTCGGCGTGGCCGGCCGGGTGGCGGGTGAGGTCCAGGCGGTCGGGGGCGTCGTAGTGACGAGGGTCGAAGTTGGCCGCCACCAGGGAGAGGAGAACGGAGTCGCCCTTGCGGACGGGGGTCCCGGCGAGGTCGAGGTCCTCGGCGGCGTAGCGCAGCTGGGTCATCTGGACCGGGCCGCACCAGCGCATCAGTTCGTGCACGGCGCGGGGGAGCAGCGCCGGGTCCGCCTTCAGCAGGGCCAGCTGGTCGGGGTGGGTGAGCAGGGCGGCGGTGCCGTTGGCTATGAGGTGGGCGGTGGTCTCGTGACCGGCCAGGACCAGGGTGAGGACCATGGTCACCATCTCGACGTCGCTGAGCCGGCCGCCGTCGTCGTCATGCGTCCGTATCAGCTCGCTGAGCAGGTCGTCGGTCAGTGAGGCGCGCCGCGTCCGGATCAGGTCGTGGATGTGCTCCACCATCGCCGGGAGCGATCTGGCCAGAGCGCCCGGCTCCAGCGAGACGAGGTCGGCGCCCCAGGCGCGCCACCGGGGGCGGTCCGCCTCCGGAATGCCGACCAGTTCGCAGATGACGGTGATGGGGAGGGGATAGGCGAAGTGCTCGATGAGGTCGACGGCGCCGTTCTCGGCGTGCTCCGGCAGCCCGGCCAGCAGGTCGTCGGCGATCCGTGCCACCCGCGGGCGCAGATCGGTGATCTTGCGTGCGGTGAAGGCGCGGGACACCAGGCGGCGCAGCCGGGTGTGGTCCGGGGCGTCGTTGTTGAGGATCGACCCGAGCAGATAGGGGCGGAACTCGTCGGGCAGTCCCATGGTCTCCATCAGCCGGCCCAGCGGACCGTCGTCCGCACCGCCCTGGGAGGCGGCCGGATTGTTCACGAAGCGCTGATCGCGTAAGACCTCGCGGACGTCGTCGAAGCGGGAGACGATCCACACGGGCGAATCGTCCATGAAGCGGCCGCGAACGACGGGGCCCTGTTCGCGCAGGGCGCCGTAGCCCTTGACGGGGTCGGCGAGCAGGGCCGGTTCCATCACGTTCGGCTCGCCGGGGTGCTTTCCGACGTGCACGGCGAGGGGGTTGGCAGATGAGGCAGGGGAGGCCCCCGTGTCGGGCGAGTCGGGGGCAGGGGATGTGGTGGGTGATACGGACATGAGTGGTGTCCTCCGGGTCGGGAGTCGGTGTCAGTCCCGCAGCTGCCGTCGCATTTCCGCCGAGCTGAGCTCTTCCAACTGCTCGTAGAGCGCGATGATCTCGGGGGCGACGGCGGCCACCGCGGGCGCGCGGTGGGCGTCCGGGGCGGCGGGGTCGTGGTCGTCCGGGGTCTCCAGTACGCCGCGGAGCGTATGGGCGAGGATGTCGATGCGGGCCGCCGGCGGGAGCGGGGGACCGGCCTGGAGCGTTTCGGCCATGAAGAAACCGGCGGTCACCGCCATCATGGCGTAGTGCTGGTGGGCGACCTCGATGTCGTCGCGCAGCAGGCCGTGTCCGCGCAGCACGTCGAGATGGCGGCGCAGGATGCGGTCGCCGTGCGCCATCAGCTCCGCGAGCTCCTGCTTGGCGGTGTCGTTGAGGCGGCCGAGGACGTCGGAGTCGTCGCTGTGCAGGGCGCGCAGCACCGGGTCGTCCAGATGGTCGAGATAGAGCCCGCACATCATCCGGCTCGGCAGGATCTCCAGCGGGTCGGCGCGCATCCGCTCCAACTGGCGGTGCAGACTGCCCGCCTTGGCGCGGAGCACGACGGCCAGGAGGAGGGCGTCCTTGGTCTTCCAGTGGAGGTAGACCGTGCCCTTGCCGACCCCGGCCCGGCGGGCGATCTCGTCGATGGTCACCCGTCGGTAGCCCCAGGCGAGCAGCAGCTCGCCGGCGGCCTCCAGGATGCGTTCGCCACGCTGTGTCTGCGCCACGACCTGCTTCTCTTTCCGTTCGGCTGCGGCTTCATGACCAGATGTCAGATCTGGTCATGTGGTCAAAGCTAGGGGAGCGGAACGGCCGCCGTCAGGGGGATTTCCGGCCACTCGCCGCGATGGACGCGCCCCGTATTCGCTCCCGCGCGCCGGGGGAATGCGCCCTTCGGCGAGCAGTCTTCGTTCGGTCAACTGACCTGCTGCGCAAGGGAGTTGAGTGGCAAAGGTCGTGGTGAAAGGCTCTGGACCGGCCCCGCCCGCTGCCCTAGCGTCGGACGCCGCCGCACGGATGTGTGGGCACCGGCAGCCACCCCCGCGTACCCGAGCGACCGCACCCCCCCCGCAAGGAACCGCCGCCCGACCCCGGGCTCGTTCAGGGAAGCCGAGGACGCGTCGTGACCACGATTCCGCAGCCGCCCGACATCCTCTCCCCGGAATTCGAAGCCGACCCCTACTCCGCGTACCGCATCCTGCGGGAGTACTATCCGCTGCTCCACGACCCGGCCACCGGAAGCTATCTGATCTCCCGCTACGAGGACGTCCAACGGGCCTTCCGCGAGCCGGTGTTCACCAATGACCACTACGAGTGGCAGATCGAGCCGGTGCACGGTGGCCGGACCCTGCTCCGAATGAGCGGCCACGAGCACGCCGTGCGCCGCGCCCTGGTGGCGCCCGCCTTCCGGGGGCGGGATCTGCGCGAGAAGTTCCTGCCGGTGATCGAGCGCAACGCCCGGGACCTGATAGACGACTTCCGAAATGCGGTGGAGACCGACCTCGTGGCCGCCTTCGCCACCCGCTTCCCGATCAACGTCATCGTGGACATGCTCGGCCTGGACCGCGCCGACCACGACCGCTTCCACGCCTGGTACAAGACGGTCGTCGACTTCTTCGGCAACCTCGGCCGGGACCCGGAGATCACCGCCGCCGGACTGCGGGTCAGCGGGGAGCTGAGCGCCTATCTCCACCCGATCATCCGGGCACGGCGCGCCGCACCCGGGGACGATCTGCTGTCCACCCTGTGCACCGCCGAGGTCGACGGCACCCGGATGAACGACCAGGACATCACCGCCTTCGTCAGCCTGCTGCTCTCGGCCGGCGGCGAGACCACGGACAAGGTCCTCGCCGGCATCTTCCGCAATCTGCTCGCCCACCCCGACCAGCTCGCCGCCGTACGGGCCGACCGCAGCCTCGTCGTCGCCGCCTTCGTCGAGACCCTGCGCTACACCCCGCCGGTCCAGATGATCATGCGGCAGCCCGCCGAGGACGTCACCCTCAGCGGCGGCACGGTGCCGGCCGGCGCCACCCTCATCTGCATGATCGGGGCCGCCAACCGCGACGAGCGGCGCTACGACCGCCCCGACACCTTCGATCTCTTCCGTACGGAGGTGTCGGCGGCCCGCGCCTTCAGCGCCGCCGCCGACCATGTGGCCTTCGGGCTCGGACGGCACTTCTGCGTGGGCGCGCTGCTGGCCAGGGCCGAGGTGGAGGTCGGCGTGAACCAGCTGCTGGACGCCTTCCCCGGCATCGCCTTCGCGGACGGTACGGCGCCCGCCGAGGCGGGGGTCTTCCTCCGGGGACCCAAGCGGCTGGCTGTGCGGCTGACGCCCCGCGGTGACCGTGGGTAGCGGTATCTGCGTCGGGCGGGCCGCCCCCGCGCGGAGCGCCGCGTTCCGGATCATCGCGCCGATACGCTGCGCCCCCGCCCGTCCGGTGTCAGACTTGAGGCACCGCACCGGCTGCCGGCGGCCGGTGCCCCCTGCCACCTAGGGGGAGAGTCATGACCTGGGCATCTTGGACCACCATCGGGATCTACGCACGGCCCGGTGTGGTGCGCACCGAAGAGGTCGGCGTGATCGATGGCGACCTCAGCGTGCACACGACCTGGACGGAGGGTCAGGCCCATGTGGCAGTGCAGTACACCGGCGCCACGGACTGGTTCACCATGGCCGGCAGCCCCGTCCCCTGTGAGTCGGAAGAGGCGAGCCGCAACTTCCACCAGGCGGTCGTCGAGGCGATGCGGGACGGCGAGGAGGCCCGGCCGTCCATGAGGGAGCTCTTCCGGCAGGAGTGAGCGCCTGCGACCGCCGGTCCCCCGCCTTCTCCTGACGCCCTGTCGTCCGAGCGCCGGGCGGCCACGGTGCCCCGTCGCGGCCGCCCGGCGGGCTTTTGCCGGACTACCGCTCCAGGCCGCTGTAGCCCCCCGTGTGGTCACTGCCCAGCGCGCCGTCGCTGCCCAGCGCGCCGTCACTGCCGAGGCCGCTGACGCCTGCACCGCCGCCGCCCCCGCCGTCGCCGCGGTAGCCCCCACTACCGCCGCCGTAGCCCCCGCCCCCGCCGCCACCCTCGCCGCCGCAGCCGTAGCCGCCGTTGCCGTGGCCGTCACCGCCCCCGCCGCAGTCGCCGCGCCCGTATCCGCCGGCCCCGCGGCCGTCGCCCCCGCCTCCGCCGTTGCCGCGGCCATCGCCACGGCCGTGCCCATCCCCGTTGTCGTTGTCCGAACAGTTGTCGCTGTAGGTCACCTTGCCGTTGAGGGACTCTTTGTAGATGCGGCAGTTGCGTTGCACACGGTGGTCGATGGTGGGCTGGTGGCCCGCGTGGGGGCGGTGGCCCTCCTGGTTGTGGTCGCTGTCGGCGAGGGCGGTCGTGGCGCCGCCGAGGACGGTGGAGGCGGCCAGCGCGCAGACGGCAAGTGTGCTGCGGAGACGCATATGTACTCCTTTAGAGGGTCGTATTGTCATACCGGCCCTTCCAGGGATCACCTCGCCGACCCGGCCCCAAACGCGATCTCGGCCGATCGTGTGAGAGCGTCGGCGCCGCCCGCTCGGGTGACGCCGACGGGCGTACGGACGGCCGTACGGAGCGCCTATTCCGCCTGCGGGGCGAGATGCCGGGTGAACCAGTCCTGCGCCAGATCGGCGACCGCGTCCAGCGCCCCCGGCTCCTCGAAGAGATGGGTGGCATGCGGGACGACCTCGAGCTGGTTCTCGCAGCGCAGCTCCTCCATGGCCTGCCGGTTGAGATCGAGGACCAGGGCGTCGGCACCGCCCACGATCAGCAGCGTGGGCGCCCGTACGTCGGCGAGATGCGGCCCGGCGAGGTCGGGGCGGCCGCCGCGGGAGACCACCGCGCCGATATCGATGTCGGCGGCCGCGGCGGCGCGCAGTGCGGCCGCGGCGCCGGTGCTCGCCCCGAAGTAGCCGATCGGGAGGGCCACCCGGCCGTGCAGCCAGCGGGTGGCGTCGGCCAGCCGCCCGGCCAACGTCTCGATGTCGAAGACATTCGCCCGATCGGCTTCCTCGGGCGGGGTGAGCAGGTCGAAGAGGAGGGTGCCCAGACCGGCCCGGTTCAGCACCCCGGCCACCATCCGGTTGCGGGGGCTGTGCCGGCTGCTGCCCGAGCCATGGGCGAACATCACCACCGCCTCGGCGCCTTCCGGCAGGGTGAGGTCACCGGCCAGCCGTACGCCGCACGCATCCACCTCCACCGCCTCGGTGATACCGGAGCCGTGGACCGGAGCCGACCGGTCGGACACCGGGCGGGCCGCCGCCTCGGTCAGCAGCGCGATGACCTCCTCGTCGGGGGTCTGGGAGAAGTCCTGGTACCACTCGCCGACCGCGGAGAACGACGCCGGGGTGGACAGGCACACCACCTCGTCGGCCTGGGTGCGCAGCCAGGCGGCCGCATCCGGTGGCGCGACCGGCACGGCCAGCACCACCCGGGCCGCGCCCTGCGCCCGTACGACCTCGCAGGCGGCCGCCGCAGTGGACCCGGTGGCGATCCCGTCGTCCACCAGGACGGCGGTGCGGCCCTTGAGGGACAGCCGCTGCCGGCCGGCGCGGAAGCGGCGCGCCTGGCGTACCAGCTCCGTCTCCTCGGCGCGCTCGACGGCCTGGAGGTCCGCCTGCCGGATCCGGCCGCGGCGGACGATGTCGTCGCTGATCACCCGTACGCCGCCCTCGCCGATGGCGCCGAAGCCCAGCTCACGGTGGTACGGGACGCCGAGCTTGCGGACCACGATCACGTCGAGGGGGGCGCCGAGGGCCAGGGCCACCTGGTAGGCGACCGGGACGCCGCCGCGGGGCAGGCCGAGCACGAGAGGGTCTTCCCCGGCGAGATGGCGGAGCGCTTCGGCAAGACGGTGCCCCGCGTCCGTGCGATCGGTGAACAGCACAGTCGTGCACCCCCTACCCAGGGGAGACAGAAGCCACGTCCACACCTCTTTCGAAACAACCCCATCCGAGGGGGTTTCGCAAGTCGGGCGCACGCACCGTTTCCACCCGTCGACCGCCCGTAGTACCCGGTCCGCGACGACGGCGGACGCCCGTCCGGAGCCGGGGAGACGACGGCTGTCGCCAGTCGCGGCCGAGGAGGTGCGGCGCGTACCGAGGCGAGGGAAGGTGACGCGTATGGAACGCAAGGGCCCGGGGCGCGTCCGGGGCGCCCTGATCGATATCGACGGGGTGCTCACCGTCTCCTGGAAGCCGCTGCCCGGCGCCGTGGCGGCCATGGCGCGGCTGCGCGCCGCCGGACTGCCGCTGGCGCTGGTCACCAACACCACCTCGCGCACCCGCGCTGCCATCGCCGCACGGCTGACCGAGGCCGGCTTCGGCATCGACGCCGACGACATCCTGACCGCACCCGCCGTCACCGCCGGATATCTGCGCGAGCACCACCCCGGCGCGCGCTGTCTGCTGCTCAACTCCGGTGAGGTGCGCGACGATCTGGCGGGTGTGACCTTCGTCGAGGACGGCGCGGACGAGGACCGCGCGGACGGGACGGGCGCGGACGGGACCGTGGACGTGGTCGTGTTCGGCGGCGCGGGGCCCGAATTCGGCTATGCGGCGCTCAATACGGCCTTCCGCCATCTCCAGGGCGGGGCGCGGCTGGTGGCCATGCACCGCAATCTGTACTGGCGTACGGCGCAGGGGCTCGACCTCGACACCGGGGCCTTCCTCCTGGGCCTGGAGCGGGCCGCCCGCACCGAGGCGGAGGTCACCGGCAAACCGGCCGGGACGTTCTTCGCCACCGCCCTGGCGCACCTCGGGGTGGCGCCGGAGGAGGCGGTGATGGTGGGCGACGACATCGAGTCGGATGTCCTGGCGGCCCAGCGCTGCGGGATCACCGGGGTGCTCGTCCGGACCGGAAAATATCTGCCCGAGGCGCATCGGGCGGCCGAGGGGACCCCCGATCACGTCATCGACTCCTTCGCCGATCTGCCGGAGCTGCTGGGGCTCCCGGGTGCTCCCGATGCGACGGCGGACGATACGACGGCGGACGGGCGGCCGCGCCCTCGGTGACCAGCGTCTCGATGGCCGATACCGACCACCGGCCGGCCGCCCCCGGGCACCCGGCCAGATACTCGGCCGCCCGCCGCGCGCTCCAGCCGTGTGCGGCGACGATGCCCGTCGCGATGTGGTGGAGGTAGGCGGCGGAGGGGGCGTTCAGCGGGATGTCGGAGCTGCTCCAGGGGGCCGTGAAGGTCAGTACGGGCCGGCCGTCCACCTCGCCGGTGTGCACCAGGGTCTCGTAGCGGCCGGGGCCCAGCCGCGCCCGTCCCCGCCGGAGCACCTCCGTCAGGTCGAGGTCCTCGCCGGGGGTGCGGTACATCTCCTGGGCGGCGATATCGGAGAACTGGCCGAGCGTCAGAAGGTGGGCGTAGGAGGGGAGTTGGGCGTCCACGTCCGGGTCGTAGAAGGCCCGGCCGCCGGTCCACGCCGGGGATTCGGTGGCGAAGTAGAGCAGTCCCGGCAGGATGACCGGCCGGGAGCGCGCGGGCGGACGGGGGTCCCGGCAGCCGGGATGGCTGCGTCGTCCGCCCTCGGGCCGGCCGCCCGCAAGATAGGCGGTGAGCCGGTCGAGATGCATGTTGGAGCCGTAGGCCGCGTACCAGACGCGGGGGTGCGCCTGCACGGTCAGGCCGCTTCCGCGGCGGACACGCGGTAGCGCGACACCTCGGAGGCGAGGATCTTCGCCGCATGGTCGGGATCCGGCCCCGCGCCGCGGAAGGCCGTCAGCTGCGCGTCCGAGGCCCACCGCTCATAGACATTGATACGGCCCGGCTCCAGCAGATCCGCGGAGAGTGCGAAATCCAGGCAGCCGTCCGCGGCCCGCGCCTGTTCGACGACCTCCCGGCACCCGGACAGAAACTCCGCACGCCGGCTCGGTGCGACCTGAAGCCAACCGGACACGATGATCACGTCGAATTCCCCTCATTGCTCGCATTTTTCTCATAGGTGGAACCATTCTCCGCCAACTCCGCCCACTCCGCGGTTTTGCGGGGTGCGGTGTGGAGAGACGGGCGTTGCGGGGCGGTGCGGCGACGGACGGAGACAGCGTCATGGACAGGGTGGACAGGGCGAACCAGGCGGCGGCGAGGGCGGAACAGGGGAGGGAGGGGAGGGTGAGCCGTCGCGGGGTCCTGGCGGCCGGGGCCGCGGCGGGCGTCGGGCTCCTCGCGGGGTGCGGAGAATCGGCCGCACGGTCCGATGACGCGGCGAACGGCGCGCCGCCGCCCGCGAGGTCACCCGAGCCGGGCAGGCTGGCCACGTCGCACCGCTCGACCCCGCCCTCGTCCGTATCCCCCTCTCCCTCCCCTTCCTCCCCGGCCACCCGGCCGCCCCGTCGCCGACCCGAACTACCGCGTGGTGGACGGGAGTTGTTCCCCCGGCACCGGCTCATAGGATTCTGCGGCCTGCCCGGCGCGGCGGCGCTCGGACGACTGGGGATCGGCGATCCCCGCGCCCGCGCCGCCGAGATCGAGAAGGTGGCGCACACCTACGCCGCGGGGCGCGAACCCCTGCCCGTACTGGAACTGCTGGCGGTGGTCGCCAACGCCACCGCGGGCCCCGACGGCCGCTACCGCTCGCGCACCCCGGCCGCCACGATCCGCCGCTTTCATCAACTCGCCCGGTCCCGCCGCGCCCTGCTCCTGCTGAACATCCAGCCGGGCCGGGCGGCATCCCTCGACGAGGTGAAGGCGCTGCGCGGATGGCTGGTCCATCCCGATGTCGGGATCGCGCTCGATCCCGAATGGGAGATGGGGCCGGGGGAGATACCCGGCAGGACGTTCGGGCACACCAGTGGGCAGGAACTGACCGCCGTCGCCCGCTGGCTCTCCCGGCTGGTCGAGCGCCACGACCTGCCGACGAAACCGCTGGTCTTCCATCAGGTCGCCCCCTCCGTGCTGCGCGACGAGGCGGCACTGCGGCCGCAGCCGGGCGTGGCGCTGATCAAAAGCGTCGACGGGATCGGCTCACCGGGCCTGAAGCGGGCCACCTGGCGCAGGCTCGTGTCACGGCTGCCGGACGGCGTGCACAGCGGCTTCAAGCTGTTCTACGAGGAGGACGCCGAGGGCGGTCGGCTGATGACCCCGAAGGAGGTCCTGGCGCTCACCCCGCGGCCGGAGTATGTGATGTACGAGTGAGCCGTGGTGCGGTCCACAGAGAGGGGCCGCGGCGGGCCGGCGCGCGGCGGTGGCGCCGCGGGGGCACGATGAGCGTATGTTGCTGGCCGATCTCGCCCAGGTCTCCGCGGAGGTCGCCGCGACCACGGCGCGCAACCGGAAGATCGCGCTGCTGGCCGGGCTGTTCCGGGCCGCCGAACCGCCGGACGTGCCGGTCGTCATCCCGTATCTGGCCGGCCGGCTGCCGCAGGGCCGGATCGGCGTCGGCTGGAGCGTGCTGCGCGAGCCGGTGCCGCCGGCGGAGCGGGCCACGCTCACCGTGCGCGAGGTGGACGCCGCGCTGACCGGCCTGGCCCGGGTCGCCGGCGCCGGGGCGCAGGGCGAGCGCCGGCGGCGGGTGCGGGAGCTGCTGGCCGCGGCCACCGGGCAGGAGCAGCGGTTCCTGTTCGGGCTGCTGACCGGGGAGGTGCGCCAGGGGGCGCTGGACGCCCTGGCCGTCGAAGGGCTCGCGGCGGCGACACAGGTGCCCGCGGCGGACGTACGGCGGGCCGTGATGCTGGCCGGATCGCTGCCGGACGTCGCGCGGGCGCTGCTGGCCGAGGGGCCGTCGGCGCTGGCCGGATTCCGGCTCACGGTCGGACGGCCCGTCGGACCGATGCTCGCGCACAGCGCCGCCTCGGTGGCCGAGGCCATCGACCGGCTCGGCCCCTGCGCCGTCGAGCAGAAACTGGACGGCATCCGGGTACAGGTCCACCGCGACGGCGACGACGTACGGATCTACACCCGCACCCTGGACGAGGTCACCGCCCGCCTCCCCGAAGTCGGCGCCCTCGCCCGTACGCTGCCCGCCGCGCGCTTCATCCTGGACGGCGAGGTGATCGCCCTGGACGACGACGGGCGGCCGGTGCCCTTCCAGCGGGTCGCCGGACGCTTCGGCTCCCGGGTCGACGTCACCGCCGCGCAGGCCGCGCTGCCGCTCTCGCCCGTCTTCTTCGATCTGCTCGCGCTCGACGACCGCGACCTGCTGGAACTGCCGGGCGCCGAGCGGTGTGCACAGCTGGCGCGGCTGGCCCCGGCGGACGCACGGGTGCGCCGCCAGGTGGTGGCCGACCCGGAGGACGACGGGGCCCGCGCCGCCGCCGAGGACTTCTGGAGGCGCACCCTGCGCGACGGTCACGAGGGCGTGGTCGTCAAGGCCCTGGACGCCCCGTACAGCGCGGGCCGCCGCGGCGCCTCCTGGCTCAAGGTGAAGCCGGTGCACACCCTCGACCTGGTGGTCCTCGCGGCGGAATGGGGCCACGGCCGCCGCACCGGCAGGCTCTCCAACCTCCACCTCGGCGCCCGCGGCGCGGACGGCGGCTTCGTCATGCTCGGCAAGACGTTCAAGGGCCTGACCGACGCCACCCTCGCCTGGCAGACCGAGCGGCTCCAGGAACTGGCGGTGGCACGCAGCGGCGCCGTGGTGACCGTACGGCCGGAGCTGGTCGTCGAGGTCGCCTACGACGGACTCCAGACGTCCACGCGCTATCCGGCGGGCGTCACCCTGCGCTTCGCCCGGGTGCTGCGCTACCGGGAGGACAAGACGGCGGCGGAGGCGGACACCCTGGAGACGGTGCTGGCGCAGGGGCGGCGGCCGTGACGGCCAAGCGGAGCGCCGGGCTGCTGCTGTACCGCAGCGGCCCGCGCGGCCTCGAAGTGCTGCTGGCGCATATGGGCGGGCCGCTGTGGGCCCGTTGGGACGCGGGGGCCTGGTCGGTGCCCAAGGGCGAGTACGCACCGCCGGAGGAGGCACGGGACGCGGCCCGGCGGGAGTTCGGGGAGGAACTGGGGCTGGAGCCGCCGGGCGGGCCCTGGCTTCCGCTGGGCGACGTCCGCCAGGCGGGCGGCAAGGTCGTGACCGTCTGGGCCGTCGAGGGCGACCTCGATCCGCGGCGCGTGGTGCCCGGCACCTTCGCGATGGAATGGCCCAGGGGCTCGGGAAAGATCCGCCGCTTCCCGGAGATCGACCGGGTGGCGTGGTGGACCCCGCAGGAGGCGGCGGAGCGGCTGGTGAAGGGGCAGCGGGCGTTCCTGGAGCGGCTGGCCGAACGGCTCGGCACGAGCGCCGGGTGAACCGGACGGCACGGTGGCGACGCCGCCCCCACACGCCACCCTTTGGGCACGGCTCGTGCTGGACACCCCCCGACCGGCCCGGGCAATCTGTGGGCGGGGAATGACGGGGGGCTCTGGGAACGGGGTCGTGAGCATGCTGCGGGGGCCGCATGTTGCGCATTCATTTCGGTGACCGGGACATTGCACGCGTACAGATCGCGTCCGGACCGGATCCGCTGTGGGAAACGGTGCTGGCGCTGCATCATCTGACGGCGCCGGGCGGCGGCGTTCCGGTGTTCGCCGCCTGGCGGGCCCGCGCCCTGGGCGAGCTGGCCGAGCGCCGACTGACCCGCCCCGCCCGGCTGATCAACGCGCTGGCTCCGGGCGCCGGCTACTTCCCGGACTTCCTGACGCCTGATGCCGCACGCGACGGCCTGGCGGCGGGGCTGCGGGCCCTGCGCGAGACGCCCGGGACCCGGCTGACCGCGGAGCTGCGCCGGGCCGGGAGCGCGGCCCGGCTGCCGCGCTGGACCGAAGCGGTGGCCAAGGGAAGCCGGCAGCCCCTGGACGAACTGGCCGCCGCCTTCCGGGAGGTGCACCGCGCGGTGATCGCCCCCGGCTGGACGCAGGCGGCCGCCACCGCCGACCGCGACCGGGCGGCCCGCACCCGCGCCCTGTGCCGCGGCGGCGTCGACGGCATGCTCAACTCCTTCCGCCCGCACCTTCGGTGGGAGCCGCCGGTGCTGTACGTCGACTACCCCTGCGACCGCGATCTGCGGCTGCACGGACGCGGACTGCGGCTGATCCCCTCCCACTTCTGCTGGCGCCGCCCGATAGCGCTCGCCGACCCGGAGCTGCCGCCCGTCCTGGTCTACCCCGTGGAGCACACCGCCGACTGGGCGCCCGCCACCACCCGTGCCTGCCATCCGCAGGCCCTGTCCGCGCTGCTCGGCCGCACCCGCGCCCGGGTGCTCGCCGCCCTCGACGCGCCGGCCACCACGGGCGAACTGGCCCGCCGGCTGAGGGTTTCCGCACCCTCGGCCAGCGAGCACGTCAGCGCCCTGCGCGAGGCCGGTCTGGCCCACAGCCGCCGCGACGGCTGCTGCGTCGTCCATGCCCTCACACCGCTGGGCGCGGCGCTGCTGCACGGCGAACTGGCGCCCGTGACAGCGTCGTGACCCCGCCGCTCAGGGCAGGACCTGGATCTTGCGGCCCTGCCCGGCCCGGAAGCGGTCCAGCGCCGCCCCGTACTCGGTCAGCGGCAGCCGGTCGCTGATGAACACCTGCGGATCCACCACACCCGTCGCGAACAGCTCGGCGGCGCGTTCGAAGCTGTGCAGGACGGCCATCGAGCCGGTGATGGTGATCTCCTGGTTGTAGATCCGGTACGGCTCGATGACGGCGCTGGCGGCGTAGTCGGCGACCCCGAACTGGAGGAACGTGCCGCCCTTGCCGACCCGGCCCAGCGCGTCCTGGATGGCGTGCTGGTTGCCGGTGGCGTCGATGACCACGTCCCAGCCGCGGGGGCGGTCGATCTCGTCGGCGGAGGCGGCCGCGGTGCTGCACCCCAGGGCCGCGGCGGTGGCCAGCCGGTCCGGATTGATGTCGACCACGTCCACGCCCGCCGCCCCGGTGCGCTTGGCGAGTTCGAGCATCATCAGGCCCATCGTCCCCGAGCCGTAGATCAGGACGTGGGTGCCCAACTGCTGGGAGCGCAGGATGTCGTAGCCGCGTACGGCACAGGAGAGCGGTTCGATCAGGGCCGCGTCCTCGGTGCGGATGTGATCGGGCAGCTTGATGCAGTTGGCGACGGGGGCCACCGCGAACTCGGCGGCGCCGCCCGCGGTGGTCACCCCGATCGCCGCCCAGCGCTCACAGAGGTTGTTGCGGCCGGTGCGGCAGTAGTGGCACTCGTAGCAGTACAGGGACGGGTCGACGGCCACCCGGTCGCCCTCGGACAGTTCGGTGACCGCACTGCCGGTGGCGACGACCGTACCGGCGAACTCATGGCCCGGGACGACCGGCAGGGTGGGCGCGAACTCGCCCTGGAGGATGTGCAGATCGGTGCCGCACAGCCCGCAGGAGGCGACCGCGACCACCACCTCGCGGGGGCCGGGGGAGGGATCGGCGACGGTGGCGACCTCGACCTTCCCGGGGGCGCTGATCACTGCGGCTTTCATTTCACGGCTCCGAGGGAGAGGCCCTGGACGAGCTTGTCCTGGGCGGCGAACCCGGCGATGAGCACCGGGAGGGAGATGACGGTGGCGGCGGCGCACACCTTGGCCAGGAACAGGCCCTGGCTGGTGACGAAGCCGGTCAGGAACACCGGTGCGGTACCGGCCACGACCCCGGTCAGGACCCGGGCGAACAGCAGCTCGTTCCAGCTGAAGATGAAGGAGATCAGGGCGGTCGCCGCGATGCCCGGCATGGCGATCGGCGCGACGATCTGCGTCAGGGTGGTGTGCAGCCCCGCCCCGTCGATCGAGGCGGCCTCCATGATCTCGCCCGGGACCTCGGAGAGGAACGAGCGCATCATCCACACCGCGATCGGCAGGTTCATCGAGGTGTAGAGGATGACCAGCAGCCAGATGCTGTCCAGCATCCCGCTGTTCTGCGCGACGAGATAGACCGGCAGCAGCCCGGCCACCAGCGGCAGCATCTTCGTGGAGAGGAAGAAGAACATCACATCGCTCCACTTGCGCACCGGCTTGATCGACAGCGCGTACGCCGCCGGGACGGCCAGCGCCAGCACCAGCAGCGTGGAGACGACCGAGGCGGTGAGCGAGTTGATCAGCGGGGGCCAGGGGCTGACGCCGGTGCCCGCGCCGAAGAATTCGCGGTAGCCGTGCAGGCTGAGCCCGGCGACGATGCTCGGCGGGTTGGTCGCCGCGTCCGTCTCGCTGTGGAAGGACGTCAGCACCATCCATGCGACCGGCAGGAAGAAGGCGATCCCGCACAGCCAGGCCGCCAGGCCCAGCAGGCTTCCGGTCCGCCGCCGGATCAGGGGTGCGCTGTTCATCGGGTGACCTCCTCGCGCAGCAGGGACGAGACGGTGCGCAGCGCGAAGGTGGCCACGACCAGCGAACACAGCACCACGACGACGCCCTGTGCGGACGCCCGTCCGTAGTCGTGGGCCTGGTAGAAGGTCTGGTAGATGGTGTACGGCAGGTTGGCGGTGCCGAGCCCGCCGGAGGTGAGGGTGAAGACCGCGTCGAAGTTCTGGACGACGTAGATGGTCCCGAGCAGCGCGGCCAGCTCCAGATAGCGCCGCAGATGCGGCAGCGTCAGATAGCGGAAGATGTCGAACGCCGAGGCGCCGTCCATCCGCGCCGCCTCGATCGCATCCGCCGCCCGGCTCTGCAGCCCGGCCAGCAGGATCAGCATCATGAACGGCGTCCACTGCCAGATCAGCGACACCTCCACCGCGGCCAGCGGCGAGTTGGTCATCCAGTCCGGCTGCGGCGGATCATGGCTGCCGAACAGCCCCCATATCCAGGTCAGCGCGCCGTTGAGCAGCCCGTACGAGGCGTTGTAGAGGGCGTGCTTCCACAGCAGGGCGGACGCCACCGGCACCACCAGGAACGGGGTGATGAGCAGGGTGCGCACGATGCCGCGGCCGCGGAAGCCGCGGTCCAGCAGCAGCGCCAGACCCAGCCCCAGCAGCAGGCTGACCAGCACCACGGTGACGGTCAGCAGCACCGTCGTGACCACCGACGACCGCATCGCGGAGTCCGCGAAGACCGCCACGTAGTTGTCGAAGGCGGCGAAGCCGCGGGTGGTGGGGGCCAGCGCGTTCCAGTGGATGAAGGAGATCACCACGGTTGCCACGAACGGCAGTTGGGTCACGATGACCAGGAAGACCAGCGCGGGCAGCAGGGGCGCACGCCGCGCCCAGTCCCGGGCCCGCTGTGCGCGCCGGGCGCGGGCCGCCTGTCGTGCCGGTGCCGCGACGGACTGCCGGCCGCCCGGACCACGCCGGGTCGCTTCAGTGGCGGTGGGCATCGGCCACCTCCTGCGCCAGCTGCTGGCTCTTCTTGAGGGCGTCGGTCACGCTCTCCTTGCCGGCGATGGCCGAGCTGATCTCGTTGGAGACCTTGGTTCCCAGGTCGGCGAACTCGGGGATGTCGACGAACTGGATCCCGGGGGCCGGGCGCGGCTGTACGCCGGGGTCATTGGGGCGCGCCGAGCTGATCGCCTGCTGGGTCGCGCGGGCGAAGGCCCCGGACTCCTTCAGGTACTGCGGGTTGCGGTAGAGGGAGGCCCGCTTGCCGCCGGGCACCCTCGACCAGCCCAGTTCCCGGCCCACCAACTGCTCGTA
The DNA here is from genome assembly GCF_002082195.1 of Streptomyces gilvosporeus. Taxonomy (GTDB): domain Bacteria; phylum Actinomycetota; class Actinomycetes; order Streptomycetales; family Streptomycetaceae; genus Streptomyces; species Streptomyces gilvosporeus. The sequence continues at coordinate 1,890,528 of NZ_CP020569.1, read as the reverse complement.
CTTCGCGCCGGAGGCCCAGCGGATGAACTTCCAGGCCGCGTCCTGGTGTTGACTGGCCTTCTCCACGCCCCACGCCCAGGTGTACAGCCAGCCCGAGCTGTCGGTCTTGACGACCGGCGCCGGGGCGTAGCCGACCTTGCCGGCGACCTTCGAATCGGCGCTCTCCAGCGAGCCGGCGCCGGCGGTCGCGTCGTACCACATGGCGACCTTGCCCTGCTGCATGTCGTTGAGGCACTCGGCGTAGCCGGCCTGCGGGGCGCCCGCCTCGCCGTGCTTGCGGACCAGATCGACGTAGAACTGGGTGGCCTTGGTGAATTCCGGGCTGTCCAGCTTCGCCTTCCAATCCTTGTCGAACCAGGTCCCGCCGAAGGTGTTGACGACGGTGGTCAGCGGGGCCATCAGCTGGCCCCAGCCGACCTGGCCGCGCAGACAGATGCCCTTCAGCCCCTTTTGGGAGCCGTCCAACTTGGCTGCCATGTCGGCGACCTGCTGCCACGTCGGATGCGCGGGCATGGTCAGCCCGGCGGCCTTGAGGAGGTCCTTGCGGTACATCAGGAACGACGATTCGCCGTAGAACGGCTCCGCGTAGACCTTGTCGTCGGCGGCGGTGAGTGAGGTGCGGACCGGGGCGAGAATGTCGCTCTGGTCGAACTCCGGGTCCTTGTCGGCCCGTTCGCCGAGTGGGGCGAGCCAGCCGTTGCGGGCGTAGATGGGCGTTTCGTAATTGCTGAGACTGGCCACGTCGTACTGCCCGGCCTGGCTGGAGAAGTCCTGGCTCATCTTGTCGCGCAGATCGTCCTCCGGCAGCACGGTGAAGTTCACCTTGATGCCGGTCTCTTTGGTGAAGTACTTGGCGGTGAGCTTCTGGAGGTCCACCATCTGCGGGTTGTTCACCATCAGTACATTGATGGCCTGGGCGTCGCCCTTGCCCACCTGACCGGCTCCGGCGCAGGCGGTGGCGGACAGCGATATGACCAGGGCGGCCGACGTCAGTGCTATGGCGCGACCGGTGCGGCCTCGCCCGGGGAAGGGTGCGTTCACGGCTCTTACCTCTCATTTCGGGTGTACGGGATCACGCCGTGGGCACGGCGGGGGACCGCACGGCGGCGCAGGCTGCGACCGTGGCGGCTGTGGGGGAGTCGTGGGGGGCCGGTCGTCCGGGGGCCCGCCCGGGTCAGACCCGGAGCACCTGGGGCCCCAGGAGGGAGTAGCGGTGGGCCTCCGGCGCGGACAGCCCGGAGTCGGTGACGATCGTGTCGAAGTCGCTCACCTCGGCGAACCGGCAGAAGCTGCTCGCCCCGAACTTGCTGTGCACCCCGACCAGCACCCGCCGCCGCGAGGAGCGCACCGCCTGCCTCTTCACATCGGCGACCGCCGGATCGGGGGTGGTCAGACCGTGCTCCCGGGAGATGCCGTTGGCACCCATGAAGGCCAGGTCGATCACAAAACCGGTGAGCATGTCCCGCGCCCAGGAACCCACCGTCGCCTGGGTCCCCGCCCGCACCCGGCCGCCGGCCAGCAGCACGGTGGTGGATTCGGACGCGGAGACCAGCGAGGCGGTGCGCAGCGAGGCGGTCAGCACGGTCAGCGGACGGTCGGTGGGCAGCAGCGTGGCGACCAGCTCGGGGGTGTAGCCCTCGTCGACGAACACCGTCTCCGCCTCGCCCACCAGCTGCACCGCGGCCGCCGCGATCCGCCGTTTCTCCGCCACCTGCTGGGTCTCCCGCCGCGCCAGCGTGGTCTCGAACCCTGCGCTCTCGACCGGATACGCCGCACCGTGCGTCCGCCGGATCAGCCCGCGCCGTTCCAGTTCGCTCAGATCGCGCCGTACGGTCTCGCGGGCCACGCCGAACTCCGCCGCGGCCTCGGCGACCTCGACCCGCCCCGACTGCCGGGCCAGCACGAGAAGGCGGCGCTGGCGTTCTTCAGCCCTCATGGTGTGCTCCTGCCCGTATCGGTGGTCCTCGCGACCGCTGCCCGGTCCGCGGCGGTCCCGGGCGGTCCGTTCGGTCACGGCCCTGCCCGTTTCTGCCCGCAGCAGGTTTATAGCAACGGTAGGACGACCGGCCTGTGCCCGTTACGGGGCAAAATCCGCCCGTTTCCGTCCGTCCGCCACCGCCCTGGCCTGGTCTCCCGCCCCTCCCGGTGCCCGTTCACCCCCGTGGAGGGCCCCGTACGGGCGCCCGCGCCGGCGCGCGCCCGTCGCGGACGTCGTCGTCCGTACGACCCGGGGGCGACCGGCGCACGCGGGCGGGCCGTGCCGGTGATGAGGGGGAAAGGGGCGCTTAGTCTGGACGCCATGAGTGCGGAGATGCGGTCCTTGGCGGTCACGACGGTCGTCGAGGCGGACGAGTGCGCGGTGCTGCGCGTCAGCGGGGAGCTGGATCTCCGAACCGAGCAGGCGTTTCTCAGCGAGGCGCGGTCCGTCGTCTCGGCCGGCCACCGTTTCCTCGTGCTCGATCTGACCGCGCTGCGCTTCTGCGACTCGCGGGGGCTGAGCTGTCTGCTGGCGCTGGAATGGCTGTGCCGCCGTCTGGAGGGCCGGCTGTTCCTGGCCTCGCTCGGGGTGCGGATGCTCCGGCTGCTGATCGGCACCCAGTCGCTGAGCGTCTTCTCCTGCTTCCCGACGGTCGGTCATGCGCTGGCGGCCGTCCCCGAAGGCGCGCGTCCGGCCTGGCCGCCCGCGCCCGAGGAGCCGGCGCTGCCCGGCGATGACCCGTTCGTGTGAGCGTCGACGCCATCGGGGTGACGGCCACGGGGGCGGTCATCCGGCCGGACAGGGTGCGCCCAGCCAGGCGTCGTTGAACCGTGCGAAGGTGATTTTCCGGTACGGGCCCGACTCGTAGAGCAGCCCGAACGTGCCGTCCTTGAGCCGGGTCAGGGTGGAGTACGCCGCCGGGCCGGGCGTGACGACCCGTGAGACCGGCCAGCTGCGGCCGTCGTCGCAGGACAGCCGGACGGTGAGGTTCCGGCGCGCGCTGGTGCTCGCCGTATTGCTGAACAGCAGCCAGTGCGCCCGAGGAAGGCCCGGCGGCGCGTCCGGGTCGTAGCGCAGAATCGACGCATTGTTGACCGGGTCGACCAGCTCGTCGTCCGGGACCGGCGTGCTGTAGGTCAGCCCGCCGTCCCGGGAGTAGGCGACCAGCCGCCGTGTGGTGCTGCCGGTACGGCTGTTGAGCATGATGCGGCCATCGGCCAGTTCGACGGTCTTGTTCTCATCCATCTGCGGCCCGACCGGCGTCCCCAGCCGCCAGGTCTTCCCGTGGTCGTCGCTGTAGGCACTGGCCGCCCACATGCTGGCGTCGGCCTTGCGGAGCACGTACTGCTGGAGCAGCCGCCCGGAGGAGAGCTGGATGCCGGTGCCGGACGAGGCGAAGATGCCCAGCCACTTCGGGTCCTTGAGGTCGCGGGTCAGCCGGCGGGCGCGCCAGCTGCGGCCGCCGTCGTCGGAGTAGTGGTAGTCGGTGTGCAGGATGCTGGTGCTGCGGTGGTCGTTGCCCATGCCCGCGTTGCCGAAGCCGATGCCCCTGGGGCCGTACATGTGGAAGAGGAAGAGGCGGCCGGTCCAGCGGTCGACGATCAGGCTGGGGTCGCCGGCGCCGGCCCCGCCGTCGTAGTCGGCGACCGCCTCCGGGGGGCTCCAGGTCCGCCCGTCGTCGGTGCTGCGCCGCACCATCACATCGACATTGCCGGGCAGGTCGGAGGCGCTGTCGTTACGCCGGTCGTAGGCGGCGACGAGGGTGCCGTCGGGGAGCGTCTCCAGCGCGGGGATGCGGTAGGTGTGCGCCCCTTGGCCCGAGACCGCCAGGTCGGTGGACTCGTAGAGAGGAGTGGTGGGATCGGGGGCAGGGGTGGCGGCCGCGGGGGTGGCCGACACCAGACCGGTGCCGGTGGCGAGGAAGACGGCCAGCGACAGGGAACGGGCGGCTCTCGCCGGACGGACGGCTTTCACCGGCACCTCCCAGGGCGGCGGGGCGGGGACACGAGCCTCGTCGCCAAGGTAAGCGCCGTCCCCGCGAACCGCCCGCGGGCTTGATCCACCCGACCGGCGCAGACCCCGCCGGCCCCGGCTAGACGACCCGCCCGAGATCCCGCACCAGCGTGGGCGACGGCCGCGGGATCTCACCGAAGTCCTCGTCGTCGCCGTCCACCACGAGGCGGTTGATCACATTCTCCAGCGCGGTCGGCAGCGTCGGGGCCAGCCCGCTGTGCCACTGGACGAGGAGATTGTGCCGGGCCGCGTCCGGCAGCAACTGCTTCTCGTCGAACGCGGCTACCGTCGGACGCTCCTCGTCCGGCGCATGCGCGGCCTGCCCGCGCCAGTAGTCCGCATCGCGGTGTTCGCCGCTGCGCCGGTGGGCGAGGTACAGGCAGTACGCGGCGGTCCGGCTGCCCGCGCCCGCGCCGAAGTGCCACCAGAACTGCGCGGCCTCGAAACGCCCGGTGATATGCAGCAGACAGGCGAAGACCAGGGCGCCCTCGGGGTCGATGTGATGCTCGTCCACCAGCCGCTCCAGACTGGCCGCGGCCGCCGCCGCATTGACCACCAGGGCACAGGCCAGCTCCAGCTCGTGGGTGGCCTCGTCGCGGGCGCTGGGATACGCGCTGGGCGCGCCCCGGTCGGCGCGTACCGGGCCCGGCCGCCCGCCGGGCCCCCCGTCACCCACCGCCTCGAAGCACCCGAGCCCGTCGAGCGCCCCCGCGTCGTCGAGATCGCAGAACCCGGCGAGGCCGTCGATCCCGGACACCGCCGCGGCGGCGCTCAACAGCGTCTCCACGGTGTCCCGGCGCCCGACGGGACGGCGGCGGTCGCTCCGTCCGGCGTGGACGGAGCGGCGGCCGGTGTGATCGGCGCGGCAGACTCGGCCGGCGTGGTCTGCGCGGCCGGTGTGATCGGCGTGCGGCATGGTCAATTCCCCCCTGCTGGTTCCTCGTGGTCGTGGTCGTGACCGTGACTGTGGTCGTGGTCGTGGTGCCGGTCGTGTCCGTGGTGGTGCGTGGGCTCGTCACCCTGGTCGTGGTGGGTGGCCCGCTCGTGGTCGCCTCCGTGGCCGTGGCCGTCGTCCCCGGCCGTCGCCGTGCCCTGATCGATACCGAGCGCGGCGGCGAGCCTGCGTCTGCCCCGGCTGGCATAGGAGCGGACGGTGACTTCGTCGACGCCGAGCAGCCCCCCGATCTGCGCGTCGTTGTAGCCGATGACATGCCGCAGCACGATCACATCGCACTGTCGCTCCGGCAGCCGCGCGATCGCCGCATACAGCCCCAGCTGACTCTCCAGCAGCGCGAACCGCTGCTGACACTCGCGCAACAGGGCCTGGGCGACGACGGCGAAGGCCGCCGTTTCGGTGAGCGCGGTGGGCTGCCGGTGGTCGTACAGCCACTCCACCACGCCTTCCTTGAGCACCGACCAGGCGAACGCCTCCACCGACGCCTGCCGCAGCGCATGCGGCCACAGGCGGGCCAGCCGCCGGAAGGCGGAGCGGGTCACCGCGCGGGCCGCCTCCTCGCTGCCCGTGTGCAGATAGGCATACGTCAGCCACTTGCGGGCATGCGTGGCGTGGAACGCCTCCAGGGCTATGGAGAGTTGGCGGTCAGGGGGCTCCGAGGCCGCTAAGTCCGCGCAATGGCCATGCGCCTCAGCGCACGCCGGCAGGAGTCGGTCCCGGTTTGCGCCCACGAGCCGTCCTCGTTCCGTTCGCCGTGCGCCGCTGCTGCCGCACCGAGGATGCCGGTCGCAGCGGGAGGACTGTCTGCCCTCACTTCTAATGAACAGGAAAGTGCGCCTGTTTGTGGCACCGGGGCGCAAGAAATCTTCCGCTGCGTATTCATATGACTACGCGTGCCGCTGGCATGTTCAGTCGGCATGCGCATGCGCCGGGCGTACGCCGGGGCGCACGGTTTCGTTCGAGCATGCTTCACACGGTGCGGGGGCAGGGCTCCAACTGCCGTACGGAAAGCGGCATTCGGAACGGGTGCAACGGCCGGGGCGCACCGGTGAGGCACCCTACGATGAGCGATCGCACCGGCGACGGCATGAGCAACCGCGAGGGCGACGGCATGAGTGACGACATGAGTGACGGCATGCGCGAGGGCATGAACGGGGGCTGCAACGTGGGCTGCAACGTGGGCTGCAACGTGGGCATCAACGGCGGGAAGCCCGACCGTACGAGCGACCGGAACGCCGATCACCGGCCCGGCCGCACGACCGGCCCCCTCGTCGACCTCCGGCTCGACCGCGCCCATTCCTCCCGTATCTACGACTACTTCCTCGGCGGCAAGACCAACTTCCTGGCCGACCGGGTGGCCGCCGCCAGTGTGCTGTCCGTCTTCCCCTCCGCGCTCATCGCCGCCCGGATCAACCGGGAATTCATGCACCGCACCACCCGCTGCCTGGTGAAGGCGGGCATGCGCCAGTTCCTCGACATCGGCACCGGCATCCCCACCCCGCCGAATCTGCACGACATCGCCCAGGGCATCGCCCCCGACGCCCGCATCGTCTACACCGACAACGACCCCATCGTCCTCGCCCACGCCGCCGCCCTGCTCCTGAGCACCCCCGAGGGGCGTACGGCGTACGTCCAGTCCGACGTCAACAACCCCGAGGCCATCCTCGCGGCGCCGCAGCTGCGCGACACCCTCGATCTGCGCAAGCCCGTCGCGCTCAGCCTCAACGCCCTGATGCACTTCGTCACCGACGACGGCCGGGACCGCGCCCACACCATCGTCGACACCCTCAAGTCCGCCCTGCCCAGCGGCAGTACCCTCGCCATGACCCATGCGACGCCGGACTTCAGCCCCGACACCATGCAGAAGATCGTCGAGATCTACCGCGGTGCGGGCACCGTCCTCCAGTTCCGTTCGCGCGGCGAGTTCCTTCGCTTCTTCGAGGGCTGGGAGCTGATGGAGCCCGGCGTCGCCCTCTCCCACCAGTGGCGCCCCGACCGCCCCGAGGACGCCACCTACGTCACAGACGCCGAGGCGGGCTGCTACGCGGCCGTCGCCCGCAAGCCGTAGCCGGAGGCCCGCTCACTCCTTGCGATAGCCGTACGCTTCCCCGGCCGCCGCCGCCACCGCATCAAGGTCCGCGCCGGCCGAGGCGGTGACCACGGCGGCCACCGCGCCCTCCACGAACGGCGCGTCCACCAACCGTGCCCCCTTGGGGAGTTCGTCCCCCTCGGCGACCATGGCCTTCACGGTCAGTACGGCGCTGCCCAGGTCGGCCAGGATCGCCACCCCGGCCCCCCGGTCCACCTTTCGCGCCGCCGCGCCGATCAGCTCGGTGCTCGTACCGAGCCCGCCGTCGGGCGTGCCGCCCGCCGCGGCCACCGGCGCCGTCGCCCCGCCGCCGGCCAGTCCCGCCGCCATCTCCGCGACCGATGCGGCCACCGGCCCGCTGTGCGACACCAGCACGATCCCCACCGGCCCGGCCCCCTGCCCCCCGTCCGTCACGCCGCCACCTCTGCGAGGGTCGCGAACAGCAGCGCCGACGAGGTCGCGCCCGGGTCCTGATGCCCGATGCTGCGTTCCCCCAGATAGCTCGCCCGCCCCTTCCTGGCCCGCATCGGTACGGTCGCCAGCGCACCCTCCTCCGCCGCCGCGGCCGCCGCCTCGAACGACGTCTCCAGCGCGGCCACCGCCGGCACCAGCGCATCCAGCATCGTCTTGTCGCCCGGCGCCGCACCGCCCAGCTGCATCACCGCATCCACCCCGGCCCGGAGCCCCGCCCGCAGCTCCTGCCTCGTCACCTGCGCCGCGTCGCCCAGCGTCTTTCCGCTGCGCCGCAGCAACGTCCCGTACAGCGGCCCGGACGCGCCACCCACCGTCGAGATCAACTGCCGCCCCGCCGACGTCAGCACCGCCCCCGGCGCCGTGGGCGCATCGGCCTCCAGCGCCTTCACCACGGCAGCGAACCCGCGCTGCATATTGTTCCCGTGATCGGCATCCCCGATGGCGGAATCCAGTTCCGTCAGCCGGTCGGCCTCCCGTTCCACCGCGGCGGCCGCCGCCACCATCCATCGGACGAAGAACGCGGCATCCAACTCGCTGTCGCTCACGCACTGCTCCTCTGCTCTGTCAGCTCTGCTCTTTCCGCGCACCGGTCGGTAGGGCCGGACCCTTCACCGCCCCCACCGCAGCGCCGGCGTCTCCACCGGCGCCTCCCACAGCCGCAGCAGCTCCCCATCTACCTGACACAGCGTCACCGAGCAGCCCGCCATGTCCAGCGACGTCACATAGTTACCCACGAGCGTACGGGCCACCGCCACCTCCCGCTCGTCCAGCACCCGGCGCACCTCCGCGGCGAACCCGTACAGCTCCAGCAGCGGCGTCGCGCCCATCCCGTTCACCAGCACCAGGACGGGCAGCCGCGGCTGGAGATCCGCCAAGATGGCGTCGACGGCGAAGTCCGCGATCTCGTGCGAGGTCATCATCGCCCGTCGCTCCCGCCCCGGCTCGCCGTGGATGCCGACCCCCAACTCCAGCTCCCCGGCGGGCAGATCGAAGGTCGGGCTGCCCTTCGCGGGCGTGGTGCAGGCGCTCAGCGCCACCCCGAAACTCCGCGACGACTCCACCACCTGCCGCGCCAGCGCCTCGACCCGCTCCAGCGGCATGCCCTCCTCGGCCGCCGCCCCGGCGATCTTCTCGACGAACAGCGTCGCCCCGGTCCCGCGCCGCCCGGCCGTGAAGGTCGAGTCGGTCACCGCCACATCGTCATTGACGAGCACACTGGCCACCTGGAGCCCCTCGTCCTCCGCCAGCTCCGCCGCCATCTGGAAGTTGAGGACGTCCCCGGTGTAGTTCTTCACCACGAACAACACCCCGTTTCCACTGTCCACGGCCGCCGCGGCCCGCACCATCTGATCCGGAACCGGCGAGGTGAACACCTCCCCGGGACACGCGGCATCCAGCATCCCCGGCCCCACGAACCCCCCGTGCAGCGGCTCGTGCCCACTCCCGCCCCCGGACACCAGAGCCACTTTGTCCGCCACCGGCGCATCCCGCCGCACGATCACCCGGTTCTCCGCATCCACCACCAACTCGGGATGCGCGGCCGCCATCCCCCGCAGCGCGTCCGTAACGACGGTCTCGGGAACGTTGATCAGCATCTTCACGGGTACCTCCGGGTGGGATGAGCAGCTGGGCGTGCTCGGCACAGCTGGCGAAACCGCTCCTAGGGCAGTATCTGCGCTCGCGCCACCAAGGTCACGTGAGCCGGAGACGGAGTTTCCGGGCGGCGAGCGGCGCCGGGCGAGGAAGAGCCGGAGGCGCTTCAAGAAGGCCGACTCCTTGAGAAGGCCGACTCCTCCGGACCAGCCGGTCGGTTGCTCAGACGGTCAGCCGGTCGAGGATGCCGGCCACCTCCGCCGGCCTGAGCAGAAACCCGACGTGGCTGGTGGCCAGGGTGTGCACGTCGTACGGATTGCCGGGCGTCAAGGCGTCGGCCTCGGCGATCAGACGGTCCTGCATGGCCACGGGAAGCGACCGGTCGTCGGAGAGACGGATGTAGGTGCGGGCGATGGTGCCCCAGGTGTCGGCGTGGCCGCGTGCGTCGGACATCATCACCGCCAGGGACTCGTCCGGTTGCAGGATGTTGAGGAAGGCCCGGAACTGTTCGTCGGTGCCGTCCGCCATCATCGACTCCTTGAGCGCGGCCAGCATGACCGGGTCGGCGGTGCGGTAGTTGGCCCGGCCGACACCGAGGGCGGCGGGGTCGCCGACGTTCAGCGCGGCCAGTGGAGCCAGCAGGTTGCCGCCGAACTCGGGCTCCTGCATGTACGCGATGGGGTTGGCGCGCTGCACGCACGACCAGCCGGAGATGTAGACGAGCCGGCTCACCAGCTCAGGGACGGCGTTGCCCACCCCGGTGATGGTGGTGCCACCGAGACTGGCGCCCACCAGGACCACCGGCCCGTGCTCGGCCACCCGCCGGACGACATCGACGACCATGTCGACGTTGTCCTGAAGGGTGACCCCGGCCAGTTTGGAGGGTTCGGCCGCCCATGCGTCGAGGTCCTGCGGGGCTTGGTAGGCGGCAGAGTACTGCGCGTCGAAGCCGTGCCCCGGAAGGTCCACCGCGAGGCTGCGATGGCCGAGCAGCGCCAGCTCGCGCTGGAGGGGAGCCCACATCAACGAACTGGTGCACACGCCGTGTACGAGCACGAACGTCGCATGCGCGTCGCGGGCCGGGCGCGGACGGGGAGAGGTGCTGGAGACAGATGTCATACGGGTCGGTCCAATGTCCGGTGGGCGGCGCGGCGGGCAAGCCCGAGGGGCCGATGCCTGCGCGGTGCGCCGCCGCGGCTGAAGGGAAACGGGCGCGCCTGTCGCCGGGCGCGATGCGGTTCAGTGGCCGGACGCACACACGAGACCACCGCGGTCTCCTGAGGGTTCCTCGGCCGGCGCCGGTCGCTGGGCGACTGCGGCGGGGGATGTCTTAGGCGGTCCGAAGAGGGACGAAGATGCCGAACATGACGAAGACCCTACCTGATCATGGATCACCGCCGGGCCGAGTCGGCGCAGCAGGTTCCTCAGACGCTTCGCCGGAACGAGGGAAACCGCTCGACCCGGTGACCTGCCCGATCCCGCCGCGGCCCGCGCGTTCGCCTTCGACGAGCCGAACTACCAGGCCGGCGCCTACCGGGACGTGCTGCTGCGACGGTGGCGCAACGCGCTGGAGCGCACCATGTGGGGCTTCCCCGGCGGACCGACCGGCGGCAACCGGTACCTGGTGCTCGGCCTCGGCACCGGGCAGGCCGCCGACCTCGAGGTGCCGCCCGGCCGGGACGAGTTGATCGCCTACGGGCCACTGCTGTCCGACGACGGCGCCACCTGGCTGGGCACGGCCGCGTTGGTCCGGGCACCGGACCCGGAAACGGCACGCGCCCTTCTGACCCCGGACCGGTACGCCGACATCGAGGTGCACCACTGGCAGTTCGGCGGGCGCCCGTCGTAGCCGAGGGGCTCCGGGCGATGCCCCCCAGGGTGCGTGGACGCGCCCCGTGGCCCCGGGAACGCCCCCGGCGCCGCGCGCTGCGTTGCTCCGTTGCGCGCTGCCGCGTTTCCTAGGTGCACCCGTCAGCGTTTCCCTGCCGTAGACCTCGATGCAAGGAAGTGCTGACATGCCCCGTCCTGCCCATATCGCCATGATCGGCACGCCTATGGTCGGCCATGTGCTGCCCGGCCTGGATATCATCCGCGCGCTGGTGGCCCGCGGCCATCGCGTCACGTACGCCACCGCCGGCCGCGTCGCCGAGCTGATCCCCACCGGTGCCGAGCTGGTCCGCGTGGCCTCCACCCTGCCGGCCGCCGAAAGCGACTGGCCGCAGGATCCCATCGCCTCCGCCTCCCTCTTCCTCGACGAGGCGATGGCCGTACTGCCGCAGCTGCACGCCGTGTACGACGACGCCCCCGCCGATCTCTACCTCTACGACAACGGCGCGTACGCGGGCCGCGCGCTGGCCGAGGCGCAGGGCCGCGGCCTCGTCCAGCTGTCACCGGCGCATGTGGCCTGGGACGGCGCCCTGGAGGAGGTCGGCGCGGCGTTCGCCCGGCTGCCCGGAGGTTCCGCCCACCGCGCGCGGTTCGCCGCCTGGCTGGCCCGCTGCGGTGCGGTGACCACCAACGTGGAAGAGTTCACGGGCCGGCCGCCACGGGTGCTGGCCTTGATCCCGCGCACCATGCAGCCGTACGCGGACCGGGTCGACACCGAGGCGGTGACGTTCGTCGGCCCGTGCTTCGGCGGCGGTGGCCAGCAGGGCGGCTGGATGCGGCCGGCCGGCGTGGAGAAGGTGCTGCTGGTATCGCTGGGCGGCTCGTCGTACCGCAGGCAGCGGGAGATCTACGGGCAGTGTGTGGCGGCCTTCGCGGATCTTCCGGGGTGGCATGTGGTGCTGCAGATCGCCACCGGCAGCGATCCGGCCGAACTGGGGGAACGGGTTCCACCCAACTTCGAAGTGCGGCCGTGGGTGCCGCCGTTGACGATCCTGGAGCAGGTGGACGCGTGGGTGACGCACACCGGTATGAGCAGCAGCGGTGAGGGCCTGTACGCCGGCGTGCCGATGATCGCGGTACCGCACGGGGCCGAGCAGTGCCTCCACGCCGACCGCCTCGTCGAACTGGGCGTCGCCCGCCGCATCGACACCGCGGACGTCTCGGCCGCGGCGCTGCGTACGGCCCTGATGGAACTCATCGGCGATCCCCAGGTCGCCGCGCGCTCGGCATGGCTGTGGGCCGAAGTACGAGCCGAGGGCGGCACCCGCCGGGCCGTGGAACTGATCGAGGAGCAGCTGGTCCTGGAGCGGGTGTGCTGAGGACGCGGGGCGGGCGCCCCGCGGGGGCTGCGGGCGGAGCAGCAGGCCCGGCCGACGCCGGTGGGCGTCGGCCGGGCCTGTGGGGGCCGGCCGTCGGCCGTGGTTACGGGGCCATCTCGTACGTCCCGGCCAGCGCCTCGACGCGTTCCCACACCCGCGTGGAGCGGGCGTCGTCGACGACCGGGCGGCGGACCGCGCCCAGTGCCCACCGCTGTTGGTCCGCGGTGGCGGAGTCCTTGCCGTGCAGCTCGACGGCGTGCGCGGAGAAGTCGCGTACGAGGACGGCGAACAGTTCGTCGAGCAGGTCCTCGTCGAGGCCGGTCAGATGCGCCTGTTCCAGGATCAGCTGGCCGTGCACGACCAGCGCGAACAGCTGGCCGACGGCGAGCAGGAGGTCCAGGTCGCGGCTCTGCTCCTCGTCGGGGGCGGCGGTGGTGACGAACTCGCAGAGGGCGTCGGCCTGTTCCCGGAAGCGGGCGACGTTGGGTACGCGGGCGTAGGTGTCGTAGGCGGCACGCCAGTCGTGGAAGCGGATGGAGCCCAGGCCGCGGGCCGGCCCCTGCCGGAAGAGGAAGGTGTCGTCGGCCGCGTCCAGGCGGGTGGGTACGGGGGCGTATTCGGCCGGGTTGAGCAGGTGGTTGCCCATGAACTTGAGGATCAGGGCGAGGTTGACGTGGACCGTGCCCTCCAGCTTCGGCAGGCCCCGGATCTCGGTGGCGGCCTGCGCGAAGTAGGTGTCCTTCTCGAAGCCCTTGGCGGCGATGACGTCCCACATCAGGTCGATGACCTTCTCGCCCTCGGTGGTCACCTTCATCTTCGTCATCGGGTTGAAGAGGAGGTAGCGGCGGTCGTCGGGGCCGGCGGAGCGGAAGTAGTCGACGGCGCGGTCGCTGAACAGCTTCATCCCGATGAGGCGGACGTAGGCGTCGGTCAGCTCGCGGCGCACGTGCGGGAAGGCGGTGACCGGACGGCCGTAGAGGATGCGGTTCTGCGCATGGGTGACGGCCTCGTACATCGCGTGCTCGCAGATGCCGATGGCGCCGGTGCAGAGGTTGAACTTGCCGACGTTGACGGTGTTGAGGGCGGCGTCGAAGGCGGCGCGGCCGGTGTGCAGGATGTCGGCCTCGGCGACCGGGTAGTCGTCGAGGCGGAACTCGCTGACGTACTTGGAGGAGTCGACGACGTTCTTCACGAGGTGGTACGCCGGGTGGCGGCTGTCGGCGGCGAAGAAGACGTACCCGTCCGGGCCCTCGAGGTCGGTGCGGCGGCCGAAGACGGACACGAGCCCGGCGGCGTTGCCGTTGCCGATGTAGTACTTGGAGCCGCTGGCCCGGAAGCCGCCGTCGCCGTCGGGCTCCAGCAGCATGTCGGTGGAGTAGATGTCGGCGCCGTGGGCCTTCTCGGACAGGCCGAAGGCGAAGACCTCGCCCTGCTCGAGGAGTTCGGCCGCACGGGCACGGACGGCGGCGTTGTCGCTCTGCCAGACCGGGCCGAGGCCGAGGATGGTGACCTGCCATGCGTACCAGTAGTCGAGTCCGTAGAAGCCGAAGATCTCGTTGAGGGCGGCGATCCGGGCGGTGTCCCAGCGCTTGTCCTGCTGCTCGCCGGCCGCGGACGACGGGGTGAGGAAGGTCGCGAACAGCCCCTCCTTGGCGGAGAACGCGAGGAACTCGGCCAGCCAGGCGCGGGAGCGGTAGTCCTCGATGAGCTTGCGCTTACCGCGGTCCTCGAACCAGTCGACGGTGGCGCGCAGCAGCCTGCGGGTCTCGGGGTCGAAGTGCGCGGGGTCGTAGGTGCGCGGGTTGAAGAGCAACGAATCGGCCATGGGTGGACGCCTTTCCGGAGTGGGGTTCAGTGCTGTGGTGCGAGCCGGTGGAGGGTGGCGAGTACGTCGTCGAGCCAGTCGAGCGTCATCCGCTCGTAGGCGATGCCGCCGCGCAGCACGACGTGCTGGAGCTCCCGTCCCGCGTCGGGCGCTTCGGGGGCCTCGGGGCCGGTGAAGTCGCGCCGTTCCCCCGCGAGGTAGTGCGCCAGCCGTTCGGTGTGCGCCTGGCGATGCCGTTCGACCTCGCGGATCAGAGCGGCCGGATCGTCGAAGGCCGCGCCGCGGATCTTCACGGCGAGCTCGTGCCGGACGCTCTCGGGCTCGATCGGCTCATGGAGCCATTGGGAGAGGACGGTCCGGCCGAGGGCGGCGACGGAGTACTCCTTCTTGTCCGGCCGGGCCTGCTGCGGCACTTCGCGGACATCGATCCAGCCGTCGCTCTCCATGCGCTTGAGGACGCGGTAGATCTGCTGATGGGTGGCGGTCCAGAAGTATCCGATGGACCGCTCGAACCGCCGGGACAGCTCATAGCCGGAGCCCGGCTTCTCCAGCAGGGAGACGAGGATCGCGTGTTCGAGCGCCATGCCCCAGATCCTTCTATGCAACTCGTTGCATAGACAAGCGGCACCGCCCGGGGTGAGACACGGCTCACCCCGGGGTGCCCCGGGACGTTCCCGCGCAAAAATTGCCGCGACGCAGGTCAGACGGCCGTGTTAGCTTCCGCGACCATGGAACCGATCGGCGAGAAACAGATCCGCACCTCCTTCGTGAACTGCTCGAAGGGCGAGGCGAGCAGAATCAGCCTGCCGCGGAACCTGACCGATCTCGACTGGCCGGATCTGGACTTCCTGGGCTGGCGCGACCCCGGGGCGCCCGACCGCGGCTACCTCGTGACGGAGCGCGCGGGCAAGCTCCTGGGAGTCACCCTGCGCACCCCGCAGAGCGTCAGCCGGAGCTTCACCAAGACCACCGCCTGCACCATGTGCCTGACCGGTCACCCCGGGTCGGGCGTCGCCCTGCTGGCCGCGCGCAAGGCGGGCGCCTCCGGGCGGCAGGGCAACACCGTCGGCGCCTACTTCTGCGCCGACCTGGCCTGCTCCCTCTACCTCCGCGGCAAGAAGCAGACCGGCCTGCTGCGCTACGAGGAATCGCTCACCCTGGAGGAGCGCGTCGACCGCACGCTCACCAACGTGCACGCGTTCGTGGACAAGGTCCTCGCTCCCTGACCCGTGCGCCGCGCGGCCCGGCGGAGAATCCCAGGCTCCTCCGCCCCGCGCGGTGCGACCGGACCCGGCCCGCTCCCCGGGCTAGCGTGGCGCCATGCACCGCGAGACGGACGCACCCCCGCCCACCACCGACCGCGCCTTCCCGGCGCACTGTGCGGCGCGTTCCCGCGGGCTCGACGACATGGAGACGCAGCTGATCCGGTGCCGGGCCTGTCCCCGGCTCGTCGAGTGGCGCGAGGAGATCGGCGCGGCCCGCCGCGCGGCCTTCCGCGACTGGGAGTACTGGGCGCGGCCGGTCCCGGGCTTCGGCCCGCCGGACGCCGCGCTCGCGGTGATCGGACTGGCACCGGCCGCGCACGGCGGCAACCGCACGGGACGCATGTTCACCGGGGACGCCTCCGGCGACTTCCTCTTCGCCGCCCTGCACACCGTCGGCCTCGCCTCCCAGCCCGAGGCCACCCACCGGGACGACGGCCTGGAGCTGTACGGGGTGCGGATCACCGCCCCCGTCCACTGCGCCCCGCCGCACAACAAGCCCACCCCGGACGAACGCACCACCTGCCGCCCCTGGCTGGCCAGGGAACTGGAACTCCTCGCCCCGACCCTCAAGGCCGTCCTCGCGCTGGGCGCCTTCGCCTGGCAGGCCCTGCTCCCCGTCCTCGACGACGCGGGCCGCCAGGTCCCCCGCCCGAGGCCCGCCTTCGCCCACGGCGCCGAGTTCACCCTGCCCGCCCTCGGCGACGACCGCGGCCCGCTGCACATCCTGGGCAGTTACCACCCCAGCCAGCAGAACACCTTCACCGGCACACTCACCCCCGACATGCTCACCGACCTGCTCGCCCGCGCGGCCCGACTGGCCGGCCTGAACCGGCGCCGGTAAGCCAACGGCCGACGGCTCCCGCCCCGGGGCCGCCACCCCGCCCGACCGACGCGGGAATTCCCCACCGCCTGCGCGCCGTTGACGGGAAACCGGATCTTGACCAGGACCACCCACGGGGGACTTCCATGACCATCCTGATCACCACACCGAACGGTTCGGTCGGGCGCCACCTGACCGATGCGCTGCGCCACCGCCCCGACGTGCGCTACCTCGTCCGTTCCGAGGCCGGTGTCAAGGCGCTCGGAACGGTCCGCGGCGAGGTCGTCCGCGGGGACGCGGCCGATGCGGCGGACGTCCGGGCCGCGGTCGCCGGAGTGGACCGGCTGTACCTGGCGCACCCCTTCGCCGAGGACCAGATCGCCGCCGAAACGACCGTGGGCCTCGCCGCTCTGGAGGCCGGCGCCCGCCGGATCGTCAAACTCGGCGCCCGCCCCTTCACCGGCGACGGCATCGCCCCGGACCCCGTCACCGGCGCCCACGACACGATCACCGCACGCCTGCGCGGCGCGGGCGTCCCGGAACTGACGGTCCTGCAACCCGACCGCTTCCTCCAGAACTTCCTCCCCGCAGCCGCCTCGATCGCCCGCGGCACCCTGGCCGACCCGGCCGGCCCCGGTGCCCGCGGCTATGTGGACGTCCGTGACATCGCGGCCGTCGCCGTCGCCGAACTCCTCGCGGAACGCCCGGTCGGTGGCGAAATCGCCCTCAGCGGCCCGGAGGTCCTGACCCTGCCGCAGCTCGCCGACCGCTTCGCCGCCGGCCTCGGCCGCCCGGTGCGCTACGTCGACGTACCGCTGGACGACGCCTGGCGCGCCGAACTGGCGGCCCGCGGAGCCGGCCCACTGGTCGTCGACGGCCTCCACGGCCTGTACGCGAACTACCGCCGCGAGGGAGTGGCCGGCCTCGGCGACGGCGTCTCACGCGTCCTCGGCCGCCGGCCGCGTTCGGCGGCGGAGTTCGCGGCGGATGTGCTCGGGTCTGCGGTGTCCGGGAGCTGACGTCGGGGCCGGCGCACGGGGCCCGTGTCCGTGCCCGAGGCCACCGTCCACCAGCCCAAAGGACTAAACCTCAGTGACCGAACGATCACCGGCCCGTTAGCAGCGCAGGTTCCGGCCAGGTGCCGGGGCCGGTTCCTCTGCTCGGACTTCAGTTGGGAGAGTTCAGTGCGTCGTAGTCATGTGTCCGGCCTGATCATCCTGGCCGCCGGAGTACTCGGTGGTCTCGCGTCCCCCGCGCATGCCGCGGGCGGTGGCCGCTCCGGCGGCCAGCCCGAGTTCTCCGGGCCCGTCCTGCCGATCGTGGCGGAAGCGTTGAACACCACCAGCGATCTCAGCCACGTTCGCTGGAACGAGGCCCTGCTGCCCAGCCCGGCCGAGCCGGCCGAGCGCGCCTGAGCCCTCGCGCAGCGGGCCGGCCGGTGGCGGACGACGCCACCGGCCGGCCCGTCGTATGCCCGGGGGGCTCAGCGGCGGTTGTCCTCGACGTCGACCACCGGCGCTCCGGGGGACGGAGGTTGGGTGCGCCGCCGCTTGAGGATGCTCACATAGGTGGCAAGACCGATGATGCCGACGACCATGAAGATGATGCCGACGAGGTCGAGGTTGACTCCGGCCATGTGCCAGTCCACCGCGAAGGTGAGGATCGCCCCCACCGCGAGCAGACCGATGCACCCGCCGATACCCATGGTTTCCGCCTCCGTAACTGACAGTCAGTCGATCGGTTGGGAAAGGGATCTGGCGCGCTGTGCGCTCAGGCGTGTCGAGGGGCGGGTACCCGGAGGCCGGGGGTTCATGTACGGGGAGGGGCGGGAAGACGGAGCGGCGGATCAGCCGGCCCGGCGGCGGGGTTTGCTCGCGGTCTTCTTGGCGGCGGTGGTCTTCCGGCCCGTCGCCTTCGTCGTCTTCGCCGCCTTGTCGGCCGCGGTGGCCTTGGTCGTTCTGGTTGTCCTGGCCGTCGCGGACTTCTTGGTGCCGGCCGACTTCTTCGCCTCCGCCGACCTGGTGCCCGCCCGCTTTGCCGCCGTCTTCTTCGTGGCGCTCTGCTTCGCGGCGCCCTTCTTCGCCGGGCCCCGCGCAGGGTGGCCGGTCAGCGCGGTGACGGTGGCGGGCTCGGCGCCGGTCTCCTCGCCGCGTGACTTCTTCGCGGCACGGACGCTGTCCTGGAGGGCCGCCATCAGGTCCATCACCTGCGCGGCGGGCGCTTCCTCGGCGGTTTCGAAGTCCGGTTCGCGATGCGCCAGCTTCGCCGCCACGATCTCCTCCAGCGCCTCGCGGTAGTGATCGTGCACATCGTCCTCCGACAGCTCGCCGTAGGAGTCCATCAGGCTCTCGGCGGCCGCCACCTCCTTGGTGCCGAGAGCCGCCTCGCCCTCGGGCAGCACTCCCTCCATCGGACGGATCTGGTCCGGCCAGAGCAGGATCTGCATCACCAGCGCGTCCTCGACCGGACGGATCATGGCGAGCGTCTCCCGGCCGTGCAGCGCGACCTTGCCGAGCCCGACGCGCCGGTGGCGTTCCATGGCCTCGCGCAGCAGGACGTACGGCTTGGCCGCCGCCGCGCCGTCGGCGCTCAGGTAGTAGCCCTTGTCCATCTGGAGCGGGTCGATCGCGCCACCGTCGACGAAGGCCAGGATCGTCAGCGTCTTGGCGGTCGGCAGCGGCAGCGCGTCCAGGTCCTCGTCACTCAGCGGGACGACGGTGTCCCCGTCGGCCTGGTAGCCGCGGCCGATCTCCTCCGTCGGGATCTCGACGTCCTCCAGGGAACACACCGGCTGATTGCGCACCCGTCCGCCGTCCGCCGTATGGATCCGTACGAAGCTGACCGACGCGGTCGTGTCCGTGGCGGAATAGGCGGCCACCGGGATGGTGACCAGCCCGAAGCTGATGGAGAACTTCGCCGTGGGGCGCATGGGGGTCCGCTTTCCGTCGGCGTTGAGATTCATCGTAGGTGGGGGGACCGGGGTGTACATCTCATGGCGCCGACGGGTGGCTGCGGCCGGGCGGGCCCGAAAGGGTGAAGCCGAGCGGGGCCCCCGGTACGCCCGAGACTGCGGCCGCGCCGATCGGGTACACCCGCCTCCATGGGCGATACGGAGGGAGAGGCGACGACCGGAACGGCCAGTGTGCGCGCCGGGCGGCACACCGTGCGGATCCACCGGCCGGACAAGGTGCTCTTCCCCGAGGACGGGCTGACCAAGGCCGATCTGGTCGACTACTACCGGCGGGTGGCCGCGGCGATGGTGCCGCAGTTGCGTGGGCGGCCGTTGATGCTGGAGCGGCTGCCGGAAGGGCTCGGCGGGCCGCACTTCATGCAGAAGGAGACGCCGGACCACAACCCGGACTGGATCCGCCGCGAAGAGGTCGCCAAGGAGGGCGGTACGGTCACCCACGCCGTCTGTGACGACAAGGCGACCCTCCTCTTCCTCGCCGACCAGGCCAGTCTGACCCTACACCGCTGGCTCTCGCGGGCCGGGCGCCCCGATACGCCGGACCGGCTGGTGTTCGACCTCGACCCTCCCGGTGACGACTTCGAGGCGGTACGGGAGGCCGCCCGCCGGCTCCGGGAACTGCTGGACGAACTGGAGCTGCCGGCCTGGCCGATGACCACGGGGTCCAAGGGCATGCATGTGACGGTGCCGCTCGACGGGCGGAGCGACTTCGCCGCGGTCCGGGACTTTGCGCAGCAGGTGGCGGCGGCGCTCGCCGAGCGCCACCCGGACCGGCTGACGACCGCCGTACGCAAGGAGGCCCGGGGCGGCCGGCTCTACCTCGATGTGCAGCGCAACGCGTACGCCCAGACCGCCGTCGCCCCGTGGTCGGTACGGGCGAAGCCGGGGGCGCCGGTGGCGACGCCGATCAGCTGGCGGCAGCTGGAGGACCCGGAGCTGACCGCGCGGAGGTGGTCGTTGCGGGATGTGGCGGGCGTGCTGGAGCAGCTGCGGTCGCGACCGTGGGCGGGTGTGCCGGGGCGGGGACGCTCGCTGCGGGCCGCGCGGCGGCGGCTGGCGGCAAGAGGATGAGCCTGCCGCTGGGAGGCAGGGCGGGTTTTCGTGACCCCGCCTCGGTGGTACGGAAGCGGATGCGCGGCGGAAAGGAGTGCGGACGTGGTGCGTGACGGCGGCGGGCAACGGGTCCTCGTCCGGGAGCTGCTGGACCGGTACGGCCGGACCTACGCCGAGGAGTGCGGTATCAGGCTGCGCAACACCCCGCAGCCGCTCTACCAGCTCCTGGTGCTGGCCGATCTGCTCAGCACGCGGATCCGGGCCTCGGTGGCGGTCGCCGCGGCGCGGGCGCTGTTCGACGCGGGGATGGGCACACCGCGCCGGATGCTGGACGCCACCTGGCAGCAGCGCGTCGACGCGCTGGGCGAAGGCGGCTACCGGCGCTACGACGAGAGCACCGCCACGCGGCTCGGCGACGGCGCCGCGCTGCTGCTCGACACGTACGGCGGCGATCTGCGGCGGATGCGGGAGGCGGCCGACGGCGAGGCCCGCGCGCTGTCCCGTGCGCTCCAGGAGATGCCGGGAGTCGGGCCCACGGGCGCCGCCATTTTCCTGCGGGAGGTGCAGGGGGTCTGGACGGAGTTCGCCCCGCTTCTCGACCCGAAGGCCGTACAAGGCGCGGAGCGGCTGGGGCTGCCGCGCGACGGCGCGAAGCTGGCGGGGCTGATCGAGGAGGGCGAGGCGGCCGCGTTCGCCTCGGCGCTGGTGCGGGCGGCCCTGGACCGGCGGATCGCCGAGGAGGTCCGGGAGGCCGCGGCGGGGTGAGGGCGCTGAGCCCCGACGACGCTGTGCCCCCACCCGTCACGCCACCAACGCCGCCACCAGCGCCAGCCCCGCCACGAAGCACGCCACGTAGTCGCCGACATGCCCCGACTGGAGGCGGCGCAGCGGGACGGTCCAGCGGGCGGGTTCGTGGCGCGCGGGGCGTCGTACGGTCAGGACGGCGAGGGCGGTGGCGAGGACGGCGGCCGCCAGGCCCCACAGGACACCGGACGGGGACCAGCGGGGCGGGGGAGTGGCCGGGGGAGGCGCCGCGTGGCCGTGCAGGACGGAGGCGGCGTAGCCGGTGTGGTCGGTGAAGGCGTCGGCGGCGTGGCCGACGGCCGGACCGAGGGCGGGGACGAGCCCGACCGCCAGCGCCCCCAGGAGCAGCACGGCCGGCACGGTGAGCATGGTGTCGGGGATACGGGAGAGCAGGCCGCCGCGGGTCTCCGGTTCCTCGTTCTCGCCGGTCGTCTCCCCGGGGGCGTCGGCCGGGCGCGGGCCGAGACCGAGGAACACCCGGGCGGCCGCGCGCAGCACCGCACCTCCGGTGACCGCCGAGACCAGCACGCACAGCGCCGTCGCCCAGCCCCCGGCCGCCTCCTCGACGACGGCCTTGCCCAGCGCCGTACCGAACGGCGGCAGCCCGGCGAGCGCCAGCCCGCCGAGCCCGAACAGCACGCCCACCCAGGGCAGTTCGCGGCCCGCGCCGTGCAGCTGGTGTTCGTCGACGCTGCCGTGGCGGTCCAGGAGGATGCCCACACAGGCGAACAGGGCGGCCTTTGCGCCGGCGTGCGCCAGGACGTACAGCGTCACGCCGCCGACGCCCTGGGGGGTGAGCGTCGCCAGCCCGATGAGGAAGAGACCGGTGTGGGCGACAGTCGAGTAGGCCAGCAGGCGCTTCAGATGGCGTTGCAGCCAGCACATCACCGCGCCGAGCAGCGCCGTCACGATGCCCAGCGTCATCAGGGCGCGATGGGCATCGGGCGCCGGGAGGCCGCCGGGGCCCGCGAAGACGGTCCAGTAGACGCGGGCGCTGCCGTACAGGCCCAGCTCGACCATGACCGCGGACAGCAGCATGCACACCGGTGTCGGGGCGACCGCATGCGCATCGGCGAGCCAGAAGTGGAAGGGCACCGCCGCGGCCTTGACGAGCAGGCCGGTGACGACGAGGACGAACGCGGCTGTCAGCAGGCCGTCCGGGCCGCCGGGGTGGGCATCCAGCCGGCTGCCGGTCTGCGCGAGGCCGAGTTCGCCGGTACGGGCGTACAGCAGGGCGATGCCGAGCAGCGTGGCGTATCCGCCGAGGGAGTTGACCAGCGCAAAGGCCAGTGCGCCCTGCACGGCGCGGGCCTCCTCGACGCGGTAGCCGGTCAGCGCGTAGGCGACCACGCCCATCAGCTCGAAGAAGACGAAGGCGTTGAAGAGGTCACCGGTGAGCGCGAAGCCGCACATGCCCGCCTGGAAGAGCAGTACCAGGCCCGGATAGGAGCCCGCATGCCGCCGCGGCGGCTCGTCGAAGTACCGCCAGGCATACGCCAGGGAGGCCAGCACCAGAACGGAGACCAGCGCGGCGAGGCCGAGGCCGATGCGGTCGCCGACGAGCACGATGCCCACCCCGGCACCGTGGTGCGGACGCCAGCCGCCCAGCCACTCGGCGGGCCGCGCGGCCGGCCCGGTGGCGGCCAGCGCGCCCAGGGCCAGGGCCGCCGTCCCCGCGGACGTCACACAGCCCATCACCTCCGCGGCGTAACGGGGCAGTCGCCGGCCCGCGCCCACCAGCAGCGCCGCTCCCAGCAGCGGCGTCGCCACGATCAGCGGGAGGAGCTGTGCGACGTTCACCCCCGCAGCTCCGACAGCTCGTCCGGCACCACGGTGCCGTGCCGCTTGGCGACCTGGATGACCAGGGACAGCAGCAGCGCGGTGACGGTGGCCCCGATGACGATGTCGGTGAGGACCAGGGCCTGGACGACCGGGTCGACCACCGGGCGGGAGCCGGGAGCGATGTCGGAGAAGACCGGCGCGGTGCCACCGTCCCGGTAGCCGACGGCGAGCAGCAGGACGTAGGTCGCCGACTGGCAGACGGCCAGGCAGCCCACGGCGTGGATGAGGTTCCGGCTGGTCGCGAGCCCGTAACAGCCCATCAGGAACAGCCACCCGGCCAGGGCGTACGGCAGCACGGTCATGGCGTCTCCTCGATCTCCACGGCCTGGTCCAGGAAACGCGCCAGCAGCACCACGACTCCGCAGGCCACCTCCACCCCGAGGGCGGCATTGAGCACGGGGACGGTGCCACCGGAGGAGAGGGTGTTGAAGGTGCCGAAGGGCAGGACGTTGGTCAGAAAGGCGGCGCCCGACACCAGGGCGGCCGCACCCACCAGCACATAGGCGGCCTCGCCCGCGGCGTCCCCGACCTCGTAGCGGCCGATGGGCCGGATGCGCTCCAGCGCCCGGTAGTCGACGGCGATGTAGAGCAGATGCAGCGCCGTCGCCACCGCGATGCCGCCCTGGAAGCCGCCGCCGGGAGTGATCTGGCCGTGGGCGATGACGTACAGGCCGATCAGCAGGGTGACGGGCAGCGCGAACAGCGCATAGCGGCGCACGGCCGGATAGACGTGCGCCGGCTCGGGCTGCCGGCGGTTCTCCTCGCGGGTCTGGCGCAGCAGGACGACGGTGCCCAGGACCGCGCCGAAGAGGATGGACTCCTCGCCGAGGGTGTCGAAGGCGCGCTGGTCGAAATTGACGGAGGCGATGGTGTTGGCGGTGCGGTGGGCGAGCGCGGCGTGGACGGCACGGTCGCCGTACGGGTGCCACGCGCCACCGAAGCGGGGCATTCCGGCGCAGGCGACGGCGAAGAGGGCCGCCAGGCCCCCGGCGCCCAGCAGGAGCACCCACAGCCGCAGCGTCCGGCTCATGGGCGCTCCTGACGGCTCTCGTCACGGGCGCGGCGGCGGACCTTGCGTACGGACAGCAGCAGCATCAGCGGCGTCAGCGCGGAACCGACTGCCAGCTGGGAGAGGGCGACATCCGGCGCCTGGAGCAGAAGGAAGAGCAGGGCGAGGGCGAACCCGAGGAGGGAGAGCAGAAACGACTGGCGTACGGGGTCGCGGACCAGCACGGTGGCGGTACCGGTGACGGCCACCAGGGCCAGGCCCAGCGACAGCGGGAGGTCGGACACGGAACGTCCCCTCTGGTCGGGTGTGGGACACGGCATCGGGTGTGGAACACACATCAGACATCCCCCGTTCCCCCTGCGGGTGCGCCCCGCCCGCCCCCCGAGGCGGCCGTGACGGCCCGCCCCGCCACCCAGCTTCCCAGCGCCAACAACCCCCCGATGACCAGCAGTTTCGCCAGCGCACGGCCCGGTCCCGCGGCCACGCACAGGGGCGCCACCACCAGCGGCACGGCGGCGTAGGTGCACCAGGTCACGGCGCGCAGCGCGCGTCCCGGTGGCGGGCCGGCCGCCAGTGCGTCCGCGAGCAGCCGCACATACAGCAGCGTCCCGGCGGGGCCGAGCACCGCGAGCAGCAGCGCCGGGTCCTGGTACGCGGGGCGGGCGAAGCCCTGGGCGAGCAGCAGCACGGCCAGGCCGAGCAGCGTGGTCGTGGCGTTCTGGGCGATCACCCGCCGCCGTACCGGACCGGTGGCCGCGGCCCAGCCGGCCGGCACGCCGCACAGCAACACAGCAGTGCCCGCGGCCATCCAGCCGTTCACCGGCCGCGGGACGCGCGCCGCGCGGCGCGGGCGGCGCAGGCGGCCAGCAGCGCGGACAGGGCGCCGACCACCCACTCCAGCGTGTCGACGCTGCTGATCAGCACGATCCACAGCGCGGTCAACACCGCCCACCAGCCCAGGAGTTCGGCCCCTGCCGCGAGCGTCGCGGCCGCCACCGGGCGAGTCATCCGTGCACCTCCTGTCTCGGTCACACCGTCACCCCGTCACTCCCTCACCCCGTCCACGTCCAGTCCGCCACCTCCGGCAGATCCGTCCCGTGCTCCCGGATCCAGGCGTGATGGCGGGTACGCGCATCGGCCATCGCCTGCCGCAGGGCCACCGCGCGCACACCCAGGCCCGGGACGCGGTCCACGACGTCCATGACCAGCCGGTAGCGGTCGAGATCGTTGCGGACGACCATGTCGAAGGGGGTGGTCGTGGTGCCCCTCTCCCGGTAGCCGCGGACATGCAGATGGGGGTGGCCGGTGCGCCGGTAGCACAGCCGGTGGATCAGCCAGGGGTAGCCGTGGTACGCGAAGATCACCGGCTTGTCGGGCGTGAACAGCGCGTCGTACTCGAAGTCCGGCATCCCGTGCGGATGTTCCCCCGGAGGCAGCAGCCGGGCCATGTCGACGACATTGACGACCCGCACCGCCAGCTCGGGCAGATGACGGCGCAGCAGACTGGCGGCGGCCAGGGTCTCCTGGGTCGGCACGTCCCCGGCGCAGGCCAGCACCGCATCCGGCTCGCCGTCGTCCTCGGTGCCCGCCCACGTCCATGCCCCGGCGCCGCGGGCGCAGTGGGCGCGGGCCTCCTCCAGCGTGAGCCAGTCGAAGCACGGCTGCTTGCCGGCCACGATGACATTGACGTAGTCGCGGCTGCGCAGGGCGTGCTCGGCCACGCAGAGCAGGGTGTTGGCGTCCGGCGGCAGATAGACGCGCACGACCTCCGGGCTCTTGTTGAGGACGTGGTCGACGAAACCGGGGTCCTGGTGGGAGAAGCCGTTGTGGTCCTGGCGCCAGACATGGGACGTCAGCAGATAGTTCAGCGAGGCGATGGGGCGGCGCCAGGGGAGCCGGCGGGCGGTGCGCAGCCACTTGATGTGCTGGTTGACCATCGAGTCGACGATGTGCGCGAACGCCTCGTAACTGGAGAACAGCCCGTGCCGCCCGGTGAGCAGATAGCCCTCCAGCCAGCCCTGGCACAGATGCTCCGAGAGCACCTCCATGACCCGGCCGTCGTGCGACAGATGCTCGTCGGTGCCGACCGTTTCGGCCTGCCAGGCCTTGCCGGTGGCCTCGTAGAGGGCCTCCAGACGGTTGGAGGCGGTCTCGTCGGGGCCGACGACGCGGAAGTCACGGCGCCGCGCGGTCGCCGCCATGACCGCCCGCAGCATGCCGCCGAGCACCCGGGTCGGCTCGTGCAGCACGGTGCCGGGCTTGTCGACCTCCACCGCATGCCGCTCCAGGGGCGGCAGCGGCAACTCGCGCAGCAGCAGCCCGCCGTTGGCGTGCGGGGAGGCGCCCAGCCGCCGGGACCCTTCCGGCACACAGGCCAGGACGTCCGGCCGCGGCGCGCCCGAGGCGTCGAAGAGCTCCTCCGGCCGGTACGAGCGCAGCCATGCCTCCAGCTGATGGCGGTGGTCGACATGGTCGCGTACGCCCGCCAGCGGTACCTGGTGCGCCCGCCAGGTGCCCTCGACGGGCAGCCCGTCGACCTCGCGGGGTCCGGTCCACCCCTTGGGCGTACGCAGCACGATCGCCGGCCAGTGCGGGCGCTCCGTCTCGCCGCCGGAACGGGCGCGCCGCTGGATGTCGCCGATCCGGTCCAGCGCCCGGTCCATGGCGGCGGCCAGCGCATCGTGCACGGTCGCGGGGTCGTTGCCGACGACATAGAGCGGATCGTGGCCGTAGCCGCGCAGCAGGGCGTCCAGTTCGTCGTGCGGGATCCGGGCCAGCACGGCCGGGTTGGCGATCTTGTAGCCGTTGAGGTGCAGGATCGGCAGGACCGCGCCGTCATGCACCGGATCGAGGAACTTGGTGGCGTGCCAGGACGCGGCCAGCGGACCCGTCTCCGCCTCGCCGTCCCCGATCACACAGGCCACCAGCAGCCGCGGGTTGTCGAACGCCGCCCCGTAGGCATGGGTGAGGGAATAGCCCAGCTCACCGCCCTCATGAATCGAGCCCGGCGTCTCCGGCGCGACATGGCTGGGGACCCCGCCGGGGAACGAGAACTGACGGAAGAGCCGCTCCATGCCCGAGCGGTCCCGGCCGACATCCGGGTAGGTCTCGCCGTACGTGCCGTCGAGCCAGGAGTTCGCCAGGACGGCGGGACCGCCGTGGCCCGGCCCCCAGACGCACAGCGCCTCCAGATCGCGGGCCTTGATGACGCGGTTGAGATGGGTGTGCACGAGGTTGAGACCCGGCGAGGTGCCCCAGTGGCCCAGCAGCCGCGGTTTGATGTGCTCGGGGCGCAGCGGCTCGGTCAGCAGGGGATTGGCCATCAGATAGATCTGGCCGACGGCCAGATAGTTGGCCGCCCGCCAGTGGGCGTCCAGGGTGCGCAGTTCGGCGGGGTCGAGGTGGGTCGGGGCGGGCGGCGTCGCTGCGTCGCGCATGCTCAGCTCCTCGCGAGATAGCTCTCCGCCGCGGTGACCGCCTCGCGGACGGTGCGGCGGCCCGTCAGGACGCACAGGGTGTGGGCGACGTCCTCCAGCCGAGGCCCGTCCCGAAACCCTCCCGCGGGCGCCGCGCGCCGACAGGAGGTGGGATGTCCCACGGTGGACCCGTCACCCGGCGCACGCAACCGGAGGCGCCCTGTGCCGGTCGGTGGTGCCGGCCGGCGGTGTCGGTCGGTCGGGTGGTCCGCTCGGTCGGCGGTCTGCTGAGTCGGTCCGCTCAGTCGGGCGGTTCCGGCGCCGGGTGCTCGCCCGGCCCGGTGCCCGGTGGCTCCGTCGGGGCCGGCTCGGGTTCCGGTTCGGCCGGGCGGGGGTCGCGCGGCAACGGATCCGGCTCGCGCGGTACGGGGCCCGGTCCGTCGGGTGTCGGCTCGGTGGTCATGGCGGCCCCTCCTTCCTCATCCATGGTGCGCGCGCCGAAGCGGCTGCGCGCGGCCGTACCGGTCGGCTGTCCGACGACCGGAGAGGTAAAC
Source organism: Streptomyces gilvosporeus (assembly GCF_002082195.1). GTDB lineage: Bacteria > Actinomycetota > Actinomycetes > Streptomycetales > Streptomycetaceae > Streptomyces > Streptomyces gilvosporeus. The sequence continues at coordinate 1,862,664 of NZ_CP020569.1, read as the reverse complement.
GGGGCCAAGGGCAGGCGCGGAGCCCGCCGCGGCTCACACCAGCTCGGTCAACGGCACGCCCGGGTCCGCCAGCCGCTCCGCATCGACCGTGGCACCGCTGGTCACCAGCGCCCGGATCGGCTCCACCACATCCCAGATGTTCACATTCATCCCCGCCAGCACCCGGCCACCGGAGAGCCAGAACGCAAGGAACTCGCGGCGCGCCGTATCGCCGCGGAAGACGACCCGGTCATAGCCGCCCGGCTCCACATAACCGGTGTACTCCATCCCCAGGTCGTACTGGTCGGTGAAGAAGTACGGCAGCCGGTCGTACGCCACGTCCTGCCCGAGCATCGCCTTGGCCGCGGCCTGCGGCTGATGGAGGGCGTTCGCCCAGTGCTCGACGCGCAGATGCCTGCCCAGCAACGGATGGAAGGCGTTCGCCACATCGCCCGCGGCATGGATGTCCGGATGCGAGGAACGCAGCTGCGCATCGACCACCACACCGTTGTCCACCTCCAGCCCGGCGTCCTCGGCCAGCTGGCTGTTGGGCGTGATCCCGATGCCGACGATCACCGCGTCCGCGGGGATCTGGGTGCCGTCCGCCAGCCGCACCCCGTCCGCATGGCCGAGTGTGCCGGTGATCTCCGCGACCTGGGCGCCGTAACGGAAGGTGACATCGTGATCGGTGTGCAGATCCGCGAAGATCTGCGCGACCTCGCGGCCCAGCACCCCGAGCAGCGGCAGCTCCGCCGTCTCCACCACCGTCACCGCCACCCCCGCGGCCCGGGCGGCGGCCGCGGTCTCCAGCCCGATCCAGCCCCCGCCGACCACCACGATCTGCTGCGCCGCCGGCAGGGCCTCCTTGATCCGGTCGCTGTCCGCCAGCTGACGCAGCAACAGCACCCCGTCGAGCTCCGCCCCCGGCACCGCGAGCGGGCGCGGCGTGGCCCCCGTGGCCAGCAGCAGCTTGGCGTAGCCCTGACGGCTCCCGTCGGCCAGGGTCAGCTCATGGGCCGCCGCATCGACGGCGGTGACCGCCGTCCCCAGCCGCAGATCGACGTCATGGTCCTCGTACCACCGCGCCGGATGCACATACACCGACTCGCGCTCCGACGTGCCCATGAGATACCCCTTGGACAGCGGCGGCCGCTCGTACGGGCGCTCGCTCTCGTCCCCCAGCAGCACCAGCGGCCCGTCGAACCCCTCCGCCCGCAATGTCTCCGCCGCCTTGGCACCGGCCAGCCCCGCTCCGGCGATCACCAACGCATTGCTCGTGGCCATTCCCGCTCAGCTCCCTTGATCCCGTACTTCAGGCCACAGGTACCCACTGAGCGGCCGGGCCGATCCCGCCGAAGGTGTTGCCGGGGCCGGGGACGGAGCGCGTCAGACCAGGAAGTGGAAGCCGGGCCGCGGATGCATCAGGAAGTCATGGTGCGAGATGTTCCACGCATACGCCCCCGCCACCCCGAAGACCACCCGGTCACCGGCCCGCAGCCCGGGGGCCGGCACCTCCCGCGCCAGCACGTCCTTCGGCGTGCACAGCTGACCGGCCAGCGTCACCCGGTCGCCCGACGCCACCGGCCGGGGCCACGCATGCGGCCACGGCTCGTCCGACGGCAGCACCGTGCAGGGCTGGTCATGGCCCTTGGTCGCCGGGGTCCGCAGATGGTGGGTTCCGCCGCGCACCACCGCGAACTCCGCACCATGACTGCGCTTCACATCCAGCACCTCGGTGGCATACCAGCCGCAGTACGCGGTGAGCGCACGGCCCGGCTCGATCCGCAGCGTCAGCCCCGGGTGCGCGGCGGCGAGCCGGGCGAGCCCCGCCCCGTAGGCCGTCCAGTCGAAACGGGCACCGGGATCCGCGTAGTCGACGGCCATCCCGCCGCCGAGCGTCACCTCGGCGAGCGGGAACCCGTGCCACGCGGCCAGCCGCACCGCCCAGGCGACGATGGCCTCGGCCACGGCCAGCTGCTCGGGCGCCTCCAGCCCGCTGGCCAAGTGGGCGTGTATGCCGCGCAGTTCCAGATGCGGAAGGCTGCCGTCCGTCAGCAGCGCGACGACCTCGTCCGCCTGTGAGGGATCCACGCCGAAGGGCGTGGGACGGCCGCCCATCGCCAGCGCACTGCCGTCCAGGGCGCCGCCGCCCACCGGGAGGTTGAACCGCGGCAGTACGGCGATCCGCCGGTCACCGGCGTGCCGGGCGGCCAGCTCGGCCAGCATGCGCAGCTCGTACACGCTCTCCACATGGAAGCGCTCGACGCCCCGCTCCAGCGCCTCGTCGATCTCCGCCGGCGTCTTGCCGGGACCGCCGAACGCCAGCGGCGCCCCGGGGACCGCCTTGCCGACATGCCTCAGCTCCCCGCCCGAGGACACCTCGTAGCCGTCGACATACGGGCGCAGCGCCGTCAGGATCTCCGGCTCCGGATTCGCCTTCGCGGCGTAATACAGCTCCACGGAGGACGGCAGCGCCTCCCGGACGCCGGCCAGGTGCTCCCGAAGGGCCGTCAGGTCATAGACGTAGGCCGGGAGCTCCTCGGAGTGCAGGGCGCGGACCAGGTCGCGTACCGGGGGAGTGGGGGCGGTCATCGGGCGCTCCAGGAGGGGGTGTCATCGGTGCCTACGGTGTCATCGGTGCGTACGGCGCCGGTCAGGACCGACTCGGCCAGCGGCGAGGGCAGCAGGACGTAACCGGCCTCCCGGTCGGCCCTGCGCTCCCACCGGGTCAGCAGATTGGCCTTGGCGGGCAGCGGGACGCCCGCCAGCAGCGCGGCGAGCCGGGGCGGGCAGCCGTGGCGGTCCGCATGGACCTGGAGGGTGCGCCGCACCTGCGCCCACAGGTCCGCCTCGGTGCCCGGATGCAGATCGGCCAGCGCGGCGAGCATCTCGGCGACGTGATTGACCAGCAGGCAGTACACCACCCGGTCCCAGCCGCGCTGCGCGTCGTACGTCATCGGCCCGGCGACGTCCTCCGGGAGCGAGGCCAGCGGCCCGGCATGGTGCTCGGGGACCAGCTTGGTGCCCTCCAGGTCGCGGAAGAGCACCTGGGCGGGCATACCGTCGCCGTCCACACAGACCAGGACGTTCTGAAGGTGCGGCTCCAGCACCACCCCGTGGTCGAAGTACGCGGCGAGCACCGGGGGCAGCAGCAGATCCAGGTAGGCGGCCCACCAGTCGAGCGCGGCCTGCGGACCGGCGCCGTCCAGGAGGCGGGAGATATGCGCCGGACTGTGCGGGTACTCGTCGGCGACCGCGGCGGCCAGCAGCGGCGTGGTGCCGGGCAGCAGCCGCTGGGACAGACGCTCGCGGACGATCACCCCGAAGCCTTCGAGCAGCCCGGTGTCCGGGCGGCCGTCCGGGCCCGGCAGCGCAAGACTGCGGTAGACGGGCTCGCGCAGCACCGCGCTCCCCGGGAAGCGGGCGGCCAGATCCGCGAGCACCGGAGCCAGCAGCCGGGTCAGCGCCACGGCTCCCGACAGCTCGTAACTGGCGTTCTTCCGCAGGCAGTTGGTGATCCGGACATTCAGGCTGAACTTGAGGAAGGACGCGCCGTCGTAGAGCGTCCGCACGGACGCGGTCGCCGCGAAATGCGTCCCACCGGTTCCCAGGATGCGGAGGTCGCCACGGTCCAGCGCCTCCTTCAGACCCGGATGGCCGCGCAGCAGTTCGTACTGCCAGGGGTGGACGGGCAGCAGCCGGTAGCCGTCCGGGACGCCGGGATGCAGCGCATCCAGGGGCGCGGCGGCGCCCTCTTCGGCGGCCTCCTCGACGATCAGGTCCTCGCGTACGGCGAGCAGCAGCAGCGGGAAGGACGCCCCGGCTTCCGGCGCGTACGACCGCCAGGAGGCGGGATCGCCGGAGCGGGCCTTGGGGGTGGGGTGGAAACGGTGGCCCAGGACGAGGGACTGCTCGGAGGCGAGGTAGGCGGCTTGCCAGTCGGCGTGGGGTGGTGTGACGCGGGGTGGTGTGCTGTCGGCCGGCCCGGTGGCGAGCGCCTGGCCGCCGGGCACCTGGCCGCCCGGCGCCTGGCCGTCTGTCCCGTGGCCGCCGGGCACCTGGCCGTCTGTCCCGTGGCCGCCGGGCGCCCGGCTGTCGAGCGCCGCGGCCACGGCCTGATGGCTGGAGGCGATCTGGTCCAGGAACTCGTCGTTGTGCACCCCGGTCCGCAGCGACAGCTCCGCATGGACGTACTCGGCCAGCCGCCGCCAGCCGACCTCCCGCCAGCCGCCGTCGGCCTCCTCCGTCACCGGGCCGGCGAAGCGGTGCGCGCCGATCAGCGAGGTACGGCGCAACGCGACCCGCAGCAGAACGCCACGGCGCGGCAGCCGCAGCAGCAGATGACCGGCATCGACGGCCGTCTGGTGCTCGGGGCCGGAGACCTCGCGCAGCAGGCAGTTCAGGAGGGTGTGCGCGACGGCCTGGTCGGCGGTGGGCGGACCGGCGGGGGCCGGGGCGGGGATCGGGGCCGTACGGGCGATCCGGGTGGTGCCGGTGGTCGCGGTGGGCTCGGGGGTCCGGGCGGTGCCGGGGTCCTGGGCGGTGGCGGCGGAATGAGGCAGCGGGGGCATCAAGGGCTCCTGCGGGTGCGGGGGAAACGGAAGTGCGAGGGGAGGAGCGAGGGGAGGACGGTCGCCAGCACGGTGGCCAGGGCGATCCCGGTGCCGATCACCAGGGGCGCGGTCGGCCCGAACCAGTCGTTGCCCGCCGCGGCGGCCAGACCGGCGGCGACCGCGCCGGCCTTGGAGAAGAATTCGATGGAGCCGAAGAGCCCGCCGGGGGCTCGGCCCTTGGCGCAGTCGGCAGCCAGGACGGACAGACACACCAGGCCCAGCGTGAGACCGGCGCCGAGCACCAGCCGCACTACGACGAACCCGACGAGGGAGTCGACGACGCCATGCCCGGCCAGCCCGAGCGCTATGGCGCCGAAGCCGAGTCCCATACCGAGCCGCGGGCGGGTACGGAACAGTGCGTGCACCGCCATCGCCGCGACCAGATAGCACATATGCGGCAGGGCGAACAGCACACCGGACACCAACGGCCCGGTGCCGGGTATGCGCTCCTTGATCAGCGAGATCAGATACGGGAACGAAATCACCGTCGAGAAGACGAACGCGAACTCCAGCGCATAGAGCCTGCGCAGCGCGGTGGCGGCCCCGGCATCGGGAGCCGCGGACGCACGGTTTGCCCGTACGGCCGCCTCGGCGGCCTCCGGGGGCGGCGCCGCAGTGTTCTTCGGTGACGGCGCCGCCGAAGAGTCCCTTGGTGACGGTGTCGTCGAGGCGCCCTTCGTCGGTGGCTCCGGGAGCGCCGCCAGCATCACGGCGGCGGTCAGCGGCAGGACGGCGAGCAGCGCGTACTGGCGGTGCGGCGAGAGCCACGGCGACAGCGCGCCGACCACGATCGGCGCGAACACCAGCGCCGCACGGGCACTGCCCTGCATCAGCGTCAGCGCCCGGGACAGCGCACTGCCCTCCAGAGACGCCCCCAGGTAGCTGTTCGACGCGGCGAAGGTGCCGCCCAGCACGCCCTGAAGAACCAGTGCCGCGGCGAACGCCCCGAGCGAATCCGCCCAACCGGCCAGCAGAAACGCCGCCGCCAGCCCCAACTGCGCGCGCAACAGCAGCCGTTTACGCCCGAAACGGTCGGCGAGACGGCCCCACAGCGGGGCGCCTATCGCACCGAAGATGGTCGGTACGACATACAGCAGACCGGCCCAGCGGGCCGCGCCGTCCCCCAGCTTCGGCAGGATCTCGGTCAGATACGGCGGCAGCCCGAGCGCGGCGAACGACGCCACGAAATAACACCCGGCCACCGCATACACCTGTCGCCGCCCGAACCGCGGTCGCGACGTGGCCTCGACGCCGTCCTCGTCATCCCTCCGCGATGCGGCAACTCTCTGTGACCGAACGGTGTTCTTTGAAGTAGCAGCGGTCGTTGGAACAGCGGCAGCAGCAGCTGGAGCGGAGGAGGCGGATGGGGATGCGGATGCGGGACTGGACGTGGATGTGGAACTGGACGTGGATGTGGAACTGGACGGTGATGTCATACGAGACATGGAGGTGGCCATCAAGTGCTCCCCGTCGACGTCAGAGACTCCGGCAGCGAGGCGCCCGACACCCGCGCCCCCGTCGGCATCAGCAGGTAATTGGGCCCGCTCGCATAGTGCTTGTTGATGTCGGCCGCACCCGACCGCTCCTTGGACAGCAAGGTCCCGGCGCTGACCATGGCCTTGATCGGCAGCTCGGGCGCGTCCAGCACGGCAGCGCGCAGTGCCGCCCCCGGCTCGCCCGCTCCCGTGCCCTGCCGCTCGACGGCCTCGGCCAGCCGGTCGCGGACGAGCCCCAGCAGCCGCCCGAGCGGCGCCCGCCCGTGCCGCGCGAGCCCGAAGGCGTAGGAGCCCGCACACAGGTGCAGTGTGATGGTCGTGAACAGATCCAGCACCGGCCGGTCGCCGTCCCCGAATACCCGCGGATCGGCGAAATCCGAGGGGTCCGGGGCGTCCGCGCCCAGCGCCTCCCGCAGTCGTACGGCGTTGATCCGCGGACCGTCATTGTCCTTGAACAGCAGCCGCAGCCGGGTGCCGCCGGCCGTCCGGTCCAGCACCAGCGAGATGTTCTGCTGATGGGACTCCAGCCCGATGCCGTAGCCGAAGAGCGTGGTCTGCCAGTCGAAGAGCAGGGTGAGACAGGCGTCCAGCAGGGCGAGCGGATCGCCGCCGTAGAAACGGTCGGCGATCCGGTCGATCACCAGCCCACCGCCCGGCGCCCGGCCCAGCAGCGCGGCCATCGGCACCACGACACTCCCGTCCAGACCGGCCGGGTAACGGCGGCACAGCACGGCCAACAGCTCATGACCGGCATGCGCATACACGGTCTCATCGGCCTGAAGCACCGACTCCGCGAACCGCGGTTCGCGGGCGATCACCTTCTCCAGCAGCCGCTGCCCCTCGGCGCCGTCGATCAGCGTAGGAGGCTTGATGGAGCGCCGGTTGCGCAGCCCCAGCGTCGAGGTGGCCAACGGCAGCTTCAGATGCAGCGCGGGATCGTCGGCCACCGCCACGGTGCGCATCGACAGCGTCGGTACGACGCCGAGCCGGGCCTGCTCGGAAAGCACCGCCGCACCCTCCAGCCCGCTCTCGCACAGCGCGCCACGCAGCGGTTCGCCCAGCGTCAACGGATGCACGGGAAGACACAGATGCCCGTCCCCGAGATGCGCCAGCCCCACCTCAGCAGGCGTCGGCCACCAGTCGGGCAACGCCGCCTCGCCACCCGCCACGGTCACCGCGCCCCGCGGCACGGCGAGCCAGCGCAACGCGAAGTCCGGCCGGAACTCCGGCGCGTACGCCCGCAGCTGCGCCTCATCCAGGCCGGCCCGACCCCGGGCGGTCGGATACACCGGATGGTCAAGACGCGCCGCCAGCGCATCGAACCCCAGCCCTCCACCCAACCCCAGCCACCCACCAGGATCGCCACCATGACGCCCTGCCAACTGCCCCTCGACCTCATCCCGCGTCCGGGCATGCAGCCGCATCGTCACCAGCGTCTGCCGGCACTCCTCGGCGAATGCATCGAAGCCGGGACGGTCGACGGGGTCCGCCAGCGCGCGCAGCGCGGCGACGACCTCGTCGAGCGTGGTCAGCCGGGCGCCGTCGGCCTCACGGACCAACAGCGGCAACCGGGCGGCATAGCGGCTCTGATAGCCGTCCGGGCCGAGCGGCAGCAACAGCGCGCCGTCCGCTGCGCCCGCGGGCAACCGCAGCCAGGGACCGTCCGGCCGCTCCAGCACGGCACCGCGCGTACGCAACCCCACCACGTCTTCCCGCAGAAGCGCACTCAGGATCCGCACGAGCAGCTCCGGCTCCTGAGCCGACTCACTCATGGGATCCGACGCAGCCATCACGCGATCTCCCACTTCTCGGTGGCGAAGAAGCCCTCCACCGCGCGGTCCACCGCACCGTCATCGGCGCCGAAGGCCCGGACGACGCCTATGTAGTCGCGGTTGGTGCGGTAGTGCGGCTGCTCGGCCCCGACCTCCCGCAGCGGCCGGTAGGCCAGCCGCACACCGTCGACGGTGCGGTCCACGGTGCCGGGCGCCGAGACGAGCGTCCCCGCCCGGTCGGCAAGGGCGTACTCCACCCGAGCCGCACCGCCGCGCCGGGCACCGAGATCCGCAGGAAGTGGCTCGCCCAAATGCGCCCGCAGAATGAGCTCGAAGAGAGGTATGCCGAGAACATGCGCCAACAGCAGATCGCACTGATCGCCAATGACACGGTAGTTCACCTCGATGAGCCGTGCCCGGCCCTCGTGCACCACGAACTCCGTATGACAGGCGCCGAACCCGACGCCCAGCGCATCGAGCTGGCCCAGCACCTGATCGGTGACGGACTGCGGATGGGCCGCAACGAACTCAAGCCCCGTCTCGATAAAGGTCGGCGGCGCGGAAATGGCGGTACGAAACCCACCCAGGACATGGCGCAGCCGCCCATCACCGAGCGTCTCCAGCGTGTACAGCTGGCCCGGCAGGAACTCCTCCGCGACCAGCGCCACCTCGGGCCGCCGCACCTGGATCTCCTTGGCGCAGACCACCAGTTCGCCGGGCCCGTCGACGAGCATCACATCCTCGCTGGCCACCCCCTCCCGCGGCTTGATCACACACGGATACGGAAGCTCGGCGGCGGCCAGCACGCTCGGGTCCTGCCCGGGCTCCAGCTCCACGGTCCGTACGGTGTCCACCCCTGCCACCGCGAGTCGCCGCCGCATCTCGGCCTTGTTCTTGGCGCACAACGCGGCCCGCCAGTCCTTGCCCGGCAGCCCGAAGTACTCGGCGGCCAGGGCCGCTTGGACCTGGAGGTGATCGCTGTTGGTGAAGATCGCATCGGCGGGCCGCCGACCTGCCACACAGGTGATCACCGCCCGGAAGTCACGCACATCGCACTCCAGGACCTCCGTCCCCTCCGGGACGTCGCGCCGGTGCGCCTCGGGCTGATCGGTGAGGATCGTGACCTCAACACCGAGACGCGCAGCGGCAGGCAGAAATCCCTCGGTGACCGAGTCGGTGGGATTGAGGGCGAGCAAATACATCCGCATGAGCGGAACCCCTTCAGAATCACTATCGAACGAAACCAAGACCGGCACGCCCAACGGCCAAACACCAGACAAGAAACCCGGAACCACAGCCGCAGACCCGGAACCGTAGCCGCGACACCCCACCAGCCGGATGCTCCGGATCACCATCCGGGATGCTCCGGAGGAACCCCGAATGCCCCCGAGGAACATCGGATGCACCGGAGCGAAACAACACACCGGAGGGAACGAATCACTCTCCGTATTCGTTGCCGGAATAAGGAGGCATCGCGAGGCACAGGACAAGGCACGCGTCAGACACCCAACGCCTCAAACCCCGCGACACCCTCCCCACTTCGAGACGCACGACCCACCGGGAGGTACATCAGGGAGGTACATGGCGCCCCGCGGCACACCGCACACGAACCACAGCTGAAGAGGCTTGGCATTGGCATTGGCATCGGCATTGGTATTGGCTCAGGGCGTTGCTTGGCATTGGCTCAGGCGTCGGGCACCGGAGGGCTCAAGCCTTGGGCACCGGGACTCCGGTCGCCTTTGCGACATCGGCCAGCATGTGCTCGGCGGCCTGAATGCCGATGCCGGACATCCAGGTCTCGTCGGGCACGTCAAAAACCTTGTGGTTCTTGACGGCCGACAGCGCCTTCCAGACCGGGTTGGAGGTGACGTCCTTCTTCTGGGTCTTGTCCGGTAGATCCGCGACCGTCACAAACACCAGGTCGGCATCGGCCTTGTCGATCTCCTCCGGGCTGACGTCGAGCATCGTCTTGTCCGGGTCGGTGGAGCTCTGCGACTTCGGACGGGCCAGTCCGATGTCGTCGAGGACGACGCCGCTGTAGGAGGACTTCTGGTACAGCCGGGTCGGGCCGGCGACAAAGCGGACCACGGAGGCCGACGGCATTGTGCCGTGGTACTTCTTCTTGATCTCCGCGCCCAGCGCCTTGGCCCGCGACTCGTACTCCTTGAGCTTCTGGTCGGCCTCCTTCTCCAGGCCCAGCGCCTTGGCGTGGACTTTCAGATTGGCCTTCCAAGGGCCGCCGGTGGTCTCGGTGAAGACGGTCGGCGCGATGTCCTTGAGCTTGTCGTAGATCTTCCCGTGCCGGACCTTGGACGAAAGGATCAGATCGGGCTTAAGGGAGATGATCTTCTCGAGGTTGGGCTCCAGCAGCGGGCCGACGTCCTTGACGCCCCCGATCTCACCCTTGAGGTAGCTGGGGAAGCCGCCCTCGGACTTCATATGCGGCGAAACCGCCCCGACCGGCTTCACTCCGAGCGTGGTGACGTCGTCGAGCTCACCGGTGTCGAGGACGACAACGCGCTTGGGCTTGCCGGGGATCGACACGTCGCCCATGGCGGTCTTCAGGGTGCGCGGGAAGCCGGCGCCGGCCTTAGCCGAGCCGTCGGCCGAGGACTTGCCGCCGCCGCAAGCGGTGAGGGCGGCGGTCCCCAGGGCGACGGCGAGCAGGGCGGCGGGCAGCCTACGGGTACGGGCGCTGCGGGATGCGGTTCGGATCAACTTGAGGGGCATGAGGGTTCGACTTCCTTTGCGAGCGGACGAGCGGACGAGCGGAGGGGAGCGGGGGAGAGGAGGCGGAGAGGACGGTTGACGGAGTGAGAGCGGGGCATTTGTGGTGCTGGTGTGGTCAATGAGGTTGATGTGGAGGACCAGTTGGGCTGACGCGTGTGGTGGGCCGGTGGGGCTGGCGTGGTGGGTGAGGCAGTTCAGGTCAGGTCAGCTGAGGCAGATCAGCCGGACGCGTTGGCGGTGCGTTTGGTGGTGGCTTTGGGGATGACCAGGGGGGTGCCGGTCTCGGGGTCGGGGATGACCCGGCAGTCCACGTCGAAGACGGACCTGACCAGCTCGGCGTCGAGGACGTCCGCCGGGGCGCCGGCTGCCGCCAGGCGGCCGGCCTTGAGGACCACCAGGTGATCGGCGTAGCGGGCCGCCTGCCCGAGGTCGTGCAGCACCATCACCACGGTGCGGCCCGCCTCGGCGTGCAACTCGGCGACCAGGTCGAGGACATCGAGCTGGTGCCGTAGGTCCAGGAAGGTGGTGGGCTCGTCGAGCAGCAGCAGATCGGTGTCCTGGGCCAGTGCCAGGGCGATCCAGGCGCGCTGCCGCTGACCGCCGGAGAGGCGGTCGACGGGCTGGTCGCGCAGCGCGGTGGTCCCGGTGCGTTCCAGGGCCTCGTCCACGGCCCGCTGGTCGGCCGCCGACCAGGGGCTCAGCAGCTTCTGGTGCGGGTAGCGGCCCAGCCGTACGAGTGCCTCGACGGTGATCGCGTCCGGGGTGACCGGCTGCTGGGGGAGCAGTCCCATCCGCAGTGCCAGCGCCCGCGCCGACATGCGGTGGATGTCCGAGCCGTCCAGCATGACGGTGCCGGCGGCGGGGGCCAGCAGCCGGGTCAGCCCACGCAACAGGGTGGACTTCCCACAGGCGTTGGGGCCCACGACGGCGGTGACGGCGCCGCCGGGCAGTACCAGGTCGAGCCCGCCGACGATCAGCCGGTCGCCGTAACGCAGATCGAGTCCGTGCGCGGAGAGCTGGTTACCGGGAGCGGACACCTGCCCGCCCCCGGAGGAAGCAGACACCTGCCCGTCCCCGGGAGCTGACACCCGCCTCTCCCCACGAGCCGACACCAGCCCGTCCCCACCCCCAGCGGCCACGAGCCCACCGCCCCCCGAAGTCCCCCCATCGCCCCCAGACATCGACTCCCGGCTGCCGCCACGACCCTGACTACGGTCCGGACCACGGCCGTTGCCACGGCCCTGGCCACGGCTGTCACCACGGCCGTCACCACGGTCACCGCCATGCGGGGAGAGCTGATCGGCGGTCATCGGACACTCCTGTTCAGGGAACTGCTCTGTCGGATCATCAGCACCAGCAGCCAGGGCGCGCCCAGGGTGGCCGTGACCACCCCGACCGGCAGGCCGCTGATCGGCAGCAGATGCTGCGCCACCAGGTCGGAGGCGAGCAGCAGTGCGGCGCCGGCGAGGCCGGACAGGGCCAGCGTGCCGGGGGTGGGCGGGCCGGCCAGGAACCGCACCAGGTGCGGTACGGCCAGTGCGACGAAGGCGACCGGGCCGGCGAGCGCGGCGGCGACCGAGGCCAGCACGACCGCGGTCACCAGGACCTGGAGTCGGGCGGCGTCGGTGTTCAGGCCGAGCGCGCCGGCCGAGTCGTCGCCCAGGTCCAGGACGGCCAGCCGCCGGTGCAGGGCGAAGGCGGCGACCAGCGCCACGGCGACCGCGCCCCCCGCGGCCCACACCTCGGTCCAAGTGCGCCCGTACACCGAGCCGGTGGTCCACTGGAGGGCGGAGCCCGCCAGTTCGGTGGGGAAGCGGACGACCATGAAGTTCACCGCGGCGGTCAGTCCGGCCTGGACGGCGAGGCCCACCAGCACCAGCCGGGTCACGCTGGTGCCCGAGCGCCAGCCGAGCAGCCCCAGCAGTACGGCGGCGAGCAGCCCGCCGCCGAGTGCGGCCAGCGGCATCAGCGCCTGCGAGGCGCCCGCGGCCAGCATCACCACCGCGCCGAACGAGGCGCCGCCGGTCACCCCCATCACATCCGGGGAGGCGAGCGGATTGCGGAACAGCCGTTGCAGCAGCGCACCGGCCACCGCGAGGCCGGCCCCCGCGAGGAGTGCGGCGGCCATCCGCGGGGCGCGGAACTCCTGGACGATCAGCACGGTGGCCGTATCGCCCAGCCCGAACAGTCCCCGCAGCGCATCGAGCGGCGCCAGCGGCATATCGCCGGTGGACACCGACACCGTCACCAGGACGAGCAGCACCAAGGCGGTGCCGAGGGTGAGCAGCGGTGTACGGCGAACCGCGCGCCGGCGCACGGCGGTCGGCGGGGCGGGACGCAGGACGTCGGTCATCGGGCCACCTTCCGGGCCAGCAGAGCCAGCAGCGGGGCGCCGAGGAACGCGCTGATGATGCCGACCTGGAGCTCCGACGGCCGGATGACGAGCCGTCCGAGGATGTCGGCGGCGAGCACCAGCAGCGGTCCGGCGATCAGGCAGCCGGGGATCACGATCCGGTGGTCGGAGGTGCGGAACGTCTGCCGTACGAGATGCGGTGCGGCCAGGCCGATGAAGGACAGCAGGCCGGAGACGGCGACTGCCGAGGCGGCGAGCAGGACGACGGCGAGGCCGCCGGCCAGGCGGATGCGGGAGACCGGTACCCCGAGCGCCTGCGCCGTATCGTCGCCCAGCGCCAGGGTGTTGAGCGCCGGGGTGACGGCCAGGGCGACGACCAGCCCGATCAGCAGCGGAGGGAGGACCGGCCAGAGCACCGACAGAGGACGTTCGGCCAGTGAACCGGCGAGCCAGAACCGGGCCTCGTCCAGCGAGCGCTTGCTGGCCAGCATGACCGTCGATGTCCAGGATGTCAGGACGAGTTGGAGGACGGTGCCGCCCAGCGCGAGCCGTACGGGGTCGAGGTCGCCGGCCCGGCGGGCCAGCGCCTGGGCGAACAGGGCGGCGGCCGCGGCGCCGGCGAAGGCGAACCAGAGGTATTCGGCGGGCTGGTTCAGATGCAGCGCGTAGATGGCGATGACCACGGCGAAGCCGGCGCCGGCGTTGATGCCGAGGGTGGTGGGCGAGGCGAGCGGGTTACGGGTGATGCCCTGGACGACGGCCCCGGCGACGCCGAGCGCCGCGCCGACCGCGAGGCCGATGAGGGTCCGCGGCACCCGAAGTCCCGTCACCACGAGGGCGTCGCGCCCGTGTGCGGTGCCGGTCAGGGCGTCGAGGACGGTGGACAGCGGTACGGAACGGGTGCCCAGCGCGAGGCTCAGCGCCGCACAGACCGCGAGCGCGCACAGTCCGACCGCGAAGAGCGGGATGCGCCGCCAGGTCCGTGCGGCGGCGTGCGGGCCCGACGCGGCGGCTGACGTGGCAGATGGTTGGGTCATCGACACGCGTCGCTACGTTAGGTTAGGCATACCTAATTGCGCAAGCGTCGGAGCGGGATGCGGTCAACAATCCCTTTTGTCGGCGGACTTGGGGGTGCGGCCTGCTTTTCGAAGGTCAGGATGGGCCGGTTGAGTCGATGAAAAAGTGTAGTGAGGGCACCTTCCTGGTGACTGTGCTGTTCTGGAGTCATGACGACCACCCCCCGTATCGCGATCGTCGGCGCCGGCCCCGGCGGGCTGCTCTGCGCCCGGGTTCTCCAGCGGCACGGCATCCCCGTCACCGTCTTCGACCGCGATGCGTACGCCGAGGACCGCCTCCAGGGGGGCGCCCTCGGTCTGCACGAGGACACCGGCCAAGTGGCCCTGAGTGCAGCGGGACTGGATCGGGAGTTCGCCGCCGTGGCTCGCCCCGAGGGGCAGGAGATGCGGCTGCTGGACCACACCGGCACGCTGCTCTTCCGGCACCGCCCGGAGGCCGGCGAGGAGAGCAGGCCCGAGGTCGACCGCGGTGAACTGCGCCGCCTGCTGCTGGATGCGCTCGCGCCCGGCACCGTCCGCTGGGGCCGCTATCTGCGCACCCTCCACCCGCTCGGCGGCGGCCCGCACCGAGCCGAGTTCGACGACGGCCCGGACGAGACCTTCGACCTGGTCATCGGCGCCGACGGGGCCTGGTCGCGGGTGCGTCCGCTGCTCTCGGACGACACCCCGCACTACTGCGGCGTCACCTTCGTCGAGACCGGATTCGCCGACGCCGACCGCGGTCACCCGGACGTCGCCCGCCTCGTCGGCGACGGCGGCATGGTGGCCGCGTACGACAACAGGGCCCTGCTCGCCCGGCGCACCGGCAGCGGCCGGATCCGCGTGTACGCGGCCTTCCGGGGCTCCGAGGACTGGGCGCTGGAGGAGGGGGTGGACCTCGCCGACCCCGAAGCGGTACGGGCCGCGCTGCTCCGGCGTTTCTCCGGCTGGGACGACCGGCTGCTGGCGCTGCTGCGCGACAGCGGCACCGGGTTCGTCAACCGCCCGCTGTATGCGCTGCCGGTGCCCCACGCCTGGATCCACACCCCGGGCCTGACGCTGCTGGGTGATGCCGCGCATCTGATGCCGCCGTTCTCCGGGAGGGGCGCCAACCTCGCCATGCTCGACGGCTGTGAACTGGCCCGGTCCCTCGCCCGGCACGCCGATGCGGACGAGGCCGTGCGCGCGTACGAGGCCGTCATGCTGCCCCGCGCCGCCGCGGCCGCCGAGGGTGCCGCACGCGGTCTGGACGACGTCGTCGCCGCGGATGCGCCGCGGGGCTCCCTGCGCCATCTGGCCCGCCACCACTGACCGTCGACGGTGCCCCCGCCGGATCCATGCTCCGGCCCGTTCACTCCTGGGAGTGAGACGTGAGGACCATCCGACCACCGGCCGCCGCGAACGCGAGAAGGCCCAGACCCGCAAGGCGCTGGCGGACGCCGCCCCCCGGCTGTTCCTGGAGCACGGTGACGACCGGGTGGGCGTCAAGGACGGCGGGCGGGGCGAGGCGCTGGTCGCGGCCGTACGGGACCGGGGGCCGGGCCGGTCGGTGCTGGAGGGGCGGCACGGTCATCTGCGGGAGAGGGTGCTCAAGGTGCGGGATCCCGAGTTCCGCAGGTTCCGGGAGCTGGTCGACGGCACTCCGGCGCTGAGCGAGTATGCGCACCGGAGGTGGCTGCGCCACGAGACGGCGCCGGCCGAGGCGCTCGCCGAGGAGACCGGCCGGGATGCGGACGAGGTGACGGTGCGCGCGCTGGCCCACTACGCCCTGGCCGCGCCCCGGCTGGCCGGCGGCAGCGAGGACCCCGCCGCGGCGGTGGACCGTATCTTCACCCTTCTGCAGCAGGGCTGGGGCGCTCTCGGGGGCTGACGGACCGGATCCGCCGGGCCCCGACTTCCTTCCCTGCGGGCGCACTTGCCGCCCGAATGCGGCAATCCCCGGGCAAAAATGTTTTTGTCACACGAATAGCTCCGCGGTCGTCGTTGCGTCGTCTGATTCCCGTTTTTTGCCCGTAATGTCCCCATCGCGCCAATGGGTGGCATTGCGCGTCAAGAACAGGAGAACCGATATGTCCACGTCCGATATCCTCGCGGTCCGGGGCAGGCAGCTGGCAGCCGGCGCGGGCGCGCTGACCGCGGCCCTCGCTCTGGGGGCGACCCTCCTCGCCGCCTCGCCGGCTCAGGCCGCCACACCCCCCGGGCCGCCCCAGGGTGAGCCGTACGGCGTCATCACCGCCAGCGGCGGCCTGAACCTTCGCCAGGACCCCAGCACCGACGCCATGATCCAGGGGCACTTCCGCCACCAGGCGAGAGTCGGCCTCAAGTGCAAGGTGCGCGGGCAGAGCATCGGCGGCAACAGCATCTGGTACCTGATCCGTGACCGGGAGGACACCTGGGTCTCGGCGAAGCACGTCAACAACAGCGGCAACGTCAAGTTCTGCAAGGACGTCGGGCGCAACCGCGTCCCGGCGGAGAGCACGCCGAGGATGCCGAAGTCGTCGAAGCTGCCGAAGTCTCCGAAGTCTCCGCAGTCTCCGAAGTCTCCCAAGTCGTCGAAGTCGACGAAGCACGCCATGGGCTGATCGCCCCGGCGGGGCCCGGCCCGGTACCGCAAAGGTGCCGGGCCGGGCCCCCGTGCGTTCCGGCGGGCGGACCCTTCCGTATTTCTGGAACAAGTTCTACTGTGCCCCTCGGGCCGGCATCCGACGCGCCGTCAGAACGGTGAGGTGCGCCAGTCCGCCCGGCCGGACCGGACGAACTGGAGGGGCCGTGCACCTCGAATACACCCCCGAGCAACAGCAGTTGCGCGCCGAGCTGCGCACGTACTTCGCCGAACTCGTGCCGGACGACGCCTACGCCCGGTACGCCGAACCCGCCGCGCAGAAGCGCTTCTACCGCGCGACGGTGCGCCGGCTGGGCGCCGACGGCTGGCTCGGCGTCGGCTGGCCCAAGGAGTTCGGCGGGCGCGGGATGACACCGATGGAACAGTTCGTCTTCTTCGACGAGGCCGCGCAGGCGGGCGTCCCCCTGCCGCTGATGGCGCTCAACACCGTCGGCCCGACGATCATGCAGTTCGGCACCGACGAACAGAAGGCGTACTTCCTGCCCCGGATCCTCTCGGGCGAGATCGACTTCGCCATCGGCTACAGCGAACCGGACGCCGGAACCGACCTCGCCGCCCTCAAAACCCGCGCCGTACGGGAGGGCGACGAGGAAAGCGGCCACTACGTCGTCAACGGCCAGAAGATCTGGACGACCAACGGCGACACCGCGGACTGGGTATGGCTGGCCGTACGCACCGACCCGGACGCGCCGCCCCACAAGGGCATCACCATGCTCCTGGTCCCCACCAGCGACCCCGGATACTCCTGCACCCTGATCAACACCCTCGCCTCGCACGACACCACCGCCAGCTACTACGAGAACATCACCGTCCCCGCCTCCCGCCGCGTCGGCCAGGAGAACAAGGGATGGCGGATCATCACCAACCAGCTCAACCACGAACGGGTCACCCTCGCCGCCCACGGCACCATGGCCGTCCGCGCGCTCCACAACGTCCAGCGCTGGGCCGCCCGGACCAAGCTCGCCGACGGCCGCCGGGTCATCGACCTGGGCTGGGTGCGCGGCCGGCTGGCCCGTACCCACACCCGGCTGGAGGCGATGAAGCTGATGAACTGGCAGATGGTCGACGCCCTCCAGCGCGGCACGCTCACCCCGCACGACGCCTCCGCGGTCAAGGTCTACGGCTCCGAGGCCCGGCGTGACGCCTACGCCTGGCTGATGGAGATCGCCGGCTCCGCGGGCCCGCTCAAGGAGGGCTCGGCCGGTGCGGTGCTGCACGGCGAACTGGAACGCGGCTACCGCTCCGCCGTCATCTTCACCTTCGGCGGCGGCAACAACGAGATCCAGCGCGAGATCATCTCCTGGATCGGCCTCGGCATGCCCCGCGTACGGCGCTGACCGCGACGGAGGTGCGGTGATGGCAGGCGACCCCGGGCTCTTCGGGCCGCGTTCGGTGACCTGGCAGATGCACGGCGACCCGATGATGTGGATCGCGGGCGTCCGCGCGCTGTACCTCCAGGCGCTGCACCCGCGCGCCGTGGCCGGCGTCATGCAGAACTCCGCTGCTTTCCAAAGAAATACGAGGGGCCGACGTGACGCCTGGGGCCGGCTGATGCGTACCGCGCATTTCGTCGGAACCATCACCTACGGCACCACCGCGGCGGCCGAACGGGCCGGCGCCGGCGTCCGCGGCCTGCACCGCCGGCTGTCCGCCGCCGACACGGCCACCGGCGAGCGCTTCCGCATCGACGATCCGGAGCTGCTGCTGTGGGTGCACTGCGCCGAGGTGGCCTCCTACCTCCACGTCCTGCGCCGTTCCGGCTTTCCGCTCACCGACGCCCAGGCCGACGCCTACCTGGACGAGCAGCGCACCGGCGCCCGGCTGGTCGGCCTCGACCCGGACGGCGTCCCCGGTGACCGCGCCGCGTACGCCGCCTACTTCGCGGCCGTACGGCCGCGGCTCGCACTGACCGGCGGGGCGCGGCAGGTCGACGCCTTCCTGCGCAGACCACCGACCCCCGCCCCGCTCGTCCCCGCCCGCGCCCTGGTGTGGCACCGGGTGGCCGGGCTCGCCTACGGCGCACTCCCGTCGTACGCCCATGAGCTGTACGGACGCCCCGCGCCCCGGCCCGCCACCGTCACCCGCCGCCTGCGCGCCACCGGCCGAATCCTTCGCGCCATTCCCCCCTCCGTGCGCTGGCGGCTCCCACCCCGGCATATCCTGCGCGCGGTCGAACGGCTCGGCCCCGACACCCGCCCAGCGCCCTACAAGCTGCGCCGGGCGGCCGCCATACTGGACGGAGGGGAGGGCCCGCGAGGGGAGCCGTACCACTGAACGCGGGTATCAGGACGGGGGTGACGAGACGCGATGACGAAGGACCGGCTGCTCCAGGGGCGCTACCGGCTGCTCGACGTCATCGGACGCGGGGGGATGGGCGAGGTCTGGCGGGCCCGGGACGAATCGCTCGGCCGGCAGGTCGCCGTCAAATGCCTCAAGCCCAGGGGGCCGCGGCAGGAGCCGGGCTTCCTCACCGTGCTGCGCGAGCGCTTCCGCCGCGAGGCGCGGGCCGCAGGCGGGCTCCAGCACCGCGGTATCACCGTCGTCCATGACTTCGGCGAGGACGAGGGCACCCTCTTCCTCGTGATGGAGCTGCTCAGCGGCCGCAACCTCAGCCAGCTGATGGACGACAACGGGCGCCGGCCGCTGCCCGTCCCGGACGTCATCGACATCGCCGAGCAGGTCGCCGCGGCACTCGCCTACACCCACGCCCAGGCCATCGTGCACCGCGACCTCAAACCGGCGAACATCGTGCGCACCCTGGACGGCACGGTCAAGATCTGCGACTTCGGGATCGCCCGGCTCGGCCATGACATCGGCTTCACCGCGCGGCTGACCGGCACCGGCGTGGCCATGGGCAGCCCGGACTACATGTCGCCCGAGCAGATCGGCGCGGACACCGTCGACGACCGCAGCGATCTGTACTCGCTGGGCTGTGTGCTCTACGAGATCGCCACCGGCGCCCCGCCGTTCGGCAGCGGCGACGCCTGGGCGGTCCTCGTCGGCCACCGCGACACCGCTCCCGAGCCGCCCCGCACCCACCGCCCCGAGCTCCCCGAGCCGTATGAGCGCATCATCCTCGATCTGCTCGCCAAGGACCCGGACGACCGCCCGCAGGACGCCGACGAGCTGGGCAAACGCCTTGCCGACGCCCGCCAGGACGCCTCCGGGACCGCCCCGCTCCCGGGCGACGCCGGTGCGGTGGCCCGGCGGCAGCCCTCGTGGACCCGGGGCATGACCCTCGGCTCCCCGGCCCATCCGGTCCGCCGTCCCCCGGCCGACCCGGCCACCGCCGTCCTCACCGACACCTGGACCGGAGACACAGACCGTCGCGAGGAGGTCTCCCCGGCCGCCGGGATCCCCCGGCCGGTGCTGCCCGACGACGACCCCGACGCCCTCACCGCCCGCCTGGAGGCGGGGCTGGCGCTGGGCGGCCGGGGCCGGCACTTCGAGGCGCACCAGATCTGCGTCGCGGTGCTGGCCGGGCGCGAGCGCCTGCTGGGCCCCGACCACCCCGACACCCTCGCCTGCCGCCACCACCTCGCCTTCGGCCTCGCCGATCTGGGCCGCCTGGAGGACAGCTATGCGATGGCCCACGAGGTGGCCCGGGCGCGCGCCCGGGTGCTCGGCCCCCGGCACCCCGACACCCTGGTCACCCGCTACGAACACGCCCATGTGATGGGCCGGCTGGGGCAGTGGGAGGAGGCGCTGCGGACGTACCGGGAGGTGGCCGCGGCCCGTGCCGAGGTCTTCGGCCCCGCCCACACCGATACCCTCGCCGCCCATTACGAGACCGGTATCACCCTGGGCCGGATGGGCCGCAGCGCCGAGGCCCTGGCGGTCTACCGCGATGTGGTGGCCGCGCGTACGCGCGCCTGGGGCGCCGACCACCCCGAGACGCTGCGGGCCCGGCACGGCCTGGGTGTCAACCTCGGGCGGCTGGGCCGCTGGGAGGAGGCCCTGGCCGAGGCCCGGGCGGTGGCGGCGGGGCGCGGGCGGGTGCTGGGCGCCGACCACCCCGACACCCTCGTCAGTCGCCGGGAGATCGCCGTGGCGCTGGGCTGGCTGGGCCGCTGGGCCGAGGCGCTGGGCGACTACCGCCAGGTCGCCGACGCCCGCGAACGCGTCCTGGGCCCCGGCCATCTCGATGCGCTGGCCAGCCGTACGGACGAGGCGCAGTGTCTGGAACAGCTCGGCCGGACGGACGAGGCCACCGCCCTCTACCGCCGGGTCGCGGCCCTGCGCCAGGAGCGCGCGGCCCGGCGGTAGCCGGTCAGGAGCGTGCGGTGATCCGGTAGAGGACGGTGCCGTGCGCGGGCACCCGCGCCGCGATCTTCCCGTCGCTGTGCCGGCCGCGCCCGGTGACCAGATCGCGCATCCAGTACGACGACGACGCCGGCAACCCCACCGCCTCTGCCGTGGTGGACAGCGTGCGCGGCGTGTCGCCGGAGTTGAACAGCGCCACCGCGCGGTCGCCGTTGCGCAGCCGCTTGGACATCACCGTGAAGCCGTCGTTCTGCGCGACGACCTCGCCCTGCCGGCCGAGGGAGTCCTGGTCGACGGCGATGATCGCGCGGTTGCCGAGCACCTCGCGCGCCTCCGGGGAGAGTTCGGCCAGATTCGTACTGGAAATCAGCGGCGCGGCCATCATCGCCCACAGCGACATCTGGCTCTGCATCTCGTGACGGCTGAGCCCCGAGTCGCCCACGAGCAGGAAGTCCGGGTCGTTCCAGCGGCCGGGTCGCTGGAGACCGTTCAGCTTCGCGTTGTAGCGGAAGTTGTAGAGGATGGAGGACCACTTCGTGGCCGCGCTCTGCTGTTCCAGCGCGATGTCCCGGCCGCCCCGCCACAGGTTGCCCAGTTTGGCGGACCATTCGATGACCTGATGCCAGACGCTGTCGCCGTCGTACTGGAAATAGGCCGGCGCCGACACCGAGAAGGTGATGGGACGTCCGGTGGCCAACAGCGCCCGGCTCTGCTGCTCGTACACGTCGCGGTAGCTCTGCTCCTTGGTACGGCCTGCCGGCCGGGGTACATTGCAGCCGTCCGCCTTGAGGTAGTCGACGCCCCATCCGGCGAACTGCCGGGCGTCCTGCTCGAAGTGCCCGTAACTGCCAGGGTACTTCCCGCAGGTCAGGGTGCCGACGTCCTCGTAGATGCCGAACCTGAGCCCCAGCCGGTGCAGTTCCCGGCCGATGTAGGCCATGCCGTGCGGGAACTTCGCCGGGTCCGCCACCAGCTCGCCCTGCGGTCCGCGCTGCTTGGCCATCCAGCAGTCGTCGATCGTCACGGTGTCGTAGCCCCGGTCCGCCAGCCCGTTCCGCGCGAGCGCCCGGGCGTTGTCCAGGACGACCTTCTCGTTGACGTCGCAGGTGTAGTACGACCAGTTGTTCCAGCCCATCGGGGGCCTGGGCGCCAGGTTGGGGTAGGCCCTGGCGCCGTCCTGGGCACCCTCCGAGGCATCGGCGGTGCTGTCCGCGGCGGTGCCGGGACGGGCGGCGGTGCGGTGGGCGTCGGGCGCGGCGCTGGCGGGGCCGGTGGAGGCGAGCAGTCCGGCGGAGCAGGCGACGACGGTGGTCAGTGTGGCGAGGATGCGGCCGGTGCGGGGAACCTGACGGTGGGACACGGGTCACCTCACGGGGTGGGCGGGACGGCCGGGGCGTGCACCGCCCGGTGCGGTGTGTCCGGCGGGCGGTGCGGCGCACGGCCGGACGCTAGAAGTCGGCCCCCGCCCGGTCAAGAAGCCGCACCGTCCCGACCGGCGGTTTCACGCCTGCGCCGGGCGGGTGCGATTCCGTGTGCGAAAGCCGTGTGGTACGCGGGGCCTGAGGGTGTGTTACGCGCCAGTTTGACGGGGCGATACCCGAGGGACTGGCGGCGTGATACCCGGCTGCCTGACGATGTGTTACCAAGGGGCATGCGGACTTCGTATGACGTGGTCATCGTCGGCGGCGGGCACAACGGACTGGTGGCCGCCGCCTACCTCGCACGCGCCGGGCGCAGCGTGCTGGTGCTGGAGCGGCTGGACCACACCGGTGGTGCGGCCGTGTCGACCCGGGCGTTCGCCGGGGTCGACGCCCGGCTGTCCCGTTACTCGTATCTCGTCAGCCTGCTGCCGCAGAAGATCGTGCGGGACCTCGGGCTGCGCTTCGCCGTCCGCAAGCGGACCGTCTCCTCCTACACCCCCGCCGTCCGCGACGGCCGCCCCACCGGCCTCCTGGTGGGCGCCGGCGAGAGCCGCACCCGCGAGGCGTTCGCCCAACTGACCGGATCCGACCGAGAGTTCGCCGCATGGCAGCGTTTCTACGGCACCACCCACCGCCTCGCCCAACGGGTCTTTCCCACCCTCACCGAACCGCTGCCCACCCGCGCCGACCTCCGCGCCCGGATCGACGACGACGCCACCTGGCAGGCCCTTTTCGAACGCCCCCTGGGTGAGACCGTCGAGGAGACCTTCGCCGACGACCTGGTCCGCGGCGTCGTCCTGACCGACGCCCTGATCGGCACCTTCACCACCGCCCACGATCCGGCCCTGCGCCAGAACCGCTGCTTCCTCTATCACGTCATCGGCGGCGGCACCGGCGACTGGGACGTCCCCGTGGGCGGCATGGGCGCCCTCACCGACGCCCTGGCCGACGCCGCCCGCGGCGCCGGGGCCGAGATCGTCACCGACTGCCCGGTCACGGCCCTCGCCACCGACGGCCGCAGCGCGGAGGTGACCTGCCCTCAGGGCACCGTCGGCGCCCGCCGGGTGCTGGTCAACGCCTCCCCGCGGGAACTGGCCCACCTCCTGGGCGAGACCCCGCCACCGCCCGCCGAGGGCGCCCAGCTCAAGGTGAACATGCTGCTCACGCGCCTGCCCCGGCTGCGCGACAGCCGAGTCGACCCCCGGGACGCCTTCGCCGGCACCTTCCATGTCGCCGAGGGCTACGACCAGCTGGAGCGCTCCTACCGGCAGGCCGCGGCCGGCGGCCTGCCCGCCGCCCCGCCTTCGGAGATCTACTGCCACTCCCTCACCGACCCCTCCATCCTCGGCCCCGACCTCGTCCGCACGGGCCACCAGACCCTCACCCTCTTCGGCCTGCACGCCCCCGCCCGCCTCTTCACCGACGACCACGACGCCACCCGTGACCGGCTGCTGGCCGCCACCCTGGCCGAGCTGGACGCCCACCTCGCCGAGCCGCTCGCCGACTGCCTGGCCACCGACGCCGACGGCCGCCCCTGCATCGAGGCAAAGACCCCCCTCGACCTGGACCGCGAGCTGGGGCTGCCGGGCGGCAACATCTTCCACCGCGAACTGGCCTTTCCGTACGCGGACCCGGAGGACGAGCGGCCCGAGGGCGCACCGGGGTGCTGGGGAGTGGCCACCGCCCACCCCAACGTCCTGCTGTGCGGGGCGGGCGCGGTGCGCGGCGGGGGAGTCAGCGGGATCCCGGGGCACAACGCGGCGATGGCGGTGCTGGAGGAGGGGTGAAGGGCATTTCTGATAGGCCATCAGAAAATCTCTTCCCTCGTACGCCCCGCTGCGGCATCCTGCGCCCATGCAGACGGAGCTGAGCAACGCGCTGGGCGTCGAGCACGCCGTCTTCGGATTCACGCCCTTCCCCGCGGTCGCCGCGGCGATCACCCGGGCGGGCGGGTTCGGGGTGCTCGGCGCGGTCCGCTACACCGCGCCGGGCGAGCTGGCCCGCGACCTGGACTGGATGCAGGAGCACACCGACGGGCTGCCCTACGGCCTCGATGTGGTGATGCCCGCCAAGAAGGTGGAGGCCCCGGACAAGCAAACACTGACCGAGGCCGACGTCGAGGCGATGATCCCCGACGAACACCGGCGATTCGTCACCGAAATCCTTGACAAATATCATGTGCCGCAGCTCGCGGAGGGGGAAGCCTCCGGCTGGCGGATCACCGGATGGATGGAACAGGTCGCCCGCACCCAGCTCGATGTGGCCTTCGACTATCCGATCAAGCTGCTCGCCAACGCCCTCGGCTCACCGCCGCCCGATGTCGTCCGGCGCGCCCATGACCACGGCATCCTGGTTGCCGCGCTGGCCGGCAGCCCCCGCCACGCCCGCCACCACAAGGCCGCCGGAATCGACATCGTCGTCGCCCAGGGCTACGAGGCCGGCGGCCACACCGGCGAGATCGCCACCATGGTCCTCACCCCCGAAGTGGTCGCCGCCGTCGACCCGTTGCCCGTTCTCGCGGCCGGCGGCATCGGCACCGGCGAACAGATCGCCGCCGGCCTCGCCCTCGGCGCCCAGGGCGTCTGGCTCGGCTCCCTCTGGCTGACCACCGAGGAGGCCGAACTGCACTCCCGCCGGCTGACCGCGAAACTGCTCGCCGCCGGTCCCGGCGACACCGTCCGCTCCCGCGCCCTGACCGGCAAGCCCGCCCGCCAGCTGCGCACCGACTGGACCGATGCCTGGGACGACCCCAGCGGCCCCGGTCCGCTGCCCATGCCGTTGCAGGGGCTGCTGGTCGCCGAGGCCAACTCCCGTATCCAACGGCACGAGGTGGAGCCGCTGCTGGGCACGCCGGTCGGCCAGATCGTGGGCCGGATGACCAGCGAACGCAGCGTCCAGGCGGTCTTCGACGACCTCACCCGCGGCTTCGAGCGGGCCATCGACCGCATCAACCGCATCGCCGGAAGGAGCCAGCGGTGAGCCAGCCCCCCAACGGCTTCTGGGCGCAGGCAACCGCCGACCCGGACCGTACCGTCCTGATCGCCCCGGACGGCCAGGAGTGGACCGCGGGCCGGCTGCACGCCGCCGCCAACCGACTGGTGCACGGCCTGCGCGCGGCGGGCCTGGTACGCGGCGACGCCTTCGCCGTCGTCCTCCCCAACGGCGTCGAGTTCTTCACCGCCTATCTGGCGGCCTCCCAGGCCGGGTTCTATCTCGTGCCCGTCAACCACCACCTCGTCGGCCCCGAGATCGCCTGGATCGTCGCCGACTCGGGCGCGAAGGCGCTGATCGCCCACGAGCGCTACGGCGACGCGGCCCGCCAGGCCGCCGACGAGGCCGGACTGTCGGCCGGGCAGCGCTACGCCGTCGGCACCGTCGACGGATTCCTCCCCTACGAGCGCCTCCTCGCCGGACAGCCGGAATCCCCGCCCGCCGACCGCACCCTGGGCTGGGTCATGAACTACACCTCGGGCACCACCGGACGCCCCCGCGGCATCCGCCGCCCGCTCCCGGGCAAACCCCCGGAGGAGACCTATCTGGGCGGCTTCCTCGCCATCTTCGGCATCAAGCCGTTCGACGGCAACGTCCACCTCGTCTGCTCGCCGCTCTACCACACCGCGGTGCTGCAATTCGCCGGCGCCTCCCTGCACATCGGCCACCGCATCGTCCTGATGGACAAGTGGACGCCCCGGCAGATGCTGGCCCTGATGGACGCCCACCGGTGCACCCACACCCATATGGTCCCCACCCAGTTCCACCGCCTCCTCGCCCTCCCGGAGGAAGTACGCACGGCCTACGACGTGAGCGCCATGCGGCATGCCATCCACGGCGCAGCGCCCTGCCCCGACCACGTCAAACGCGCCATGATCGAGTGGTGGGGCGACTGCGTCGAGGAGTACTACGCGGCGAGCGAGGGCGGCGGCGCCTTCGCCACGGCCGAGGACTGGCTCAAAAAGCCCGGTACGGTCGGCAGGGCCTGGCCCATCAGCGAACTGGCCGTCTTCGACGACGACGGCAACCGGCTGCCGCCCGGTGAACTGGGCACCGTCTACATGAAGATGACCACCGGCGGCTTCAGCTACCACAAGGACGAGACCAAGACGAAGAAGAACCGCATCGGCGACTTCTTCACTGTGGGCGACCTCGGCTATCTGGACGAGGACGGCTATCTCTTCCTCCGCGACCGCAAGATCGACATGATCATCTCGGGCGGGGTCAACATCTACCCCGCCGAGATCGAGTCCGCCCTGCTCGGCCACCCCGCCGTCGCCGACGCCGCCGCCTTCGGCATCCCGCACGACGACTGGGGCGAGGAGGTCAAGGCCGTCGTCGAACCGGCCGAGGGCCACGAGCCCGGCCCCGCCCTCGCCGATGCCATCCTCTCCCACTGCGCACGCCGGCTGGCCCCCTACAAACGCCCGCGCTCCGTGGACTTCGTCGACGCCCTGCCCCGCGACCCCAACGGCAAGCTCTACAAACGGCGCCTTCGCGACCCGTACTGGGAGGGGCGGGAGCGGGCTGTGTAGGGGGCGGGCGGCCCCGGGGCGGGCGGGGCCGGCGCCGTTCCGGTGTGGGACCGCGACGCTCTGTCCACAGGGCTTGACCCGGCGTCAGGCGAGCCCGAGGATCACGCCATGACCCAAGCGCGGAGCAACACGGTGGACGGGGTCCTGCGGCGCAGCGCGCGGCGGGTTCCCGGGCGGACGGCGGTGCGGTTCGGGGACCGGGCGTGGACGTACCGCGAGCTGGACGACGCGGTGACCGCCGCGGCCCGGGTGCTGCTCGCGCAGGGGCTGCGGTCCGGCGACCGGGTCGCGTCGTACGGGCACAACTCCGACGCGTACCTGATCGCCTTCCTGGCCTGCGCCCGCGCCGGCCTGGTGCATGTGCCGGTCAACCACGCCCTCACCGGCGACGACCTGCGCTACATCCTGGAGCAGTCCGGCAGCACACTGGCGCTCACCGACCCCGCCCTGGCCCACCGGCTGCCGGCCTCCTTGCGCACCATGCCGCTGTACGGCGCGCCGGACGGGCTCCTGGAGCTGCTCGCCGCGGCGGCGGAGACGGGCGGTGAGCCGGATCCGACGCCGGATGCGTCACGGGATGCGACAGCGGATCCGACACCGGCGGCGGCCGCCGACGACACCCTCGTCCAGCTGCTCTACACCTCGGGGACCACCGCCCTCCCCAAGGGCGCGATGATGACGCACCGTGCGCTGGTGCACGAATACACCAGCGCCGTCGTCGCCCTCGACCTCCGGGAGAGCGACCGGCCGGTGCACTCCCTGCCGCTCTACCACTCCGCGCAGATGCATGTCTTCCTGCTGCCCTATCTGGCGGTCGGCGCGGAGAACACCATCCTCGACGGACCCGCGCCCGACAGGATCTTCGACCTGGTCGAAGCGGGCCTGGCGGACAGCCTGTTCGCACCGCCGACGGTCTGGATCGCGCTGTCGAACCACCCGGACTTCGCCGTCCGGGACCTCGACGGACTGCGCAAGGCCTACTACGGAGCCTCGATCATGCCCGTACCGGTCCTGGAGCGGCTGCGCGCCCGGCTGCCCTCCCTCGCGTTCTACAACTGCTTCGGGCAGAGCGAGATCGGCCCGCTGGCCACCGTGCTGGGACCGGACGAGCACGACGGCCGGATGGACTCGTGCGGCCGCCCGGTGCTGTTCGTGGAGGCCCGCCTGGTCGACGAGAACGGCCATGAGGTGCCCGACGGCACCCGCGGGGAGATCGTCTACCGCTCGCCCCAGCTGTGCACCGGCTACTGGGACAAGCCCGAGGAGACCGCCGAAGCCTTCCGGGACGGCTGGTTCCACTCCGGCGACCTCGCCGTCCGGGATGCGGAGGGCTATTTCACGGTGGTCGACCGGGTCAAGGACGTCATCAACTCCGGCGGCGTACTGGTCGCTTCCCGCCAGGTGGAGGATGTGCTCTACGAGCATCCGCAGGTCGCCGAGGTCGCGGTCATCGGGCTGCCGGACGAGCGGTGGATCGAGGCGGTGACGGCGGTGGTCGTACGGCGCACGGACGGCGAAGGCGGCGGCGAAGGCAAAGGCGACGACGGTGTCGACGGGCTCGTCGGCGCGGTGAGCGAGCAGGAGCTGATCGACGCCGCCCGCGCCCGCCTCGCGCCGTTCAAGGCGCCCCGGCGGGTGGTGTTCGTCGACGCGCTGCCGCGCAACGCCAGCGGCAAGGTCCTCAAGCGGGAGCTGCGCGACCGCCTCGCCACGCCCTGAGCGCCGGGCGGAGGGCGACTGTCAGTGCCTCCTGCCATGCTGAAAGTCCGTGACCGACTCCAGCAGAGCAGCGGAGGAAGCAGCATGCTGACCACCCAGTACGTCCCCGGCACACCCAACTGGATCGACCTCGGCGCGCCCGATCCCCAAGCCGCCGCCGACTTCTACTCCGGCGTCTTCGGCTGGACGGTGCAGTCGGCGGGCCCGGAGTCCGGCGGCTACGGTTTCTTCCAGCTGGACGGCAAGACCGTCGGCGCGGTCGGCCCGCTCACGGAGAAGGGCGCGCGCTCCGCCTGGACGGTGTACTTCCACACCGCCGACGCGGACGCCACGACCAAGGCCGTGGAGCAGGCGGGCGGCTCGGTCCGCGTCCCGCCGATGGACGTCTTCACGGCCGGCCGGCTGGCCGGCTACACCGACCCCACGGGCGCGCAGTTCGCCGTATGGCAGCCCGGCGACACCAAGGGCCTGGACACGGTGATGGAAGCCGACACCCTGTGCTGGACGGAGCTGTACACCACCGATTCGGCCGCCGCGAAGGACTTCTACGCGTCGGTCTTCTCCTGGGGGTACCAGGACATGCCGATGGGCGGCGACATGGTCTACTCCGTCGTCTCCTCGCCCGGCGGCGGCCGGGAGGGGGACACGGGCCAGGGCGGCATCATGCAGTTGCAGAAGGAGCACCGCGAGGCCGGTTCGACGTCGGAGTGGCACCCGTATTTCGGCGTGGCCGACTGTGACGCCACCTTCGCCGCGGCCACCTCCCGCGGCGCCACGGTCCTGATCCCGCCGAGCAACGCACCGGGCGTCGGCCGCCTGGCCATGCTCAAGGACCCGGCGGGTGCCGCCTTCGCCCTGATCAAGGGCGACCCCCAGATGACCTGAGCCGTTACGCCTCGTCCCGTGGCCGCGCGTCCACGATGCGCTTGATCTTGCCGACCGAACGCTCCAGCGTCTCCGGATCGACGATCTCGACCGCGACGGAGACGCCGATGCCGTCCTTGACGCACCGCGCGATCTGCCCGACCGCCGCCGTACGCTCCTCCGGCGTCGCATCCGGCCGGGCCTCGGCCCGTACGGTCAGATGGTCCATCCGCCCCTCGCGGGTCAGCCGCAGCTGGAAGTGCGGGGCGATGCCGGGTGTGCGCAGCACGATCTCCTCGATCTGCGCGGGGAAGAGGTTGACCCCGCGCAGAATGATCATGTCGTCGCTGCGCCCGGTGATCTTCTCCATCCGGCGGAAGGCGGGGCGCGCGGTGCCGGGCAGCAGCCGGGTCAGATCCCGGGTGCGATAGCGGATGACGGGCATGGCCTCCTTGGTCAGCGAGGTGAAGACCAGTTCGCCGTGCTCACCGTCCGGCAGTACCTCGCCGGTGAACGGATCGACCACCTCCGGATAGAAGTGGTCCTCCCAGATGTGCAGCCCGTCCTTGGTCTCCACGCACTCCTGGGCGACGCCGGGGCCCATGACCTCCGACAGGCCGTAGAGGTCCACCGCGTCGATCGCGAACCGTTCCTCGATCTCGCGCCGCATCTCCTGGGTCCACGGCTCGGCGCCGAAGATGCCCACCTTGAGCGAGGTGGTCCGCGGGTCGACGCCCTGCCGCTCGAACTCGTCCAGCAGGGTGAGCATGTACGACGGCGTCACCATGATGATCTCGGGGCGGAAGTCCTGGATGATCTGCACCTGCCGGCCGGTCATCCCGCCGGACGCCGGCACGACCGTACAGCCGAGCCGCTCCGCGCCGTAGTGCGCACCGAGGCCGCCGGTGAACAGCCCGTATCCATAAGCGATATGGACGGTGTGGCCGGGCCGCCCGCCCGCCGCGTGGATCGAGCGGGCGACGACGTCCGCCCAGTGGGAGAGATCGCGTTCGGTATAGCCGACGACGGTGGGGCGGCCGGTCGTGCCGCTGGAGGCGTGCAGACGGCGCACCTCGTGCTTCGGGACCGCGAACATCCCGAAGGGGTACTGCGCGCGCAGATCGTCCTTCACGGTGAACGGGAAGCGGGCGAGGTCGCCGAGCGTACGGCAGTCGTCGGGCCGGACACCCGCGCGGTCGAAGGACTCCCGGTAGAACGGCACATGCTCATAGGCGTGCTGCAAGGAGGCGCGCAGCCGGGTCAGTTGCAGCGCGCGCAGGGCGTCCGGGGAGAGCCGTTCCGCGTCGTCGAAGGTGGGGAGGGTGGGGTCCGTGCCGCCGCCCTCTGCACCCGTAGCCGATTCCGGCATGGAGAGTCACCGCCTCAGTTCTCCCTACCGATCATTCGGTAGCTGCATGCCGGTCCAAGTAATCAGCGCGCGGCGAACACGTCAAGGGGCGTGCCGCAGGGACCCCACGGGTAGCGTCCCGCGCATGAGTGACGTCCAGAAAGTACGGGTTGGTGAGATTCGGCTGGCGTACCGGGTGTGGGGTGAGCCGGACGCACCCCCGGCCGTCCTGTTGCACTGCCTGGGAGAGGACGGCGAGGACTGGCGCGGAGTGGTCGGCCGGCTC
This sequence comes from Streptomyces gilvosporeus, assembly GCF_002082195.1. Classification (GTDB taxonomy): domain Bacteria; phylum Actinomycetota; class Actinomycetes; order Streptomycetales; family Streptomycetaceae; genus Streptomyces; species Streptomyces gilvosporeus. Next base: position 1,831,616 of record NZ_CP020569.1, on the reverse strand, counting down.
GCCGGTACGCACCGGGTGTTCGCCCTCGACCAGCGGGGCCATGGACACAGCGACTGGCCCGGCGAGTACGGCCATGAGCACTGGCGCGACGATGCGATCGGGTTCGTCGCGGCCCTGGGGCTGGAGCGGGTGACCCTGATCGGCCACTCGCTGGGCGCGGGCGCCGCCCTGCTGCTCGCCGCGCACCGCCCTGACCTGGTGGACCGGCTGGTCCTGGAGGAGGCCGCACCGCCGCTGCCCGCCGATCCGCCGCGGGAGGTGCCCGGACAGCCGGCCGGACCGCAGTCGTACGACTGGCGCGCCGCGGCCGCGGTGGCGGCGGAGCGCAATGCCCCCGACCCGCTGTGGTGGGAGAGCCTCGCGAAGATCGCCGCACCCACCCTCGTCATCGGCGGCGGCCCCACCAGCCATATCCCGCAGCACCGGCTCGCCGAGATGGCCGACCGCATCCCCGGCGCCCGCCTCGTGACCATCGAGGGCGGCGGCCATCTCGTCCATGAGGAGCGCCCGGGGGAGTTTCTTGCGGCCGTGACGTCCTTCCTGGCGCCGCGACCGTAGGCGGGCCGGAGGGCATACCCGCGAGGCTGTCTCCTGAGATTCCGTCAGTTCGCGCTGTCAGGCGGCCGGTTCATGGCGCAGTCGGCGGCATTGTCAGTGCCGGGTGCGACGATGAACACCATGACGCCACCCGAGAAAGGATGACCGTGTCGTTCATCAGCACGATGCGCCGCGCGCTGATCGCCGGCGCCACCGCGACCCTCCTGTTCGCCGGAGCCGGCGGGGCCGCCGCGGCGCCCCTGTCCGCCGCCCCTGCACCCGCCGAACGGGCATCCGCCGCCCCCGCGGCCGCCCACTCCCCGTACGCCCGACTGCGCCCCCTCGCCGCGCTGTCCGCCGAGCGTCTGGCCACCGGAGACCTGGTGGCCGCGGCGAAATGGGGCACCGGCAGTCCGATCGACGATCCGGCCCGCGAGCGGGTGGTCCTGGACTCGGTGGCCGAGCAGGCGCGGCGGCTGGGGGCCGATCCCGAGGCGACGGTGCGGATCTTCCGGGACCAGATCGAGGCGAGCAAGATCGTCCAGCGCGGGCTGTTCCGGGAGTGGGACGCCGACCCGTCCCGGGCGCCGGCCGAGCGCCCGGACCTGAACGAGGTGCGCAAGGAGATCAATCGCCTCAACGGCGCGCTGGTCCGCGCCATCGCCGCCTCCCCGCAGGCCCGTTCCGCGCCGTACTGCGCTCCGCTGGTGACGGTGTCCGCCGCCCGAATACGGTACGAGCGGCACCTGGACCCGCTGCACACGGTGGCACTGGCCCGTTCGCTGCGCTCGGTCTGCGGCTGAGCGGGGGGGGGCGGCCGATCGCGGGGCGACCCCGTCACCCGGCTCCTTCGCCCCGCACCACCGCCTTGGCCCACCGGTAGTCCGCCTTGCCGCTGGGTGAGCGCTGGATGCGGTCGGTGAAGACCACGGCCCGCGGGATCTTGTAACCGGCCAGCCGGGTGCGGCAATGGGCCTGCACGCTTGCGAGGTCCAACGGGGCCGACCCGGCGCGGAGTTGGACGACGGCCGCGACGCGGTTGCCCCAGCGTTCGTCCGGCACGCCCGCCACCAGTGCGTCGTACACGTCCGGATGTGCCTTCAGCGCCTGTTCGACCTCCTCCGGATAGATCTTCTCGCCGCCGGAGTTGATGCACTGCGACCCACGCCCCAGGACGGTGACGATGCCCTCCGTATCGACGCTCGCCATATCGCCCAGCAGCACCCACCGGTCCCCGTCCCGCTCGAAGAACGTCTCGGCGGTTTTCGCCGGATCGTTGTAGTAGCCGAGCGGTACGTGCCCACGCTGCGCCAGCCGCCCCGGTTCGCCCACCGGCACCGGCGCGCGGGTGGCCGGATCCACCACCGCCGTACGGGCATTGACCCGCAGCCGGAACCCGACGTCCGGCCCGGAGTCCTCGGTCGCCGTCCCGTTGAAGCCCGATTCCGAGGAGCCGAAGTTGTTGAGCAGCAGGGCATGCGGGACCAGCGCGCTGAACTGGTCCCGTACCGTCTCGGAGAGGATCGCACCGGAGCTGCTGACGCTGAAGAGGGACGAACAGTCGGTGCCCTTCAGCGGCCCGCCGAGCGCATCGACGAGCGGGCGCAGCATCGCATCGCCGACCAACGACACACTGGTGACCTTCTCGCGGGCAACGGTCCGCAGCACCTCCTCCGGCACGTACTTGCGGTGCAGGACGACCTTCTGGCCGAAGTGGAAGGCGATGAACGCGGTGAGGGTGGAGGTGCCGTGCATCAGCGGGGGAGTCGGGAAGAAGACGATGCCCTCGCCGCCCGCCGCGACTCGTTCGGCCAGCTCCTGCGGCCGTTTGACCGGTTCGCCGGTCGGTGCGCCGCCACCCATCCCCGAGAAGAAGATGTCCTCGTGGCGCCACATCACGCCCTTGGGCATCCCGGTGGTGCCGCCGGTGTAGATGACGATCTGGTCGTCGGCGGAACGCGGTCCGAAGCCGCGTGCGGGCGATCCGGCGGCCTCGGCGTCCGCCAGGGCCACGGGGGCGATCGCCGGTTCGGGGGCGCCGGCGGGTGGTGTGCCGACCCGTACGAGATGCCGCAGCGCGGGCGCCTGGGGGAGGGCGGCGGCGACCCGTTCGGTGAACTCCGCGTCGAAGACCAGCCCCACCAGGTCCGCGTCGCGGTAGAGATAGACCAACTCCTCCTCGACATAGCGGTAGTTGACGTTGACCGGGACGGCGCGGATCTTCAGACAGGCGTAGACGGCCTGGAGGTAGGCGACGCTGTTGTAGAGGTGGAGCCCGACGTGCCGGCCGGGGCCGATCCCCTGGTCGCTCAGGTGGTGGGCGAGCCGGTTGGCGGCGCGGTCGAGCTCCGCGTAGGTCAGACGGCGTTCGGCGCCGGTGCCCGGATGGTCGACGTACACCAGCGCCTCACGGTCGGGGACCGTGTCGACGATCGACTCGAAGAGGTCGGCAAGGTTGTACTCCATGTCTCCTCCAGGGCTCCTGGACCGGGCGGACGGCGGCCTGGCCCCGTCCCACCGGACCGGACCCCGGCGGTCATTAGAGCGCCGGGGGGAGGAGCAGGGAAGGCCTCGGAGCCAAGAAATCTGACTAGGTGTCAGAAAAAGCCTTGAAGTCGCCGTGGCGCTACTGCAACCTGTTCTACCTGTTCTACGCCTTGAGACGGGAGGACGGAATGGTGGGTGGCACGGAAGGAACGGGAAGCGGAGCACGGCCAGGGGACGCGGGCGGGACGGAACACCTGACCGTGGAGCGGTGCGGTGCGACCCTGGTGCTCACCCTCAACCGGCCGGAGGCGAAGAACGCCCTCTCGCTGCCGATGCTGGTGGGCCTGTACGACGGCTGGGCGGCGGCCGACGAGGACGACGAGATCCGCTCCATCGTGCTCACCGGGGCCGGCGGCACCTTCTGCGCGGGGATGGACCTCAAGGCCCTGGCCGGCAAGGGGATGGCGGGCGAACGGTACCGCGACAGGCTGCGCGCCGACCCCGATCTGCACTGGAAGGCGATGCTGCGGCACCACCGTCCCCGCAAACCGGTGATCGCCGCCGTCGAGGGCCACTGTGTCGCCGGGGGGACGGAGATCCTCCAGGGCACCGACATCCGGATCGCGGGCGAGAGCGCGACCTTCGGCCTCTACGAGGTCAGGCGCGGGCTGTTCCCGATCGGCGGCTCCACCGTCCGCCTCGCCCGTCAGATTCCCCGTACCCACGCCCTCGAAATGCTGCTCACCGGCCGTCCGTACCCGGCCCCCGAGGCCGCCCGCATCGGCCTGATCGGCCATGTCGTCCCCGACGGCAGTGCGCTCGCCAAGGCCCTGGAGATCGCCGAGCAGATCAACGCCTGCGGACCGCTCGCCGTCGAGGCCGTCAAGGCGTCCGTCTATGAGACCGCCGGGATGACCGAGAGCGACGGCCTTGCCGCCGAACTCGCCCGTGGATGGCCGATTTTCGACACCGACGACGCCAAGGAAGGCGCGCGGGCCTTCGCGGAGAAGCGGCCGCCCGTCTATCGGCGCACCTGACCGGATCCTGTGCGCCGCAGGACCCGTCGTCCCCCGATCCCGCCTCGCCCCTGCGCCCCACCCCTCACGGAGACCCCATGCCGGACATCCTCACCGCGCCCCTCGTCGTCGAATTCCCCTTCACCCGCTCGCTCGGGCCCGTCCAGAGCGCCTTCCTCACGGGCCTGCGCGAACGTACCGTCCTCGGCGTCAAGGCGAGCGACGGCCGGGTCGTCGTCCCGCCCGCCGAATACGACCCGGTCACGGCCGAGGAGATCCGCGAGCTGGTCGAGGTCGGCACCGCCGGCACCGTCACCACCTGGGCCTGGAACCCCACCCCGCGCCGCGGACAGCCCCTGACCACCCCGTTCGCCTGGGTCCTGGTCCGGCTCGACGGCGCCGACACCGCCCTGCTGCACGCCCTGGACGCGCCCGGCCCCGACGCCGTACGCACCGGGATGCGGGTCCGCATCCGCTGGGCCGCCGAACGTACCGGCGCGATCACCGACATCTCCTGCTTCGAACCGGACCAGGGCACCGGAGGCGACGGGCACACCCGTGAACCCGTCGCCCACGACGGACAGTTCCCCGACGCCCTCACCGGCATCACCGCCCCCGCCCGCCTCGACTACACCTACTCGCCCGGCGCCGCCCAGTCCCGCTACATCCAGGCGCTCGCCGACCGCAGGACCCTCGGCGAACGCTGCCCCGCCTGCCGCAAGGTCTATGTCCCGCCCCGCGGCGCCTGCCCCACCTGCGGCGTGGCCACCGGCCCCCAGGTCGAGGTCGGCCCCCGCGGCACCGTCACCACCTTCTGCATCGTCAACATCAAGGCCCGCAACCTGGACATCGACGTCCCCTACGTCTACGCCCATATCGCCCTGGACGGCGCCGATCTGGCCCTGCACGCGCGGATCGGCGGCATCCCCTACGACCAGGTCCGCATGGGCCTGCGCGTCGAACCCGTCTGGACCGAGGGCTCCCCCTTCCCCGAGCACTACCGCCCGACCGGCGAACCCGACGCCGACTACGACAGCTACAAGGAGCTGATCTGATGCCCGGCCCCTCGACCGGCTCGACCGGCCCCTCGACCGGCCCGTTGCGCGAGGTCGCCATCGTCGCCTTCGGGCAGAGCGACCACGTCCGCAGCAGCGCCGAGACCTCCGAGGTCGAGATGCTGATGCCGGTGCTGCACGACGTCCTGTCGCGTACCGGACTCAAGGCCGGCGACATCGACTTCACCTGCTCCGGATCCAGCGACTACCTCGCCGGCCGCGCCTTCTCCTTCACCATGGCCCTGGACGGCGTCGGCGCCTGGCCGCCGATCTCCGAATCCCATGTGGAGATGGACGGCGCCTGGGCGCTGTACGAGGCATGGGTCACGCTGCTCACCGGCGAGGCGGAGACCGCGCTGGTCTACGCGTACGGCAAGTCCTCACCCGGCGACCTCCGCGAGGTCCTCACCCGGCAGCTCGACCCGTACTACCTCGCCCCGCTGTGGCCGGATTCCGTCGCTCTCGCCGCGCTCCAGGCGCAGGCCCTGATCGACGCCGGGCTGACCGACGAGCGCGCCCTGGCGGGCATCGCGACCCGCAGCCGCACCGCCGCCGAGGTCAACCCGCACGCTCAGCTGCGCGGCGCCGTACCCGCCGGGGACCACCTCGTCGCCCCGCTCCGTACCGGCGACTGCCCGCCCATCGGCGACGGGGCGGCCGCCGTCGTCCTCGCCGCCGGTGACACCGCCCGCCGGCTGTGCGACCGGCCCGCCTGGATCCGCGGCCTCGACCACCGCATCGAGGCCCACGCCCTGGGTGTCCGCGATCTGACCGACTCCCCGTCCACCCGGCTGGCCGCGGAACGCGCCGGCTACTTCGCGCGGCCTGTGGACACCGCCGAACTGCACGCCCCGTTCACCTCCCAGGAGGTCGTCCTGCGCCGCGCACTCGCGCTCGACGGCCCGGACGCGGCGGGGGTCCGTATCAACCCCTCCGGCGGCGCGCTCGCCGCCAACCCCGTCATGGCCGCCGGGCTCATCCGCCTCGGCGAGGCCGCCGCCCGCATCCAGCGCGGCGAGTCCGACCGTGCCCTGGCGCACGCCACCTCGGGGCCGTGCCTACAGCAGAACCTGGTCGCCGTCCTGGAAGGAGAGGCGCGATGAGCAAGGAGCCCGTGGCCGTCACCGGCATCGGCCAGACCCACCACGTCGCCGCCCGCCGCGATGTCTCGATTGCCGGACTCGTCCGTGAGGCCGCCGGGCGCGCCCTGGAGGACGCCCAGTCGACCTGGGCCGACATCGACGCCGTCGTCATCGGCAAGGCCCCCGACTTCTTCGAGGGCGTCATGATGCCCGAGCTGTATCTGGCCGATGCGCTCGGCGCCGTGGGCAAGCCGATGCTCCGGGTGCACACGGCGGGCTCCGTCGGCGGCTCCACCGCCCTGGTCGCCGCCAACCTCGTCGCCGCCCGGGTCCACCGCACGGTCCTGACCCTCGCCTTCGAGAAGCAGTCCGAGTCCAACGCGATGTGGGGCCTGTCCCTGCCGATCCCCTTCCAGCAGCCGCTGCTCGCGGGCGCCGGCGGCTTCTTCGCCCCGCATATCCGCGCCTATATGCGCCGTGCGGGCGCCCCGGACACGATCGGCTCGCTCGTCGCCTACAAGGACCGCCGCAACGCCCTCAAGAACCCCTACGCGCACCTCCACGAAACCGGTCTGACCCTGGAGAAGGTCCAGTCGTCCCCCATGCTCTGGGACCCCGTCCGCTACTCCGAGACCTGCCCCTCCTCCGACGGCGCCTGCGCGATGATCCTCACCGACCGCACCGGGGCCGCCCGCGCCCCGCACCCGCCCGCCTGGGTGCACGGCGGCGCCATGCGCAGCGAACCCACCCTCTTCGCGGGCAAGGACTTCGTCTCCCCGCAGGCGGGCAAGGACTGCGCCGCCGACGTCTACCGCCAGGCCGGTATCACCGACCCCCGCCGCGAGATCGACGCCGTGGAAATGTACGTCCCGTTCTCCTGGTACGAGCCGATGTGGCTGGAGAACCTCGGCTTCGCCGAGGAGGGCGAGGGCTGGAAACTCACCGAGTCCGGCGTCACCGAACTGGACGGCGACCTGCCCGTCAACCCCTCGGGCGGCGTCCTGTCCACCAACCCCATCGGCGCCTCCGGAATGCTCCGCTTCGCCGAGGCCGCCCTCCAGGTGCGCGGCCGGGCCGGCGCCCACCAAGTCGACGGCGCCAGGCGGGCGTTGGGTCATGCCTACGGAGGCGGCGCGCAGTTCTTCTCGATGTGGCTGGTGGGTGCCGAACCGCCCGCCGTCTAGGGCCCGTCCGACGGCCCGGTGCGGGCGGTCGCGCCCTGTCCGTCCCCGGTCCCGGTGACTACCCTGACGGCCGGACCGACCAACCGGGAGGAGCGGCAACGTGGCCGACAGCATCACCGAGCAGCGGCTGACGGGCGGAAGCGCGCCCGACCTCGATCTGACCCACGCCGAGTGGCAGTCGAGCAGCCAGGGCGTGGGCGACGTCCAGATCGCCTTCGTCGAGGGCTATATCGCGATGCGCAACGCCCGTAGCCCGGAGATCCCGGCGCTGATTTTCACGCCCGGGGAATGGCGGGCGTTCGTACTGGGGGCGCGTGAGGGGGAGTTCGACCTGACGTAGTCCGCGGCGGGCGGAATTCCGTCCGTCCGGGTCCTTCCGGGGTGCCCGAACGCGAGGCACCCCGGAAGGACCTCAGGTGAGCACCACGCACCCCATGTCACGCAATTCCAGAACCGGTTCCGCGGAATCCGCCACCGCATTCCACCGCAGATCCAGCTTTTCCAGCGACGGCAGCTCGGTGATCCATGACGGAACCTCCCCGATCCGATTGCCCCTCAGGTCGATCCGGCGCAGCAGCGGCAGGGTGCGCAGCGCCTCGGGAACGCGGGACAACGCGTTGTTCCGCAGCTCCAGCACCCGCAGGGCGCGCAGCGCCGCGACGGTATCGGGCAGTTCGGTCAGCGTATTGCCGCCCAGCCACAATTCGCGGAGGGATTCGAGTCTCCCCACCGACATCGGCAGAACCGTCAACGCGGCGTGCTGGGCGCGCAGTTCGACAAGACCGGTCATGTCTCCCATGCTTTCCGGGAGGCGCCCCAGCGGATTCTCCCCGACATTGAGATAGCCGAGCCGATCCAGTGAGCACAGCCCGTCCGGCAGACCGGTCAGCCGGTTGTCGTGCAGATACAGATACCGGGTCAGTCCGGCCGCCAGTTCGCCGATTTCCTCCGGAATTCCGGTCAGCGCATTGTGGCCGAGGTCGAGCGTGTGCAGCGAACGGAGGCGGCCGAGCGCGGTCGGCAGCTCGGTGAGGTGGTTGTCGGCCAGGATCAGGGCCGTGCAGTCGTCCTCGTGCCGCCAGACCTCGCCAGGGACCGAACTCAGGCCCGCCTTCCAGTAGTTGAGACGGATACCCGTCGTCTCCGTCACGGCCACAGCAGCCCCTTCGTCCACAGCTCGGTGTCGGCCTTGCGCTGGTAGACGAGCCGGGTGTGCTTGCGTTCCCGGTCGCCCTGCCAGAACTCCACGGACTCGGCGCGTACGGTGAACAGCTGCCACTGCGGCGCGACCAGACCGGGCTCGCGGGCGAGGCGGTCCGCCGACTGCGCGACCGCGGCGTCCCGTTCGGCGAGGCCGCCCGTCAGCGGTCGGCTCTGCCGGCCGAGCAGCGCCTCGGCGCGGGCGCCCGCGCCCCGTGCCAGAAAGTCCTGCGCCGCCCGTTCGGCGCTCCCGCGCACGACGCTGTCGGCATGCGCCGCGAACCGCCAGCCGGACGCGTCGAGGTCCTTGAGGATCAGCGTACGGGCGGACGGATTGCCGTCCGCGTCGGCCGTCGAGACCGTCATCGCATGCGGCTCGGGGATCTGCCGACGTACGGCGTCGAGCAGCCAGGAGGTGAACAGGGCCACCGGATCGTCGGGTGCCTCGTCGGGATCGAACGACGGCAGGTCGCCCGCGAACACCGGGAGCCGGCACAGCAGTTGACGGAGGTCGGTCCTCGGGTCGGTCATGGCTCTCCCCCATTCCTAACGGCTTGCCCGGACGCTAGCATTAGCCCCATGACCGCACCGCGGCTCGCCCTCGAACTCGCCGTCACCCTCCGCCACGACGGCCACGGCGGCGTCGCCGACGACCTCGCCGACACGGCCGGACTCGCGGCCTGGCTGCGCGAACGCACCGCCCTCCTGGACGGCGCCCCGCAGGCCGCCGCGGACGCGGTGCTCCTGACCGCCGTACGGGAGCTGCGCGCGGCCACCCGGGCCCTGTTCGCCCGCGCCGTGCACCCGCGTCCGGCCAGCCGCGCCGACGCCCACCGACTGCTCCCCGAGGACGAGGCGCTGCGCCGTCTGAACGCCGCCGCGGCCCTGGTCCCGACCGTGCCCCGCCTCGTCTGGGCCCCGGACGCGCCGCCGCAGGCCCGCAGCTGTCCGGTCGGCGACCCGCCCGCCGCCGACCGGATCACCGCCGCGCTCGCCCGCGCCGTCATCGCCTTCCTCGACGGGCCCGAACGCACCCTCCTGCGGGCCTGCCCGGCCCCGCGCTGTGTGCGGTACTTCCTCAAGGACCACCCCCGCCAGGAGTGGTGCACCCCCTCCTGCGGCAACCGCGCCCGCGTGGCGCGCCACCACGAACGGCGAAAGGAAGGCCACGGTGGGACAAAGGAAGGCCACGGTGGGACAGATGCACGGTGAACGCGATCTTCGGGTGCTGCTGCGGAGCATGCGGCCCGAGCTGCACGAGGGCCGCTATGTGTTCACGACCGTGCCGGGAGCCGCTCCGGAGGGCGCGGCGCCGGTCGTCACGATCGCCGAACCCGAGGGGCTCACCCTGGTCGTACGGCAGGAGGACGCCGACCGTACGGGCCTGGGCTACGCCTATGTGGCGGGCTGGATCACCCTGCGCGTCCACTCCTCCCTGGACGCCGTCGGCCTGACCGCCGCCGTCGCCGCCGAACTCGCCGCCGCGGGCCTGAGCTGCAATGTCGTCGCCGGCTACTTCCATGATCACCTCTTTGTGCCGTACGACGCGGCCGACGAGGCGCTCCGGCTGCTCGCCGCGCTGGCCGAGCGGGCGGAGGCCGATGACTGAGCGGGCCGAGCGCCCGCCGCCCGCGGCCCCGGAGCGCCCCGCTCCCGCACCCCGATGTCCGCGCCGCGCGCGCCGTCCGGCCACGTACGATGGCGGCATGTCCTTCCTCCGACGCCGTAGCGCAGCCACGCCCGCTGGTCCTGACTTCGATGTTCTCGCCATGGACCCGGGCGACTGGCCGGGCAATCTGGGCGCCGGGCTGCTGCCCGCGCCCGACGGCACCTGCCAGGGGGTCTTTCTGCGGTACGACCTGTTCGGCGGCCGCGGCCCCGCGATGATCATCGGCAATCTGCCGGAGGGCTCCCCGGCCCGCGACCTCGAGGACGACGAGGTGCCCTTCGAGGTGGCCCAGCTGCTCGCGGCGCTCGGCAACGACGAACCGGTCACGGTCGTCGAGAGCGAGGACACCCCGGTGATGCACGAGGACAACCTGCTGATCGTCAAGCGCATCAAATGCTCCGAGAGCCGGATCTCCTGCGCCCAGTTCGACCGCAGCGACGGCGTCCTGGTCACCATCGCCAGCTGGGACCGCCCGATCACCGACGATCTCTACGCCCTGCTCAAGCCGCTGCCCGCGGAGCTCTTCCAGCAGGGCTGACCTCACAGCTCACACCCGCCGCGCCCGGTGGACGGCACCGCCCTCCACCGGGCGCGACGCATACGCTCACCCGACCGGAGCCCGGCGGCTCCCCTCACGCATCCGACGGGCGGATGTCGACATCGGCCGCCCGGACGTACCCGACCCGGTGGCCGAGCTGGATCTCGTAGTAGACGTCCTCGCCGCGCACCACCGCATGCCCGCTGACGTCGAACGTCGGCGAGTAGAAGTAGTCACCGCGCACCCGGTCCCCGACCGCGTACTTCTGCCCGGCCAGGAGCGTGTACGGCAGCGGCGAGACGGCCTGGTAGGGCACCCCCGCCGGATACGCCGCCTGCTCCGGGTAGGCCCGGCCGTAGACCGGGATGGCCGGGCGGTCGGCCTTCGGCGTGGCGATCAGGCCGCGCGAGTTCACCGCCGTCCGTGCGCCGACCGGATTGCGGAACCACGCCTTCTGCCCGAGGTACCAGATCGCCGTCCAGTCACCCGCCCGGTCGGCCACCGCGAACCGCTGGCCGGTGGAGGCTCGGGCCCCGGTGTCATTGACGTCGATGGTCGAATCGCTGCCGTCGGGGTGCAGCCCGATGTCGCGCACCAGCGGAGCGTGCTCGTCCGGCGCGGTGTACAGCCGGACCGCCGTCGAACCGTGCGACGGGCACGGCTGCCCCGGCTTCGCGCAGCCGGTGTACTGCGGACGGTTGCGGTCGTAGTCGGGGCGGATGGTCACCAGCCCGCCCGACGGGCCCGCAGTGGGCGTGAACGGCGCGCCCAGCAGGGTGAAGTAGTGGCCCCAGTCCCAGTACGGCCCCGGGTCGGTGTGCATGCCCTTGATCGTCGCCGTGGTCGTCCCGGGCACGTTGTCATGGCCGACGATGTGCTGCCGGTCGAGCGGGATGTCGTACTTCCGGCTCAGATACCGCACCAGCCGGGCCGACGCACGGTACATCGCCTCCGTGTACCAGGCGTCCGGCGAGGCGAGGAAACCTTCATGCTCGACGCCGACGGAATGCGAGTTGACGTACCAGTTCCCCGCGTGCCAGGCGACGTCCTTGGTCGGTACGTGCTGGGCGATCAGCCCGTCGGAGGAGCGGACCGTGTAGTGCCAGGACACATACTTCGGGTCCTTGATCAGCCGGAGCGTGGTCTCCCAGGACCCCTCGGTGTCATGGATGACGATCGTGTCGATGCGCTGGTCGCGGGGACGGTTGGCCAGGTCGTGGTTGCCGTAGTCGTGATCGCCGAACTCCTCGTACGGGGCCGGGACCGACTCGCAGGCCACCGTCCAGGGGCACTCCACCTCCCAGGGGCCGCCCGGATCGCCCGGCGCGGCCCGGCGTCCCGCCGCCGACACCTGCCGCAGGCCGGCGCGGTTCGCCTGGTCGGAGTCGATGCGCAGAGAGGGCGCGGCGGCCAGGGTGACGCGCTGCCCGGCGTCGGTCGTACGGGTCTGGCCCTGCCGCATCACCGCGTACACGTCGTTCGCGAAGGCGGCGCCCGCCTCGCGGCTGTCCTCGCCCGCGTACCGCGCCACCGCCGCATACCACCGGGCCGGATCGGCGCTGCCGGCCCGCCCCAGGCTGCGCTGTTCGGCGGCCAGCAGCGCGGCCCCGCCGAGCACGTTCGCCGCCGGGTCGGTGCGCAGCTTCTGCGGCGACAGCCCGGTCAGCTCGGCCGCCCGGCGCAAGGTGCGCAGCCGGGCGGGGAGTTCGGCGGGCAGCGCCGCCCGTTCGGCCCGATCGGCGGCAACGGCCTTACGGGCCCGCGAGCCGTCCCCGCGGGCGTCCCCGTCCGGCGCGGTGAACTCCGGCGCCCGCGACAGGGCCGTACGGGCGTCGGTCAGATGCATCGGACCGTAGCCGCCGGAGACGCTGGGCGCGCCGCCGTGCTCGTCCCAGCGGGACTCCAGATACGAGACGCCGAGCAGCACACTGCGCGGTACGTGATAGCGGTCGGCGGCTTGGGTGAAGGCGCGCTGCAGTGCATCCGGTCGGGGCTTGTCGGCGCCCGCGGACGGGGCGGCAGAGGCCAGCGGCAGCAGCAGTAACGCGGCGGCGGCGACGGTGAGGGACCTGCGTAGGGCGGGGCGGGGGGTGCTCTTCTCGTCTTCCGGGGCGGATCCTCGCAAAACTGCCTCCTCAAGCCGGCCCGAGCCGACGCGATGTGACGGTTGATGCGCAAACAGCCGTACGGAGCGGGGACCCGAGAGTAAAGCCAGCCGTCGGCCCGGGGCCAGAGGTCGTGCCGACGCTCCCTCAATCGCCACGTGCGGTCGGGATTTCGCATGTCAGGGCATCTCCCGGGGATCCTTCCCGGAGCGGGCGCCGGGCCTGCGGGGCGTCAGTGGAATGGACCAATGGCGCCGCCACCCGGCACGTCGCCTCCGGACATGGGTGAGCGGCGCGCCCCGTCCCGGGCGCGCCGCTCTTTCGTACCCCTGGTCAGCGCGTGCCGACCGCCGCCCGCACCGCACGCCGCGCCATCTGGCAGTCGTCGTGGAGCCGGCGCAGGAGCAGCCGCTGCTCCTCGCCCGCCGCGGGCGCACCGGGCTGTCCCGGTCCCGGTGCCCCGGTGGGGACGGGCTCGCGCATGGTCCGCTGGACCGCCGTTTCGTAGCGTCGGATCTCGCGGGTGAGGATCAGCATCAGATTCACCAGGAAGGCATCCCGCGCGGCGGGACCCGCCGACTGGGCGAGCTGGCTGATCTGACGGCGCGCCACCGGGGCGTCACCGAGCACCGACCACAGGGTCGCCAGGTCGTAGCCCGGCAGGTACCAGCCCGCGTTGTCCCAGTCCAGCAGCACCGGGCCGGTGGGCGACAGCAGCACGTTGTTCAGCAGCGCATCGCCGTGGCAGAACTGGCCCTGGGTGTGCGACAGGCCGTGCAGCAGCTTCTGCAGATCGCCCAGGTCACGGTCGGTCAGCAGCCCCAGGTCGTGATAGCGGCCGATGCGGCCCGCGTAGTCCAGCGGCGCCTCGAACAGGCCGGGCGGCGGCCGCCAGAGGTTGATCCGGCAGATCGCACCGAGCGCGGCCCGCAGGTCCGCGCGGGGCGGGGCCTCGGCCGGATGCCGGGCCGCGGCCGCCACCCGGCCCGGCATCCGCTCGACGATCAGGGTGCAGTTGTCGGGATCGGCGGCCACCAGACGCGGCACCCGTACCGGCGGGCGATGCCGGACGAATGCGCGGTAAGCAGCTATTTCCTGCCGGAACCGCTCGGACCACGCGGGGGAGTGGTCCAGTAAACACTTGGCGACCGCGCTCGTCCGGCCCGTCGTGCCCACCAGGAGCACGGACTTGCCGCTGCGGCGCAGCACCTGGACCGGATGGAACTCCGGACAGATGCGGTGCACCGAGGCGACGGCGGCACGCAGCTGGGCGCCCTGGCTGCCGGACAAGTCGAGTCTCCCGCTGAGCGGTTGGGTGCCCGTCCCCTGTGACCGCCGGATACGTCCGCCGGGGAGGCCGGCGACTCCCCCCGCTGACGGGGAGGGGTCGAGATACGGCCCGCTGCCGGAGGGGTGCGGGCGATACGGCCGGGCGGTGGCGGTCACGGCGGACGATGCTGCATACATGGGTGAGACAGATCCCTTCGTGCGCCGACGAGTTGCAGTGCGCTCCCGGCCCGGTGGCGGGCACCCGGTGAAACGGGTCCGTGAGCGGAGGCCGATCCAGGGTCCCTGTCAAGGGCGCGCACCCTGGGGAATGCGGTCCCGCCACCGGGCCGGGGGCTGCACACCTACCGAACAACGGGCGATGGGTGGCAGACCATCTGGCGCACCCTGGCGAACCCTGGCGAATGGTCGCAGCCCATGTCACCGGCCGTTACTGTCAACTCAGTCGAGGAACCTGGGGGCTTGACGTGGACAGGCAGCCGAACACCCGTCTCGCGGACCTTTTCGGCCTGGCGGGCTGGTCCAAGGGAGAGCTGGCGAGACTGGTCAACCGGCAGGCGGCGGCCATGGGCCATCCGCAGCTGGCGACCGACACCTCGCGAGTACGCCGCTGGATCGATATGGGGGAGACGCCCCGCGACCCGGTACCCAAGGTCCTGGCTTCCCTGTTCACCGAGCGCCTCGGCCGTGTCGTAACCATCGAGGACCTAGGGTTCGCCAGAACCGGTCGCTCGGGGAAGCGGCAGGCCATGGACGGTCTGCCGTGGGCTCCCGAACGGACCGCTGCGGTCCTCACGGAATTCACGGGAATGGACCTCATGCTCAATCGACGCGGCTTGGTGGGCGCGGGCGCGGCGCTCGCCGCGGGAACCGCCCTCACCGGCGCCATGCACGACTGGCTGCACACCGACCCCGCCCTGACCGCCGAAGCCCCCCGCCACGACGATCCCTTCACCTCCGACGGCCTCGAGCAGATCGGCCTCGACCGTTACGAAGCGGCCCCCGTGGGGTCCCAGGAGATCGATGCGCTGGAGCGCTCGGTCGAAGTCTTCCGCGCCTGGGACGCCAACCGCGGTGGCGGCCTCCAGCGCAAGGCGGTGGTGGGCCAGCTCAACGAGGTGGGCGGCATGCTCGCCTACCGCCATCCCGACCATCTCCAGCGCAGGCTGTGGGGCGTGGCCGCCAACCTCGCGGTGCTGGCCGGCTGGATGTCCCATGACGTGGGCCTGGAGCCCACCGCCCAGAAGTACTTCGTCATCGCCGCGCACGCCGCACGCGAAGGCGGCGACCGCCCCCGGGCCGGCGAGGCGCTCTCCCGCGCCGCCCGCCAGATGGTCCACCTGGGCCGTCCGGACGACGCCCTGGACCTGATGAAGCTGGCCCAGTCCGGCTCCGGCGAGCACACCCTGCCGCGGACCCGCGCCATGCTGCACACCATCGAGGCGTGGGCGCAGGCGGCCAAGGGCAACGGCCAGGCGATGCGCCGTACGCTCGGCGAGGCGGAGGAGCTGTTCGTCTCGGACAAGGGCGATGTGCCGCCGCCCAGTTGGATGCAGATGTTCGACGAGGCGGATCTGCACGGTATGCAGGCGCTGGCCTTCCGTACGCTCGCCGATCACGACCCCTCGGTTGCCAAGATCGCCCAGAGCCATGCCAAACAGGCGCTGCGGCTGCGCAATGCGGGTTTCCAGAGGTCGCAGATCTTCGATTACATCTCGATGGCCTCGGCCTGCTTCCTCGGCGACGACCCCGAACAGGCCGACCGCTACGCACGGCTGGCTCTGGTGTCCATCGGCGAGAACTCCTCCCACCGCACCTGGGACCGGCTGCGGGAGATGTTCCGGCTCACCAACCAGTACACCAACCACGCCAAGATCCAGGACCTGCGCGAGGAGATCCAGCTTGTCCTGCCGAAGGCGAAGACCAGGCGGAAGGGAAGCGGTTCGGAACTCGGCCCGGGACTGGGATCGGCAGGCGGTCTGGGACCCAACTTCGCGGTCTGAGCGGTCCCGGTCCGAGCGAGTGGATGATGCCCCGGGTGTCGATGCCCCGTGTGTCAGTCGCCGATTCTGGCGATCAGCACACAGGCGTCGTCCTCACGCTCGGTGCTGCCGAACTCCTCGACGACGATACGGACGCTGTCCTGGGCACTACGGGCCGCGGCGAACCGTGGTGCCAGCGCCAGTAGCCGCTCGGATCCCTCATGGGTGTCGACGGCGGGCTGACGGCGGGGCACCAGCCCGTCGGTGTGGAGGACGAGCAGATCGCCCGGTTCGAGTTGTTCGGTGCGCTGGGCGTAGCTCGCGCCCGTGGTCGCCCCGAGCAGGACGCCCTCGGGTGGGTCCAGCGCGCGCCCCGTGCCGCCGCGGAACAGCAGCGGCGCGGGGTGCCCGGCCTGGGCCCAGGTCAGTTGCCGGGTCCGGGGGTCGAAGCGGCAGCACACCGCGCTGCCCAGGGCGGGCTGGGCGGTGGAGTCCAGCAGCTGGTTGAGGAAGCCCATCAGCGGTCCCGGCTGCTGGCCGGTGACGGCCATGCCCCGCAGCGCGCCGAGCACCATCGCCATCCCGGAGGTGGCGGTGACGCCGTGCCCGGTCAGATCGCCGACACTCAAAAGGGTGGTGCCGTCCGGGAGTTGGAGGGCGTCGTACCAGTCGCCGCCGATCAGTGCGCGGGTGCCGGAGGGCAGATAGCGGCCGGCGAAGTCGAGGGCGACCGGGCCGCCCTGCGGGAAGCGCAGCGAGTCGCGCCACTGGGGAAGCACGGACTCCTGGAGCTCGACCGCCATCCGGTGCTCGGTCTGCGCGATCTGCCGCTCGCGCTGCAACGAGTCCACGCTCTCGCGTACCGCCGCCTGGCTGCGCCGCAACTCGCTGACATCGCGCAGTACGGCCCACATGCAGGCCGTACTTCCGTCGGCGTCCAGCACCGGCTCGCCCACCATGTGGACCGTGCGCAGGCTGGCGTCCGGGCGCACGATGCGGAATTCGCCGTCGATCGGCTTGCCGTCCACCAGGCAGTCGGTGACCATCGCGGCCAGTCCCTCCTGGTCCTCGGCCAGCACCAGGGACGGCAGCTCGTCGAGGGTCAGCGGCCCGTCGGACGGCCGGCGGCCGAACAACGTGAAGAGCTCGTCGGACCAGCTCACCTCGTCGGTGAGCAGATTCCACTCGGCGCTGCCCACCCGGCGCAGCAGCGAGCCGCGCTCGTGCGGGGCCGGCTCGGGAGGTGCCGCGGGCATGTCGGCAGCCTGCGGCTGCTCCGTCTCGTCCTCGGCCGGCAGCCCCTCTCTCAGCTGGTCGAGATGGCCCCCGAGGTCGTCGAGGTGGTGCACCGCGAGGTCGCACAGGGCCCGCTGCCAGCGCAGCTGCGGGTCCGTGGCGAGGCCGGTGTCCACCGCCGCGGACTCCCGGCGCACCGCGTCCAGGCCGCCGCGCAGGCGGCGGGCCTGCGTGATGAGTGCCTCGACGGTGTCGCGCTCGGGAGACCGGTCGGCTGAGTGATCCGCGAAGAGAGGGGACGGCATGACGTACTCCGTGATCAGGCGGCGCCGGGGCCAGGTCTGACAGCAGGGCCGGTAACGACTGTTGCACAGGCTGCGACGGTCCGTAAGGGATTTGGCATTACCCGATACGGTGGTTCACCTGGCATATGCCACTGGCCTCCTGTGGCAACCCCGGGTCGAATCGGCGGAATGGCAGCTTCCAGGTAGGCTGCGGCCGCCGTCACACTGTCATGCCCGCCGATCCATGGTGGGAACGACGCATACGGCCCGCGGTCACCGGCAAGAATGCCGGTCAGCGGAAATCCCGTTGCCAGCCTGCCCCTCGCCCCGGATGCTGACCTCATGTTCGATCCAGACATAGCGCCCAGCGGGACCCTGCTCGGCCTCCTTCAGCGAGGCCGCGGCGACGGGACCCTGCATGCCCTCGCGGCGCCGCGCGCCGAGGCGCACGCGGCGCTCAATGACAGCGTGCTGCGTGACCCCCGGCGCGACTGGCAGGTCGAGAACCGCTCGCTGTACTACGCCCGCCTCTACATGCAGCTCGACGGCGGACTCGAAGAGATCGAACGGCACCTCTTCCACCCCGACGACCTCGTCGACACCGGCGAGGAGCGCACCGGCCTCGCCCTCGCGGTGCTCGGTCACCTCGCCGCCTACGGCCGCGACGCCGCCCGTCTGCTGCTGCGCAGCTACGCCGCGGCCGGCAGCAACTGGCGCTGGGCCCTCGACGAGCTCGCCCTGCGCGACGACGACGCGGGCCTGATGAGCCTGGCCCCCGCCGTGCTCGCCCGCTTCCCCGACACCGAGGAGGGCCGGGCCGAGCTGGGCGCCGCCGTCCGCGACGCCTTCGAGCCCCGGCCCTGGCGGCTGTGGGCCGAGGACCCCCGCTACGCCCGGCGGCTGGCCGCCGCCGGCGAACAGGGCTCCTTCGACCGCTGGCAGCGCCAGCTGCGGCCCCGTGGGCCGCGCCCCGGCTGGAGCGTCACCGAGGTCCTCCAGTGGGCCCAGCAGGGCCTGGAGCCGGAGCACGAGGAGCACCGCCACCTCGCCGCCGCCCGCTGCCTGGGTGCCGTGGCGGGCCCCGAGGACCGCCCCGAGCTGCTGCGCACCGCGCGCAGCGGGCCGGACGCGGCGCGCGCCGCCGTCCTCCACCACCTCGCCGAACGCGGCGACCGCGACGTTCTCGACCTGATCGAGGAGACGGTCGGCTGCCCGCTGACCACCGATTCCCTGGCCGCCGCCGCGCTCGCCGCCTTCGAGCGGATGCGCAGCGTCGCCGCCGTCGAACGGGCCCGCCTGTGGGCCCGGCGTACGGACCGGCTCGGCGCGTCCGCCGCCGCGATGCTCGCCCGTTGCGGCGCGCAGCGCGACGCCGATCTGGTGCTGGCCGCGCTGCGCCGCACCGTCAGGGAGGAAGGCCCCGACGCGGACGGCCTGTGGGAGCTGGTCGACGGCGTCGGCCGCCTCGGCGTCGCCTGCGCCGCCCCCGTACTGCGCCACATCTACCGGGAGACCTCCTCGTCCCATCTGCGCGGCCGGGCCGCCGGTGCGCTCGCCGCCACCGACCCCGGCTTCGCGGCCGGCTTCGCCGTCGAATGCCTGTGGGACTGCGAGGAGGCCACCCGGGAACTCGCCGCCCGGCACGCCGCCACCGGCGACGACCGGGTCGTCGAGCAGCTGCGCCGCCTCGCCGCCGATCCGGCGGAGGAGGCCGAGGTCCAGACGGCGGTCCGCAGCCGCTTCGGGCCCGAGGCGCAAGGGGTGTAAGGCGCCGGTGTCCGCCCCGTGGACGCCCTCCCGCCTCCGTCACTCCCTCCCGCACGACATCCCCTGTGCCGCCAGCGCATCCCGCAGGATGCCCAGCGCCTTGGGACCCATCCCGTGCAGGCGCCGCAGTTCGGCCTCGCTCGCCCCGGCCAGCTGCGACAGCCGCAGATAGCCGGCCCGCTCCAGGGCCCGGCGCGCCGGGGCGCCGACCTGCGGGGGAATGCCGTCGGAGGGCTCGGTCAGCTCCGCATCGTCGGCCGTCACGGGTCTCCTCACCGGTTCGCTGCGGTGCGGCGCCGGGGGCGCCCGTTCCCGCCTGACATCCGGGCGGACCGGCCGCCCGGTGACGACGGGCGCAGCGCAACGCTCATGGGACGTTTCCCGGCTGGAAAGATCCCCTTGGTCCGGTCCACGCACGGCGCGCCGACAACAGCGGTATGCGTGTCGTCATCGTCACCGAATCCTTCCCGCCCGATGTCAACGGCGTCGCCCGCTGCGCCCTGGAAACCGCCCGGCACCTCGTCCGACGGGGCCATGATCCGCTGGTCGTCGCGCCACTCGGCGGCCATGAGCCGGCCGGTGCGACCGTCGAGAGCCCCTGCCCGGTCGTGCGGGTGCCCTCCGTACCGCTGCCCGGCTATCCGCAGGTCCGTATCGCGCTGCCCGGGCGGCGGCTGGCCGCCGCGCTGGATGCGCACCGGCCGGATGTGGTGCACCTGGCGAGCCCGTTCGTCCTCGGCGCCCGCGCGATGGCGGCCGCGGCCCGGCGGCGGGTGCCCGCCGTCGCCGTCTATCAGACGGACATGGGCCGCTACGCCCGTACGTATCTGGGCGGTGGCGGTGCGACGGCCTGGCGGCGGATCCGGACCGTGCACGGTGCCGCGGCCCGGACCCTGGCGCCGTCCAGCGCGGCCCTGCTGGATCTGACCGAGCACGGCGTGCCCCGGGT
Source organism: Streptomyces gilvosporeus (assembly GCF_002082195.1). Lineage (GTDB taxonomy): Bacteria > Actinomycetota > Actinomycetes > Streptomycetales > Streptomycetaceae > Streptomyces > Streptomyces gilvosporeus. Next base: position 1,811,238 of record NZ_CP020569.1, on the reverse strand, counting down.
CCATCTGTGGCCCCGAGGGGTCGACTCCGCGCGTTTCCACCCCGGGCGGCGCGATGCGGTGCTGCGCAGCTCGCTGGCAGCGGGGCGGGAGCTGCTGGTGGGGTACGTGGGGCGGCTGGCCCCGGAGAAGGACGTCCGGCTGCTGGCCGAGACCTCCCGGCTGCCCGGCGTGCGCACCGTCGTCATCGGCGACGGCCCCAGCGCCTCCGGGCTGCGCGCGGCCCTGCCCGAGGCGCGCTTCCTGGGCCGCCGCACCGGCGATGAACTCGCCCGGATCTATGCCTCCTTGGACGTCTTCGTCCACACCGGGCCGTACGAAACCTTCTGCCAGACCGTGCAGGAGGCGATGGCCTCCGGGGTACCGGTGGTCGCACCGCGCGCCGGCGGGCCGCTGGACCTGGTGGACCACGGCCGTACCGGACTGCTGGTGACACCGGGCGACGGCGGGGCGGTACGGGACGCCGTACGGCTGCTGGGGCGCAGCGCCGAACTGCGCATCCGCTACGGCAGGGCGGCCCGCACAGCCGTCGAGGACCGGACCTGGGAGGCCGTGGGGGACCAGTTGCTGGGCCACTACGAGGCGGTGCTGGCCGGCCGGCCGGCGGTGGCGGCATGAAGGCGCACCGGGAGCGCGCGGCGGGGCTGCGCATCGTACGGGTGGCCAACTTCGTCGCGCCGGCGTCGGGCGGGCTGCGGACCGCGCTGCGCGAACTCGGCGCGGGCTATGCGGCGGCCGGGCACGAGCCGGTCCTGATAGTGCCGGGGGCCGGGCGCGAGACGTCCGACGTGCGCACCGAACAGGGGCGGGTGATCACCCTGCCGGGGCCCGCGGTGCCCGCCACCGGGGGCTATCGCGTCCTGGCCGACCGGCACCGGCTGCGGCGGGTACTGGACGCGCTGGACCCCGACCGGCTGGAGGTCTCCGACCGTACGACGCTGCGCTGGACGGGGGAGTGGGCGCGGCGCGCCCGGGTCCCCGCGGTGATGGTCTCGCACGAGAGCGTCGACGGGGTGCTCAAGACCTGCGGTGTGCCCAAGGCGCTCGCCCGTGCCGCCGCGGACCGGCTCAACTCCCGCACGGCGCACTCCTACAGCCGCATCGTGTGCACCACCGAATGGGCGGCGGCGGAGTTCACCCGGGTCGGGGCGCGCAATGTGGTGCGGGCGCCGCTCGGCGTCGATCTCGTGGCCTGGCACCCGGACTGCCGCAGCGCGGAACTCCGGCGGCGCAGTGCGGGCCGGGCCGCCGTCCTGATGCTGATGTGCTCGCGGCTCTCCCCGGAGAAGCGGCCGGGGCGGGCGCTGGACGCGCTGGCGGAGCTGCGCCGCCGCGGCGTCGATGTGGCCCTGGTGGTCGCCGGTGACGGCCCGCTACGGGCGCGGCTGGAGGCCCGCGCAGGGGCGGAGCGACTGCCCGCCGCCTTCCTCGGGCACCTCGCCGACCGCGCCCACCTCGCCGCCCTCCAGGCGAGCGCCGACGTCGTCCTGGCCCCGGGCCCGGCCGAAACCTTCGGCCTCGCCGCCCTGGAGGCGCTCGCCTGCGGCACCCCCGTCGTCGCCAGCGCCGCCTCCGCCCTGGCCCACCTGGTCGACAGCGGCGGCGACACGGCCCTGGACGACGGCCCCTCCTTCGCCGATGCCGTCCAGCGGGTGCTGGCCCGCCCGGAGGCCGCCCGCCGCGGCGCCGCCCGGCAGCGCGCCGAGGGATACGGCTGGCGGCCCGCCGTCGCGGCCTTCCTGGCCGCGCACGAGGCGCCGGTGCTCCCGGGCATGCCGGTCGCCGTACCCGAGCCGCCGGTGCGCCCACGGAGCGGTCGGTGAACGGAATACGGAGCGAACAGGAGGAGCTTCGCAGTGGGGGTCCCCCCGGACGGAGTCTGGGGGAGATTCCGGCCGGGGCGGTGGCGGGAGACGGGCGGGCGGAGCGGTCCGGATTCGTCGCGCTCGGCGATTCGCTCACCGAGGGGCTGGGCGACCCCCTGCCCGGGGGCGGCTGGCGCGGGTGGGCGGCGCTGCTCGCCGAGTCGCTGGGGGAGCGGCCGGACGGCGTGCCGCTGGTCAACCTGGCGTGCAGCGGGGCGCTGGCGGCCGATGTGGCCGCGCGGCAGCTGCCCGCCGCGCGTCGGCTCGCACCCCGCTATGCGTCGGTGGTCGTCGGCGCGAACGACACCCTGCGGGCCGCCTTCGCCATAGAGCAGGTGGCCGCCGCACTCGATCTGACGCACCGCACGCTCAGCGCCGACGGGGCCGTGGTCCTGACGGCCTGTCTGCCCGACCCGGGGCGGATGCTGGGACTGCCCGCGCCCCTGGCCCGCCCCCTGGCCCGGCGGATGCGCGCGGTGAACACCGTCGTCCACGCGGTCTCCCGCCGCTACGACGGCCTGCATCTCCACCTGGCAGGCCATCACTGGGTCACCGACCGCACCAGCTGGAGCGTGGACCGGCTGCACCCCAGCGAACGCGGACACCGCCTCCTGGCCCGCGGCTTCCACGCCGCCCTGGCCGCCGCCGGCCACCCCGTGGGGCCGCCGCCCCCGCTCGTCCTGGACGGCCGGCCCCCGACCCGTACCGGCTCGGCGTGGTGGATGGCCACCCGCGGCACCCGATGGGTCCTCGCCCGGTGCACGGACCTGCTGCCGGGGCTGCTCGCCCTCGCCGCCCAGGAATGCCGCCACGGCCTGGCCAGTTCCGGCCGCCTCCTGGACGCGACCGCCGACCACGCCACACACGCCGCACTGGCCGCCCTCGCGGACCCGAAGGGGGCGACGGCAACGGCCGGGTGAGCAGCGTCCGGACCGCGGGCGGGGCGGTTCTCGGCCACGCCACGCGCACCCTGCGGCCGCCCTTCCGGATCCGAAAGCCGCTGCGACAATGGCCGGATGACCGGACGCTGGGAGTTCTGGATCGACCGCGGCGGCACGTTCACGGATGTCATCGGCAGACGGCCGGACGGTCGCCTGGTCACGGCCAAGCTGCTCTCGCACCACCCCGAGCGCTACCGGGACGCCGCGGTGGCCGGGATCCGGATGATGCTGGGCCTGGGGCCGGACGAACCGGTGCCCGCCGAGCGGGTGTCCGTCGTCAAGATGGGGACCACCGTCGCCACCAACGCGCTGCTGGAGCGCACCGGCGAGCCGACCGTGCTGCTGATCACCGAGGGCTTCCGGGACGCGCTGCGGATCGCGTACCAGAACCGGCCGCGGATCTTCGACCGGCGGATCGTGCTGCCCGAGGCGCTCTACGACCGGGTGATCGAGGTCCCCGAGCGCATCGGCGCACACGGGGAGACCGTACGGCCGCTGGATGCCGACGCCGTCCGCGCGGCGCTGATCCGGGCCCGGGCGGACGGGCTGCGCAGCGCGGCGGTCGTCCTGCTGCACGGCTACCGCCACGCCGACCACGAGAAGGCCGTCGCCGAGCTGGCCCGGCGGGCGGGGTTCGCGCAGGTCAGCTGCTCGCACGAGGTCAGCCCGCTGATGAAGGTCGTGCCGCGCGGGGACACCACCGTCGTCGACGCCTATCTGTCGCCGATCCTGGGGCGGTACGTGGACGAGATCGCGGCCCAACTGCCGGGCATCCGGCTGATGTTCCTCCAGTCCAACGGAGGGCTGCGGGAGGCCGAGCACTTCCGGGGCAAGGACGCGGTGCTGTCCGGGCCCGCGGGCGGCGTCGTCGGGATGGTGCGCAGCGCCCGGGAGGCGGGGCCCGGCCATGACCGGATCATCGGCTTCGACATGGGCGGGACCTCCACCGATGTGTCGCACTATGCCGGGGAGTTCGAGCGGGTCTTCGGCAACGAGGTAGCGGGCGTACGGATGCGCGCCCCGATGATGAACATCCACACCGTCGCGGCCGGCGGCGGCTCCGTCCTGCACTTCGACGGGCGCCGCTACCGCGTCGGCCCCGACTCGGCCGGCGCCGTCCCGGGACCGGCCTGCTACCGGCGCGGCGGCCCGCTGACCGTCACCGACGCCAATGTGATGCTCGGCCGCATCCAGCCGGACCACTTCCCGGCGGTGTTCGGCCCCGACGGCGACCGGCCGCTGGACGCCGGGACCGTCCGGACCCGGTTCGCGGCGCTGGCCTCCGAGATCGCCGCCGCCACCGGGGACGACCGCGGCCCCGAGGACGTCGCCGCAGGCTTCCTGGACATCGCCGTGCTCAACATGGCCAACGCGGTCAAGAAGATCTCCGTCCAGCGCGGCCACGACATCACCCGCTACACCCTGACCAGCTTCGGCGGCGCGGGCGGCCAGCACGCCTGCGCGGTCGCCGACGCGCTCGGCATCAGCACCGTCCTCGTGCCCCCGCTGGCCGGGGTCCTGTCCGCGTACGGCATCGGGGTCGCCGACGCCACCGCGATGCGCGAACAGGCCGTCGAGGCGGAATTCGGGCGGCCCGGGGCCCTGGAGCGGGTGCACGAGGTGTGCGCGGCGCTCGCCCGGCAGACGCGGCGCGAGCTGCTCGACGACGGGGTGCCGGACTCCTCGGTCACCACGCGCGCCAGGGTGCTGATCCGCTACGCCGGGACCGACTCCACCATCGGCGTCCCCCTGGCCGACGCCGACACCATGGCCGGCGACTTCGTGCGGGCCCACCGCGCCCGCTACGCCTTCACCATGGACAAGCCGCTGGTGGCCGAGGCGGTGTCCGTCGAGGCCCGGGGCGCGGCGGGCGGCGCGGCCGGGCACGAGGTCCGCTTCGCCGAGCGGGCGGGCGAGCTCGCGCCGCCGGCCACCGTACGGATGTATGCGCAGGGGCGCTGGCAGGACACCCCGCTCTACCAGCGCACCGGTCTGCGGCCCGGCGACACCCTCACCGGCCCGGCGATCATCGCCGAGGAGGACGCCACCACCGTCCTCGACCCCGGCTGGCAGGCGGCCGTGGCCGAGCGCGGCCATCTGCTGCTGACGCGGGTACGGGAGCGCGGCGGCCCGGCCGCCGTGGGCACCGGGGCCGACCCCGTGATGCTGGAGGTCTTCAACAGCCTCTTCATGGCCATCGCCGAGCAGATGGGCGTCCGCCTGGAGAACACCGCACACTCCGTCAACATCAAGGAGCGCCTCGACTTCTCCTGCGCGCTCTTCGACGCCGACGGCAACCTGATCGCCAACGCCCCGCACATTCCCGTGCATCTGGGCTCGATGGGGGAGTCGATCAAGGAGGTGCTGCGGCGGCGCGCCGACGACCTGCGGCCCGGCGACGTCTACGCGATCAACGACCCCTACCACGGCGGCACCCACCTCCCCGACGTCACCGTCGTGACGCCCGTCTTCTCAACGGGCGGTGACGAGCTGTTGTTCCTGGTCGCCTCCCGCGGCCACCACGCCGAGATCGGCGGCATCACCCCAGGCTCGATGCCCGCCTTCAGCAGCACCATCCAGGAGGAGGGCGTCCTCTTCGACAACTGGCTCCTGGTGCGCGACGGAGAGCTGCGCGAGCGCGCGACCCGCGAACTGCTCGCCTCCGGCCCGTATCCCTCCCGCGCCCCGGACGCCAACATCGCCGATCTGCGCGCCCAGATCGCCGCCAACGAGAAGGGCATCGAGGAACTGCACAAGATGACCGAGCAGTTCGGCCTGGAGGTCGTACGGGCCTACATGGGGCACGTCCAGGACAACGCCGAGGACGCGGTGCGCCGGATCATCGCGCGGCTGTCGGACGGGAGCTGCCGCTACGAGACCGACAGCGGCGCGCAGATCCATGTCGCGCTGACCGTCGACCGCACCGCCCGCAGCGCCGTCCTGGACTTCGCCGGCACCTCCCCCCAACAGCCCGGCAACGCCAACGCCCCCACCTCGGTGGTGATGGCGGCGGTCCTGTACGTCTTCCGCACCTTGGTCGCCGAGGACATCCCGCTCAACAGCGGCTGCCTCAAGCCCGTCGAGGTCCGTATCCCGCCCGGCTCGATGCTCGCGCCCCGGTTCCCGGCGGCCACGGTGGCGGGCAACGTGGAGACCTCCCAGGCGGTCACCGGCGCCCTGTACGCGGCGCTGGGCATCCAGGCCGAGGGCTCGGGCACCATGAACAACCTCACTTTCGGCAACGACCGGGTGCAGTACTACGAGACCGTGGCCAGCGGCTCCGGGGCGGGCGACGGCTTCGACGGCGCGGACGCCGTACAGACCCATATGACCAACTCCCGGCTCACCGACCCCGAGGTCCTGGAGTGGCGCTACCCCGTCCGCGTCGACGGCTTCACCGTCCGCAACGGCAGCGGCGGCGCCGGACGCTGGCACGGCGGCTGCGGCGCCGAACGCCGCCTGCGCTTCCTGGAGCCGATGACGGTCGCCCTGCTGAGCAACCACCGCAGGGTCCCGCCCTACGGGATGGCGGGCGGCGCCCCGGGCGCGCTGGGCGTCAACGTGGTGGAGCGGGCGGACGGCTCGCACGAGGTGCTGGGGGGCTGCGATACGGCGGAGATGGGGGTGGACGACGTGCTGGTGATCCGTACACCGGGCGGGGGCGGGTACGGGCCACCGGGCGGCACCGTCTAGCCGGTGCAACCGTTGGTCAGCGCATCCGCACGAACCGCACCGGCGTCCCCGGTGCGGCCTGGGCGGCGGGTGCCAGGTGGCGTTCGGGGACCACGCCGACGACCGGATAGCCGCCGGTGGTGGGGTGGTCGTGGAGGAAGAGCACCGGCAGGCCGTTGGGCGGGACCTGGAGGGCGCCCAACGGCATGCCCTCGCTGGGGAGTTCGCCGGTGCGGGCGCGTTCCAGGGGCGGGCCTTCGGTGCGCAGGCCGATGCGGTTGCTCGCCGCGGAGACGCGGAAGCGGCCGGCGGTCAGGGTGCGCAGGCCGGCGTCGGTGAACCAGGTGTCGCGCGGGCCGGGCAGGAAGGGCAGGACGAGCTCCGCCGCCGGGCCGGGGTGCGGGACGGTGTCCACGGCGGCGGGCGGGCCCTGCGGGCGGCCCAGGGGGAGGACCGTACCGTCGGCCAGCGGGGCGGGGCCCAGGCCCGAGAGGAGGTCGGTGGCGCGGCTGCCGAGGACCGGTTCGGCGTCGATGCCGCCGGCGAAGGCGAGGTAGGCGCGCAGGCCGTGGGTGACCGCTCCGGCCTCCAGGACGGCGCCCGGCGGGACGTGGACCGGTGCGCCCCAGGGGGCGGGGCGGCCGTCGACCGTCACCGGGCAGGGGGCGCCGGTGACCGCCACGGTGGTGGCCGTGTGCACCCGTAGGGCGCAGCCCGTCAGCGTGGTCTCCAGGGTGGCGGCCGTTTCGGGGTTGCCGACCAGGCGGTTGGCGAGGCGGTGCGCGGGCGCGTCCAGGGCGCCGGCCCGGGGGACCCCGAGATGGGCGTGGCCGGGCCGGCCCAGGTCCTGCACGGTGGTGAGCGCTCCGGCCCGTACGACCGAGACGGTGCGGTCGGTCATACGACGGGCTCCTGGGGTGCGTGGGGAACTTGGGGGTCCTGGCGGCCCTGGCGGTCCTGGGGAACGAAGCGGACGCGGGTGCCCGGGGCGAGCAGCGCCGCCGGTTCGCGGACCGGGTCCCACAGGACGGTGTCGGTGGTGCCGATGAGCTGCCAGCCACCGGGGGAGGAGCGCGGATAGACGCCGGTGTACGGGCCCGCGAGCGCGACCGCGCCGACCGGGACCCTGGTGCGGGGGGTGGTCCGGCGGGGGACGTGCAGCTGCCGGGGCAGACCGGTCAGATAGCCGAAGCCGGGCGCGAAGCCGCAGAAGGCGACGTGGAAGGCGGTGCCGGCGTGCAGACGGACGACCTCGTCGGGGGTGACGTCCCACAGGGCGGCCACATCGGCGAGATCGGGGCCGTCGTAACGGACGGGGATCGTGACGGTCGGGCGGTCGGCGGCGGCGAGCGGCGGGATGTCCCAGGTGGGCAGCGCGGCGGCGAGGCCGCACGGATCGGCCAGGCCGTCGAGGAAGACCGTGCGGGCGGCGGGCACCATCTCGCCCACCGGTGGCAGCGTGCCGTCGGCGGCGCGCCGCAGCAGCTCGGCGTGCAGCGCCTCGACCTCCTCGGCGCTGTCCAGTTCGATGAGCAGCCCGTGCTCGCCGACGGGCAGCGGCCTCATACCGCGTCCCCGGCGCCGCCCGGCGCAAAGCTGCGGATGTGCACCCCGGCCGCGGTGAGCTCGGCCCGTACCCGCCGGGCGAGGACGGCGGCGCCCGGTGTGTCCCCGTGCAGGCACAGGGAGCGGGCCGTGATCGTGTGCTGCTCCCCGTCGATCGTGGTGACGGTACGGTCGCGAGCCATGCCGAGGGCGCGCTTGACGACCTCGTCCCCGTCGTGGATCACGGCGCCCGGCTCGCGGCGCGGGACCAGGGTGCCCCGGGCGGTGTAGGCGCGATCGGCGAACGCCTCGGTGACGACCGGGAGGCGGGCGTCCCGGGCGGCCCGGTGCAGCTGCGAGCCGGGGAGGCCGAGGACGGGCAGTGCGTCGCCCGCGGCGCGGATGCCGGCGATGACCGCGGTGGCCTGTTCCTCGTCGTGCACACAGCGGTTGTAGAGCGCGCCATGCGGTTTGACATAGCCGACACGGGCCCCGGCGGCGCGGGCGAAGACCTCCAACGCGCCGATCTGGTAGGTGATTTCATCGGCCAGCTCGTCTGGCGGCACCTCCATCGCCCGGCGGCCGAACCCGGCCAGGTCCCGGTAGGAGACCTGGGCGCCGATCACCACGCCGTGCTCGGCGGCCCGGTCGCACACCCGGCGCATCGTCGAGGGATCGCCGGCGTGGAAGCCGCAGGCGACGTTGGCGCTGGTGACGACGGACAGCAGGGCGTCGTCGTCGGTGAGCTGCCAGCGGCCGAAGCCTTCCCCGAGGTCGGCGTTGAGGTCGATGACGGGAGGGGCCGCCGGGTCGGTCATGGCCGGGTCGGTCATGGGTGTCCGTTCCGTGAGGCGCACGTACAGGGGCGGGGTCTCACCGCGGGGTCACGCTAAGGGATCGTTGAACAATCCCACAAGGGGTATGTTGTCTCGTTGTTCCTTCTGGGATTGACTGCGGCTGACGTGACGGCGCAGTGCGGGCGAGAGCGGGGACGGCGATGGCCGGCGGAGTGGCGAAGAACGACCGGCGGCGGCTGGCCGAGGTCAGCGGCCTGGAATCGGACCGGGCCCTGCTCGGGCGCGCCAGCACCGCCGAGCGGGTCGCCGACATCCTGCGCGACCGGATCACCGAGGGCTTCTTCCCGCCCGGGGCGCGGCTGTCGGAGGAGAGCATCGGCGGCGCGCTGGGGGTCTCGCGCAACACCCTGCGCGAGGCGTTCCGGCTGCTCACCCACGAGCGGCTGCTGGAGCACCGGCTCAACCGCGGGGTGTCCGTGCGGGTCGTGACCGTCGAGGACCTGGACGACATCTTCCGGGTGCGCATGATCGTCGAGAGCGCGGCGCTACGGGGCCTGGGGCAGGGGCCCTACGCCCCCGAGGTCGGCGAGGCGATCGAGGCCATCGACGCGGCGGTGCAGGCGGGCGAGGAGGCCGCCGCGGCGCGCGCCTGGGCGGATCTGTCGACCGCCAACCTCCGCTTCCACCAGGCGATCGTCGCCCTGGCGGGCAGTCCGCGCACCGATGAGCTGATGCGCGGGGTGCTGGCCGAACTCCGGCTGGTCTTCCACGTCATGGACGATCCGCAGCGCTTCTACGCCCCGTACCTGGTCCGCAACCGGCAGATCGCGGACACCCTGCTGGCGGGCGACGCCGCCGCGGCCGAGCGGCTGCTGCTGGCCTATCTGGAGGACTCGCGCGGCCAGTTGTCGGGGGCGTACGCCCAGCGCATCAAGGAAGGCTGAGGCGCGCCCGGAGTTCCGCCCGTCCGACCCCTTGTCGGATCGTTGAACAATCGCCTAACGTCCTCGGCATCCTCCTCACCGTCCGTGGGGTCCCTGTACGCGGGAAGGCGGACCCATGATTGTCCTCCTCGGTGTGCTCGTGGTCGTGCTCGGCTTCGCCACCAGACGCAATCCCCTCCTGGTCGTCGCGGTGGCCGGCATCGCCACCGGCCTCCTCGGCGGCCTGTCGCCCGGCAAGGTGCTGGCCGCCTTCGGCACCGGCTTCGTCGGCAGCCGGGCCGTGACCATCTTCGCCATCACCCTCCCGGTCATCGGCCTCCTGGAGCGCTACGGCCTCCAGGAGCAGGCCCGCAACGTCATCGCCCGGTTCGCCGGGCTGACCACCGGACGGTTTCTGACGCTCTATCTGGGCCTGCGGCAGATCGGCGCGGCGGTCGGCCTGACCAACGTCTTCGGCCACGCCCAGACCGTCCGCCCGCTCGCCGTACCGATGGCCGAGGGCGCCGCCGAGCGGTCGTACGGCGGCCTCCCGGAGCGGACCCGGGAGAAGGTCCGGTCGTTCGCCGCCAGCGCGGACAACGTCGGCATGTTCTTCGGCGAGGACGTCTTCCTGGCCGTCGGCTCGATCCTGCTGATCACCGGCTTCGTCAACACCACCTACGGCACTCACCTCGAACCGCTCGACCTGGCGCTGTGGGCGATCCCGACCGCGGTGTGCGCCTTCGTCGTCCACGGCTGGCGACTGCTGCGCCTGGACCGCCACTTGGAGCGCGAGCTGCTGACCGCCAACGCCGCAACCGCCGAAGTGGAGGCCGCCCAGTGATCAAGGCAGAGTGGTTCTACTGGCTGGTCGGGCTCAGCTTCCTGGTGATGGCCGCCCAGATGGTCACCGACCGCAGCAACCCCAAGCGCTTCGGCACCGCCGCCTTCTGGGGCCTGATCGGCGCCGGGTTCATCTACAGCAGCTGGGTCGCCACTGGGCAGGCGCCCGCCGAACCGCTCGGCGCTGCGGTGCTCGTGATGGCCGCTCTGGCCGGTTTCGGCTTCACCGGGCGCGGCACCCCGCGCACCACCACCCCCGAGCAGCGCGCCGCCAGCGCGGCCCGGCTCGGCGACCGGCTCTTCGTCCCCGCGCTGACCATCCCGGTCGTGGCGATGGTCTGCGCGGTCGGCGTCAAACACCTCTCCTTCGGGGGCGAACCCGTCCTCCAGGAGGGCAGCGAGACCATCCTGGGCCTGGGGCTGGGAGCGATCGCCGCCCTGGTCATCGGCATGATCATGCTGCGCGAGAAGCGGATATCGGTGCCCGTGCAGTCCGGGCGCTCCATGCTGGAGGCGATGGGCTGGGCGATGCTGCTGCCGCAGATGCTGGCCACCCTGGGCACCATCTTCCAGGTCGCCGGCGTCGGCACCCAGGTGGGCAAGCTGGCTATGTCCGTGCTGCCCAAGGACTCGCTCTACGTCGCGGTCGTCGTCTACTGCGTGGGCATGTTCCTGTTCACCACCGTCATGGGCAACGCCTTCGCCGCCTTCCCGGTGATGACCGCCGCCGTCGGCTGGCCCGTCCTCATCGGCCACTTCCACGGCAACCCCGCCGCCGTCCTGGCCCTCGGCATGCTCGCCGGATTCTGCGGCACCCTGGTGACCCCGATGGCCGCCAACTTCAACCTCGTCCCGGCGGCACTGCTGGAGCTCAAGGACCGCTACGGGCCCATCAAGGCCCAGCTGCCCACGGCGGGGGTGCTGCTGGGCTGCAATATCGCCCTGATGTCGCTGTTCGCCTTCTGAGCCTTGCGTGGGCAGGCCCGCGCTCTCCGGGACTGCCCACCGACTGCGCAGCGGCTTCGCACCAACCGCCCACCGCCCTCCGACCTGCCGAGGAACCGCCCATGCCCCGGGTACTGCTGACCGGATTCGAGCCCTTCGGCGGCGAGCCGACCAACCCCTCCTGGCGCGCGGTGCGGGCCGCCGCGGCAGAACCGCCGCCGGGGTTCGAGATGTTCGCCGTGGAGCTGCCCTGCGTCTACGGGGGATCGCTGACCGCCCTGCGCGCCGCGGTGGCGGACACCCGCCCGGAGATCGTGGTGTGCGTCGGCCAGGCGGGCGGGCGCCCCGACATCACCGTCGAACGTGTCGCCATCAACGTGGACGATGCGCGTATTCCGGATGTTTCCGGCGCGGAGCCCGTGGACGAGGCGATCGTGCCCGGCGGCCCGGCCGCGTACTTCTCCACCCTGCCGGTCAAGGCATGTGTGGCGGCGGTCCGCGCCGCGGGGCTGCCCGCCTCGGTCTCCAACACCGCGGGCACCTTCGTCTGCAACCACGTCTTCTACGGGCTCGCGCACCTGCTCGCCACCGAACTGCCCGGCGTACGGGGCGGCTTCGTGCACGTCCCGTACGCGCCGGAACAGGTCACCGACCGGGGGCTGCCGTCCCTGCCCGTCGCGTCGGTGGCGCGGGCGCTGCGGGAGATCGCGGTGACGGCCGCCCGCACCACCACGGACCTGCGGGTGGCGGAGGGGGCGACGCACTGACGGCGACGCACTGAGGCCGACGCCCCCTGCCGGCACGTCCCGCGTCGCGCGAGACCGCGCCGTTTCGTCCGTTGTCAGTGGGAGCGCCTACTCTGTGCGACGTGACTTTTCCCGCCTCGGGGGCCGCTGCGCCCCAGCTCAACGGGCCGAACCGGCCCGCCCCGGGCCCGGCCGCCGACGAGGGCCTGGCCCGCCGGCTGCGCGCCCTGGCGTGCACCGCGCCGCTGCACGACCTCGATGCGCGCAAGGCCAACCTCGCGGGGGAGTACGGCGTCTACGCGATGGCGGAGGTGGCGCTCGCCGTCATCGACCTCGTCACGCTGAACATGGACTTCGACACCGGCGCCGATCACGAGGAGATAGTGGCGAAGGTGCTCCCGCGGGTCGCCGCCCAGGCCCCGCGGCGCCCCCAGGCCGAACACGAGCGGGTGGCCCGCTGGGTGCTGGAGAACCTGATCAACGTCGGCAGCGTGGACCGCGGCTTCCGGGCCGTTTACGGCACTTTCACCACCGATGGCGAGTATGTCCGCCGCGATTACGACTTCAAGCTGATCGAGGAGGTCCCCGGGCCCGGCGGCACGGTCTACCTGAGGGCCACCGACGAGGCGGTCAACGTCCTGGTCGGTGCGCTCGACACGGACGTCACCAGCGCCCAGATCGCCGCCGAGGTCAAGCTGGAGGTGCTGATCAACCGCGGCCGGCTGGCCGACGCCCAGCTCGCCGCCGAGCAGGCCCGCTACCGCACCGTCCAGTACGCCGAGACGCTGCGCAAGACCCTGGAGGCGACGCGGCGCAACGTCCGCGCCGTCGACTGGCTCCAGGCCGTACCCGACATGATCGCCGAGGCGCTGGACCACGTCGCGGACCGCTACCGCCACGAGAACGCCATCCTCACCAACATCCGCAAGGCCCGCGACGAGGCCGAGGCCGTCGACCACAAGACCGGGGAGCACAAGCGGCGCGCCGCCGAGCTGGTCGACATCGTCAAGGACTGCATCCGGCGGCACACCCAGCTCCAGTCCCGGCTGCTGGAGGCCGGCCCGCTCTTCCGCGCCGAACAGGACCGGCAGGCGTTCGCCGCCCCCGCCGCCCGCTCCGGCCTGGACCTCTACGGCCAGCTGGTCGCCCCGCTGCTGCCGCTGCCCGCCGAGAGTGCCATCCGCGTCACCGACGCCTTCTTCGCCCGCGGCACGGGGCTGCGCACCCCCTCGGCGGTCCGCGTCGGCGATCTGGTCGAGGTGCTGCTCACCCCGCCCCTGGAACGCGAGCACCTCGGGGCGGAGATGCCCGAGCCCGATCTGGTGGCCACGCCCGACGACAGCCGCTTCAGCGAGGAGCAGCTGGAGGCCGCGATGGAGCTGCTCGACCTGCCCGCCGACGCGCCCCGCAGGCTCTCCGGCCTGCTGGCCGAGGCGCGCCGACGGGATCCCGAACTCCCCTACCTCGTCGCCCTGTTGGCGGTGCACGCGGCCAGCCCGCCGGTCGGTACGGCCTACCGCCAGGGGGAGTCGCAGCTGCTGTTCGCCGTCGACGACGGCACGGAGCTGGCCGACCCCGAGTTCGGCGGCGCCGACCTCATCGTCGGCACGGCCCTGCTGGACGCGGCCGGTATGGCCGCCGACCGCTCGGAGGTGGCCTGATGCCCCCGAGCCCGCCCCTCCGTCCCCGCCGCATACGCCGCCCGCTCGCCCGCCCGGCCGTCCGGACCCCGTACAAGGAGCTTCACCCGTGACCGAGACCCTTGGGTACCCCGCCGCCGACCCGGTGGCCCCCGAGCCCCTGGGTGACACCGCGCCCTGGACCGCCCCCGCGGAGGAGGCGCCGGCCGCCGCCCCCGCGCCGCTGAGCCCGGCCGACGCCGCGGACGCCGCCCGCCTGGTCTCCTTCGGGCTCCAGCCCAAGCTGCTGCCCGCCCGCGACGTCGAGTACGCCGAGCTGCTGCGCCGCTACCGGGACGAGCCCGCCTTCGCCCGCCTCGCCGACGCCGTCGCCACCGGTCTGGGCCTGGTCGTCCTGGAGGTCTCCACCCGCGCCGGGATGGCCGTCACCGCCGCCGAGGACTCCGTCTTCGCCGTACGGATGGGCGACTACGCCCGCCGCGCCACCGCCGACTCCGCCGACCGCTTCCTGCACGGCCTGGCCCATCTGGCCGTCGCCGCGCTGGCCTTCCCCCGCCCCGAGGACCTCGCCGACGACGGCTACATCGGCCGGATCACCGTCAACGGCGTCGACGCCTTCGTCCGGCAGGCCTGCCGCCGCCTGGAGGAGCGCGCCGAGCAGGAGGGCGAGAACACCGACCCGGTCAGCGAGGCGCCCGGCCTGGAGGCCGCCTGGCGGGTCTACGCGCGGCGCAGCGCGACCGGCGCCACCAAGGACGCCCGGCGGCTGGCCGGTTCGACCACCGGCATCATCGCCAAGGCCGTCACCTTCCTCGTCGACTCCGGCTTCCTCCAGCGCACCGGCGACGACGCCGGAGGCGCGTACCGCACCACCGCCCGCTATCAGCTCCAGGTCCGCGACATGGCCGGCAGCGCCGCCATGGCCGAGCTGCTGGAGCTGGGCGTCGTCCCCGTCGCCGACGGGTCCGGCTCCCTGCTGCCCGGCGAGGACACCGACGACCTCGACCTGGTCTCGGAGGCGGGACTGCCCTTCCATTCGGACTGACCCGCCCGCCGCACTCCGTACGGCCCCCGCCCGACCACGCCAGACCACCGACCGACACCACCACGAGAGTCCGCCATGTACGAGCTGTCCCGGGTCCGCCTCTACTCCATCGGGCCCGCCGGTGCGCGCTATGCCGACACCGTGCTGGACCTGCGCGGAGTCGGTGCGCCCGTGCCCCAACCGGCCCCGGCCCAGGCGGACTTCTTCGAGGACGAGCCGGTCGGCCCGCCGCGCCGCCCGGCCCCGGCCGGAGTGCTCTTCCTGGAGAACGGCGGCGGCAAGTCCGTCCTGCTCAAGCTGATCTTCTCGGTGATGCTGCCCGGTCACCGCAACACCCTGGGCGGCGCCAGCTCCGGTGTGCTGCGCAAGTTCCTGCTGGCCGACGACTGCGGGCATGTCGCCCTGGAGTGGCAGCACGTCCTGACCGGCGAGAGCATCGTCGTCGGCAAGGTCAGCGAATGGCGCGGCCGTCAGGTCTCCAACGACCCCCGCAAGTTCGCCGAAGCCTGGTACAGCTTCCGGCCGGGCCCGGGGATGAGCCTGGATTCACTCCCGGTGGCCGAGGCCACCATCGTCCGGCCCCGCCAGGAGGGCGGCGAGGGGATCTCCGGGGCCCAGGGCCGCCGCCGCACGATGAAGGGTTTCCGGGACGTTCTGACCGAGGCCGGGAAGAACTACCCGAACCTGGACGTGGTCTGGGAGGAGGTGCACGAGCGGTGGAACGAACACCTCGGCATGCTGGGCCTGGACCCCGAGCTGTTCCGCTACCAGCGGGAGATGAACGCCGACGAGGGCGAGGCCGCCGGTCTGTTCGCGGTCAAGAACGACTCGGACTTCACCGATCTGCTGCTGCGCGCCGTCACCGACACCCGTGACACCGACGGCCTCGCCGACCTCGTCCACGGTTTCGCGCACAAGCTCGGCCGGCGCGCCGAGCTGACCGCCGAGCGGGACTTCACCGCCGGTTCGCTGGACCTGCTGTCGCGGATCGCCGAGGCCGCCGAACAGCGCGAGCGTGCCCGCGAGGTGCATGCGGGCGCCGAGCGCCGCACCCGTGGCCTGGCCCAGCGGCTGCACGCCCGCGGCACCGAGGAGCGCGGCCGCGCCGCCGAGCTCGCCGAACAGCTCGCCGCCGCGGCCCACCGGGTCACCGACGCCGGACAGACCCGCGACCGCCGCTCCCTGGTCTGCGCCGAACTGGCCTACCGCCACGCCTCCCTGGCGCTGGCCGCCGCCGAGAAGGGCGCCGCCGCCCAGCGCCGTGAGCTCAACGACGCCCGTACGTTGCACAGCGCCTGGCAGGCCGCCGAGATCGCGCTGCGGCACCGCGCCGCCGCCGACCGCTCCGCCCGGGTCGCCGCCGCCATCCGCGAGGCCGAACGGGACGCTGCCCCGGCGCTCGCCGCCCGGGCCACCGCCGCCACCGACCTCGTCCGCGCCCTGCACACCGCCGCCGAGGCCGGTGAGCGGATCGCCAACGAGGAGGAGGAGCGTTCCGCCGCACTCCAGGAGGCCGGCGAAGCGGCGCACCGCGACGCCACGGCCGCCGCCACCACCGCGCAGCGCGCCCGCAGCGAGGCCGACCACCTCCGCCAGCGCCTGGCCGAGGTCGCCGAGGAGACCGCCGAGGCCGTCCGGGCGGGCTGGCTGGACGACTCCGCCCCGGACGCCGATCCGGCCCGCGCCGCCCTGGCCGCCTCCGACGCCGAGAAGACCGCCGTCCAGTCCTGGGACACCGCCCGCGAGGCCGCCCGGCAGGCCACCGACCGCGCCCGGGAGGCGGCCGCCCGGCACTCCGCCGCCGAGCTGGCGGCGGCCCGCGCCGAGGACGCCGCGCAGGCCGCGGAGCGCGCCCACGACGCCGAGCGCCGCGCCGCCGAGTCCCTGGGGTCCGAGCCGCGGCTCGCCGAGCTCCTCGGCCTGCCCGAGGCGCGGTCCGCCGGGCTGCCCGGCCCCCGTACCGCCCCGTCCGCCGCCGGTGAGCCGCTGACCGCCGAGGAACTGGACCGCAGTGCCGAGGCGCTGCGCGAGCTCCTCGACGACGGGGTGGCCGCCGCCGAGCGGCAGCTGTTCGATCTGCGCACGGCCGCCGCCGACGACTCCCGGATCCTGGGCGCGCTGGGCGACGGCGGCCTGCTGCCCCCGGGGCCCGATGTGCTCGCCGCCGTCGAGTACTTGGGCGAGCACGGCATCCCCGCCCTGCCCGGCTGGCGCTATCTGGCCCAGTCCGTCGACCCGGCCGACCACGCCCGGGTGCTCGCCGCCCGCCCCGAGCTGGTCGACGGCGTGATCATCACCGACCCGGACACCCACGCCCGGGCCCGTGAGACGCTCGCCCAGGCCGCCCTGCTGCCCCGTTCCGCGGTCGCCGTCGGCACCGCCGCCGCGCTGCTCGCGCCCGCCCCCGCCCCCGACGGCCGGGACACCGGCGTCTTCCTGGTCCCGCCGAACCCGGCGATGCACGACGAGTCCGCGGCCGACGAGGAACGGCAGACCCTGCGCGCCCGCGCCGTCGCCCGCGACGAGGAGATCCGCGCGCTCGCCGCCCGCCTCGCCGGCGACCGCGCCCTGGCCGCCCGGCTCGGCTCGTGGCGTACGGGCTGCCCGCAGGGCCGCCTCGCCGAGCTGGCCGCCGCCGCGGAGCAGACCCGTACGGCCGCCGACGCGGCCGCCGCCGAGCTGACCGAGGCCCGTACGGTCCGCGCCGAGGCCGACGAGGCCGCCGCCGAGGCGACGGGGGTGCGCGACGAGCGCCAGGAGGCCGCCCAGCGCGCCCGCCGGGCCGCCGATCTGCTGGCCGGGCTCGCCCACCGGCTGCGCGAGCGCGCCACCTGGCAGTCCCGGCTGCGCGAACTGGCCGATGAGACGGCCGAGTTCGAGGCCCGCGCCGAGGAGTGCGTGGACCGCGCCCGCGCCGCCGACGAGGACCGCCGCGCCGCCCAGCGCGCCGCCGACGACGCCCGCCGCACCGCCCGCGCGCTGCGCGCCGAGCGGTCCGAGATCGCCGGCGTACCGGACGACCTGGGCGAGGCCCCCGAGGCCCCGAGCGCCTCGCTGCCCGCGCTGCGCGAGGCGTACCGCGCCGCCTCCCAGCTCTACGAGAAGGTCGGCGTCGGCGCCGATCTGCGTGCCGAACAGGCCCGTGCGGAGGGCGACGAGTCCGCCGCGCTGGCCGAGCTGAACCGCCTCACCAACAAGGTCCGCACCCGCGCCGAGGCCCTGCTGGAGAGCCCGGACGCCGCCGACGGACCGTCCCGGCAGGCCGCCGCGGCCCGCGCGGAGTCGATGGTGCAGATGCTGGAGTCGCGCGCCTCGGCCGCCAGCGAGCAGCTCGGCCGGCTGCGCGGCGACGCCGAGCGGCTGGCGCCCACCGACGGCGAGGCGCACACCGAGCTGCCCGCGGAGCTGGTCCCGGCGGACGCCGACCGCGCCAAGGAGCTGCTGCGCGAGGCCAACGCCGAACTGGCCACCGCCACCGAGGCGCTGGAGGCCGCCCGCGCCCGCCACGAAGAGCTGCTGCGCGGCCACCGCGCCGCCGAGGACGCGGCGAGCGGCTTCGACGAGACCGCGGCCCTGCTGCGCGATCTGCTGCGCGACCACCAGGACGCCGAGGACGCCGCGGAGGAGCGGCCCGAGCCGTACGCCGGCAGCCTGGCCGAGGCCCGGCAGGCCGCCGCCGAGTCCCGCCGTTCGCTGCGCGGCTGCGCCGCCGACCTCTCGGCCGCCGAGTCCGCGGTCCGCGAGGCCTCCGACATCCTCGTCCGGCACGCCAACTCCACCCGTTACGAACAGGTCCGCACCCCCGCCCGCCAGCAGATCCGGGAACTGCCGGCGGCGGCCCTGCCGGACCACGCCGCCAAGTGGGCCCAGGCGTTCGCGCCCCGGCTGCGGGTGCTCACCGACGAGCTGGCCCAGCTGGAGCGCAACCGCGACTCCATCGTGGACCGGCTGCGCGGCCTGGTGGAGTCCTCGCTGACCACGCTGCGCTCCGCCCAGCGGCTGTCCCGGCTGCCCGAGGGCCTGGGGGAGTGGTCGGGGCAGGAATTCCTGCGGATCCGCTTCGAGGACCCCGATCAGGCCACGCTCACCGAGCGGCTGGGCGAGGTCATCGACGAGGCGACCCGTTCGGCGGTCAAGAAGAACAGCGATCTGCGGCGGGACGGGATGTCCCTGCTGCTGCGCGGGGTCGGCGCGGCGCTGCTGCCCCGCGGGGTGGCCGTGGAGATCCTCAAGCCGGATGCGGTGCTGCGCGCCGAGCGGGTGCCGGTCGGGCAGATGGGCGATGTGTTCTCCGGCGGGCAGCTGCTGACCGCCGCGATCGCCCTGTACTGCACGATGGCCGCGCTGCGCAGCAACGACCGGGGACGCGACAAGCAGCGGCACGCCGGCACGCTGTTCCTCGACAACCCCATCGGCCGCGCCAACGCCACGTATCTGCTGGAGCTCCAGCGCGCCGTCGCCGATGCGCTCGGCGTCCAGCTGCTCTACACCACCGGACTGTTCGACACCACCGCGCTCGCGGAGTTCCCGCTGGTCATCAGGTTGCGCAATGACGCGGACCTGCGGGCCGGGCTGAAGTACATCAGCGTCGAGGAGCATCTGCGGCCGGGGCTGCCGCAGCAGGATCCGGGCGGCGAGGCGGTGCACGGGCAGATCACGGCGACGCGGATGTACCGCCGCCCCGACGAGGCGCCGCAGGTGCCGGCCCAGCAGGAGACGGGACCGGAGGACACCACCGCGGACGGCACGGAGGGCTGACGGGTCGTCAGAGGGTGATCACCGAGCGCAGTCCTTCGCCGCGCCGCATCGCGGCGAAGGCCCGCTCCAGGTCGTCGAGGCCCATGGTGGCGGTCACGAAACGGTCCAGGTCGAGTTTGCCGCTCAGATAGAGGTCGATCAGGACCGGGAAGTCCCGGCTGGGCAGGCAGTCGCCGTACCAGGAGGACTTCAGGGCGCCGCCGCGCGAGAAGAGGTCGATCAGCGGCAGCTCGATCGTGGTCGCGGGGTCGGGCACCCCGACCTGGACGAGGGTTCCGGCGAGATCGCGCAGGTAGAAGCCCTGCCGGTAGGTCTCCGGGCGGCCCACGGCATCGATGACGACATCGGCGCCATGGCCGCCGGTCAGACTGCGGACCGCCTCGATGGGGTCCGTACCACGGGAGTTGACGGTGTCGGTGGCGCCGAACCGCTCGGCGGCGTCCAGTCTGCCGTCGTCGACGTCGATGGCGATGACCCGGCGCGCGCCCGCCCGCGAGGCCCCCGCGATGGCGGCGTTGCCGACGCCGCCGCAGCCGATGACGGCGACGGTGTCCCCGCTGCCGACGGCCCCGGTGTGCACAGCGGCGCCGTAGCCGGCCATCACCCCGCAGCCGATGAGTCCGGCCGCCTCGGGCCGCGCCGCGGGGTCGACCTTCACCGCCTGCCCGGCCGCGACCAGCGTCTTCTCGGCGAAGGCGCCGATGCCCAGGGCCGCGGTGAGTGCGGTGCCGTCCGGGAGGGTCATCGCCTGGGCGGCATTGCGGGAGTCGAAGCAGTACCAGGGCCGGCCGCGGCGGCAGGACCGGCACAAGCCGCAGGGCGCCCGCCAGGCGAGCACGACATAGTCACCGGGGGCGGGATCGGTCACGCCGGGGCCGACGGCCTCCACCACGCCCGCGGCCTCATGCCCGAGCAGATAGGGGAAGTCGTCGCCGATCGCGCCCTCGCGGTAGTGCAGATCGGTGTGGCACACGCCGCAGGCCTGGACGGCGACCAGCGCCTCCCCCGGACCCGGGTCCGGTACCAGGACGGTGCGGATCTCGGTGGGCGCGCCCTTGGCGACGGCGACGGCGGCGCGGACTTCCTGCGGCATGGTGCACTCCTCACGCGGCGCCGGACGGCACAGTGTCGGCGCGGCACGGCGTGGCTCCAAAGTTGCCCATGGCGCGCTGGGTTGCGCCATGAGAGACATGCTGGAAGTCCGTCAGGGATCCGTCAAGGGGCGGTTCGCCGCTGCCCGCACGGCTTCGGGGCGCGGCCCGGCCGGGCCGCGCCGCTCAATCCGCGTACCCCATCCGTCGGGAGAGTTCGGCCGCCGCCCGCGCGGACCGCTCCGCCAGCTCCGGCAGCCGGGCGCGCTCCATGCGGTACGCCGGCCCCGAGACGCCGATCGCCCCGATCACCCCGCCGTCGTGCGCCCGTACCGGCGCCGCCACCGCGTTCAGCCCGACCTCCAACTCCTCCACGGAGCAGGCGAATCCGTCCTCGAACGCGGCCGTCAGCTGCGCCCGCAGCCCGGCCGCGGTGGTCAGGGTGTGCGCGGTGAACCGGGCGGGCTTGCGGCCGATCAGCGCCTCGCGGCGGTCCCGCGGCAGATGGGCCAGCAGCACCTTGCCGCTGGCGGTGGCGTGCAACGGGGTACGGCGGCCCAGCCAGTTGTAGGCGGTCACCGCGGCGGCGCCGCGCGCCTGCATGATGTTGACCGCGGCATCGCCGTCCAGCACCGCGATATTGGCGGTCTCGCCCGTGTCCTGGGCCAGCGCCCGGCACACCGGCTGCCCCTCCTGCGAGATGTCCAGCCGGATCGCCGCCGCGCCCGCCAGCCGCAGCACCCCGGCGCCCAGGAAGTACTTCCCGCGCTCCTTCTCCTGCCCCACCAGCCCGCGGCTCTCCAGCACCCCCAGGATCCGGAACGCGGTCGACTTGTGGACGCCCAGCTCCTCGGACATCTCCGTCACCCCGGCCTCGCCCAGCCGGGCCAGCGTCTCCAGCACGCTCACCGCCCGGTCCACGGACTGGACCGACCCCGCCGCGCCGCGCCTCTCCTCGGGGCTCTCGCCCGCCGTCCCGCTCGTCCCTGCCCTGTTCGCCATGGATCTGCGCGTCCCGCCCGCCGGTCACCGCGGGGCGCCTGCCGGGGCCGCCGGCCGGATGTCCGAAAGGCCCTTGACGGCCCGCTCCCCGCCTTGGATTCTGTTGCGCATCGCGCTCAGCGATGCGTCATTCACAACGCCATGATACCGATCAGCGCGAGGGGGGCCAGATGATTCCCGTCTGCCGCATCGAGGACCTGCCCGAGGGTGAGTCCGTACGGATCGAGATCGACGACACCACACCTGCCATCGCCGTCTTCCACACCGAGAGCGGCCTCTACGCCGTCGACGACACCTGCAGCCACCAGGACGCCTCGCTCTCCGAGGGCTGGGCCGAGGGCTGCTTCGTCGAATGCCCGCTGCATGCGGCGCTGTTCGACCTGCGCACCGGAGCGCCGACCTGTCCGCCCGCCCGCCGGCCCGTGCGCACCCACGAGGTCGGCGTCGTGGACGGAATGATCCATGTGCGGCCCGCCGTACGGGAGGACGCGCTGGCCTGAAACCCGCTGCTCAGGCGGCGGCGCGGTCGATCCGTGCGGAATCCTCCCGCGGTTCCCGCGCCGCCGCCCGGCGCGCCCGCCGCCGCTCGCGGCGCAGCTCCCGTGCCGTACTGCTCGGCTGTGACTGCACCCCGTGGCGCTGCTCCCACACCTGGCGGGTCACCCACACATCCAGCACCCCCCAGGTCGCTACCACGGTGCTGGCGACCGTGCCGAGCACCGCCGGGAACGCAAGCCAGGAACCCGCCAGTGTGCACAGGAACGCCACCATGGCCTGAATCAGCGTGATCGCGACGATGATGACGGCGCGCACCGCGGCCGTGCGCATCGGATCGGGCATCCGGCGCCGGGGCCGGGGCTCCTCCGCCCACAACGGGTGTCTGCCGGTGTCCATGAAAGCGTCACACTCCCCGTACTCTCCCCGCCTGTCCGACTCTTCGGTGGCTGCCCGGGTTTCGCCGGGTACATGCCGCCAGGGTCGCACCCCGTCCCCGTATATCGTCACGCACCGTCCCGGCGAGCCGTTCCCGGGGGTAGGGGAAATCCGGCCATCCGCCCGGATCGCCGGTCACTGCCCGTGCGGTGGCGAAGACCCCTGGTCACGGGCCGGTTGGCGGCAGATCGGCGGACCGCTCGCGACGACCCGGCCGTGCCCCGTCGCCCCAACGCCCGGACAGGCCTTCGGATTGGTCACTCGTCAGTAGTAGGCTCACGCCGTTTGTTGACGGAACACCGCCCCCGCGCGCCGGGGTTGACGTAGGGGAGGCCATGCGCTTTCGCGGGAAGTCCATCCGCCGGAAGATCGTGGCGTTGCTGCTCGTACCGCTGGTGTCCCTGACGGCCATGTGGACGTTCGCGACGTATCTCACCGGACGCGAGGCCAACCAGCTGCTCGAAGTCGCCAACGTCATGCAGCGGGTCGGTTATCCGGCCGAGGGCGTCGTCCAGGCCCTCCAGCGCGAGCGCCGCCAGAGTCTGCTGTATCTGGCGGACCGGCGCGGCGCCGACGCCCTGCCCCGCCTGCGGCAGGAGGAGCGGGCCACCGACCGGGCCGTCGTCCGCCTCAAGGGCAATGCCCACGACCCCGAGGTCCTCGACGAAATCCACGGTGCGGTCGCCGGCCGGGCGCAGTCCGTCGTCAAGAGCCTGGCGGGCCTGTCCGACCTGCGCAAACAGGTCGAGGACAACACCGTCAGCAGCGACGAGGCCCTGGAGGCGTACGACTCCATGGTCGACCCCACCTATGACTTCCTCGCCTCCCTCAACTCCCTGGACAGCGTGGAGCTGGACGAACAGGCCCGCGCGCTGGTGCAGATCACCCGCGCCCGCGAGGCGTTCTCCCGGGAGGACGCGCTGATGTCCGCGGCGCTCTCCTCCGGCAGCATGACCCGGCACGATCTGCGGATGTTCGCCGACCGCATCGCCGAACGCCGCATCCTCTACGGCACCAACCTCACCCTCCTGCCCTTCAGGGACCGCGGGATCTACGAGGACTACTGGCGCTCGGCCCGGGCCCGCGAGGTGACCTCGTACGAGGAAGCGGCCCTCGCGGCGGGCGCCCGGCGGGCCCCGCAGGCCGTCAACGCCGAACGCTGGAACGCCGCCGCGGACAAGGTGCTCGACGACCTCACCCGGATGGGCAAGGACGCCGGCGACCGCTACCAGCGGCGGGTCGAGCCGTATGCGACCCGGGTCGTCCTCAAGGCCGCCGTCGCCGGTGTCCTCGGCTTCGTCGCGCTGCTGGTCTCCGTCATCGTCTCGCTGCGCATCGGCAGCCGGCACGTCAAGGACCTCACCCGGCTGCGCAAGGCCGCGCACGAGGTCTCCGGGGTGCGGCTGCCGAGCGTGATGCGCCGGCTGGCGGCCGGGGAACAGGTCGATGTGGAGACCGAGGCACCTCGGCTGGAATTCGGCCCGGACGAGACGGGCCAGGTCGGCCAGGCGCTCAACACCCTCCAGCGGGCCGCCGTCGAAGCGGCCGTCAAACAGGCCGATATGCGCCGCGGCGTCTCCGAGGTGTTCGTCAATCTCGCCCGCCGCAGCCAGGTCCTGCTGCACCGCCAGCTGACTCTGCTGGACGCCATGGAGCGGCGCACCGAGGACACCGACGAACTCGCCGACCTCTTCCGCCTCGACCACCTCACCACCCGCATGCGGCGGCACGCCGAGGGCCTGGTCATCCTCTCCGGCGCCGCCCCCGCCCGGCAGTGGCGCAAACCCATCCAGCTGATGGACGTGGTCCGCGCGGCGGTCGCCGAGGTCGAGGACTATGAGCGGATCGAGGTACGCCGCCTGCCGCGGCTCGCGGTTGACGGCCCCGCCGTCTCCGACCTCACCCACCTGATCGCCGAACTCCTGGAGAACGCCACCGTCTTCTCCCCGCCGCACACCGCCGTCCAGGTCCTGGGCGACCGGGTCTCCAACGGCTTCACCCTCGAAATCCACGACCGCGGCCTGGGCATGGCCCCCGACGTCCTGCTGGACTGCAATCTCCGGCTCGCCGAGACCGCCGAGTTCGAGCTGTCCGACACCGACCGGCTCGGGCTCTTCGTGGTCAGCCGGCTCGCCCGGCGCCACGGGGTGCGGGTCGGCCTCCAGACCTCGCCGTACGGCGGCACCACCGCGGTGGTCTTCATCCCCGGCGCGATCCTGACCGAGGCCTCCGAGGGCGGCCGCGAGGACACCGGAGCCCTGGGCCCGGCGGACGGCGGCGGCAACGAACTGGAGCACGCCGCGGGCAAGTTGGCCGCGCTCTCCCAGGGCGCGAAGGCGCTCCCGAAGGGCCGTACCCCGCGGGTCGTCGACGGCCCGGTCGAACTGGAGGCGCCGCTCGGCCTGGACGAGCTCGGCCCCCTGGACGACGACCCGGACAGCGTCTTCCGGGGGCGGGAACGCGGGCGGGAGCGCGACGGGGGAAGGGACCGCGAGCACGATCGCGACCGCCGCGGCCCGGCCGCCCGGCCGACCGGGCCGACCGCCTCCCCGGCCGCCCCGCCCGGTATCGCGGCGGTCCCGGACGGCGAACAGCACCAGCAGACCCGCGACCAGGCCCCCGGCGGCCTCACCCCGCTGCCCCGCCGCCGCAAGCCGCCGGTACTGGTCTCCGACCACGGCCGGACGGTGGACGGCGCGTCGGCGCACGGAGGCGACACGCACGGGGACGACGCGCACGCCGACGACACCCGCGGGGGCGAGACCCACCAGAGCCGGACCCGCGGGAGCGAGGCGCGCGGCGGTGAGAAGCGTCCCGGACCCGACGGGGAGGCGACCGCGGGGGACACCCCCGGCGCGCCCGACGCCCCCGCCAGGCCGGCGCCGGGCGGGCTGCCCCGCCGGGTACGCCAGGCCAGCCTCGCCCCGCAGCTCAAGCAGGCCCCCGAGCCGCAGGACGCGCCGCACCCGGCCGAGGAGCCCGACGACGACCGCGACGCCGAGGCCGTACGGGCCCGGATGGCCTCGCTCCAGCGCGGCTGGCAGCGCGGCCGCCGCGACGCCGAGGACCTCACGGCCGATGCCGCACCCGCGGACCGGCCGGGAGCCGGCGCCCCGGCCGGCGACGAGAACGCCCACCGCACCCGGACCGGCCGCGACCCCGCAGCGCGGGACGGCGACGACGGTGGCGGCACAGCAGCAGGAAACACAACGGGAGGGGACGGTCCATGACCGTATCGAAGGCAGCAGCGTCCATCGCGTCGGCGTTGGGGGGCGCGGGGAACGGCGCCGGCGAACTGAACTGGCTCCTGGACGAGTTGGTCGAGCGGGTCGGCTCGATCCGCAAGGCATTGATCCTCTCCAGCGACGGGCTGGCCACGGGGGCCTCCAAGGACCTCACCCGCGAGGACGGCGAACATCTGGCCGCGGTCGCCTCCGGCTTCCACAGCCTGGCCAAGGGCGTGGGCCGGCATTTCGACGCGGGCCGGGTGCGCCAGACGCTGGTCGAGCTGGACGATGCGTTCCTGTTCGTCAGCGCGGCCGGCGACGGCAGCTGCCTGGCCGTCCTGGCCGATGCCGACTCCGACGTGGGGCTGATCGCCTACGAGATGACGCTGCTGGTCAAGCGCGTCGGTACGCATCTGGGCACCGCGCGCCGGTCGGGTCCGGCGCGCTGAGCGGGACGGCGACGACGGAAGGCAACGGAACACGACGGACAACGACGGTGACGCCATGAGCGAGCGCAGCGAGCTCATCAGAGGCAGGTGCGCGCCTCGCGCATGCGGGGCCGAGCGTAGCGAGGTCTCGGCATGAGTGATCAGGAGGGCCGTGCCGTACCGGAGCGGGGCGCGGCCCGTTGGTTCGACGACGAAGCGGGTCCGGTCGTCCGCCCGTACGCGATGACCCGTGGGCGCACCCGTACGACCGCCGAGGGGCGGCTGGATCTGATCGCGCAGGTGATCGCCGAGAGCCGCGCCGAGCAGGCGGTGGCCGACCAGCTGCTGTCCCCCGAGCATGTCGAGATCGTGGAGCTGTGCCGCCGGGCGCCGCTCTCGGTCGCCGAGCTGGCGGCCGGACTCGACCTTCCGGTGGGCGTGGTGCGGGTCCTCATCGGCGATCTGCTGGACGCGGAGCTGGTGCACGTCAGCCGCCCCGTCCCGCCCGCCGAACTGCCGGACGAGCGGGTGCTGCGCGAGGTGATCGACGGACTGCGGGCGCTGTGAGGCGGGGGTCACGGGGCGGGCTCGTTGAGCAATGCTCAACACGGGTCTACGGTATCTGTTGATCACCTGTCAGTACGAGCGCTGCGCCGATCACGCCACGAGCGCCGACCGCAGCACAAGGAGAGCGCCGTCATGGACACGGAAACGACACCGGCCCCCTTCGAACGCCTGGAGCTCCGGGTCGGCCCGCACACCTACGACGCCCTGGCGGCCGGACCGGCCGACGGCGATCTCGTCCTGCTGCTGCACGGCTGGCCCGAGTTCGCCGACTCCTGGAGCGCGGTGCTGCCCGCCCTGGGCGCGGCCGGCTACCGCGCCGTCGCCGTCGACCAGCGCGGCTACTCCCCGGGCGCCCGCCCCTCGGGGATCGCCGACTACGCCGTGCCCGAACTCGTCGCCGACGCCCTCGCCTTCGCCGACTCCCAGGGCGCGGACCGCTTCCACCTCGTCTCGCACGACTGGGGCGGCATGGTCGCCTGGGCGCTGGCCGGCGCCCACCCCGAGCGGCTCAGGTCGCTGTCCGTCCTGGCCACCCCGCACCCCGAGGCCCTCAACCGCGCCGCCGCCGACGACCCCGAACAGCACCACCGCCTCGACTACGTCCGCTTCTTCCGCAGCGACGACCACGCCGCGGAGGCGGCCCTGCTGGCCGACGACGCCGCCCGGCTGCGCGCCGCGTACGGGGGCAAGGTCCCGGCACACCTCGTCGAGGACAACGTCCGCCGGCTCGCCGAGCCGGGCGCGCTGACCGCCACCCTCAACTGGTACCGGGCGCCCGCCTCGGTGATCTCCGTCCCCGCGGGCCGGATCGCCGTGCCCACCCTCTTCCTGTGGGGCAGCGAGGACGTCGCCCTGGGGCGCGTCGCGGCCGAATCCACCGGCGAGTGGGTGGACGGCCCGTACACCTTCGAGGAGCTGGCGGGCGCCAGCCACTGGCTGCCCGAAGAGGTCCCCGGTCTGGTCACGCCGAAGATCCTCGATCACCTGGAGACGTACGCCTGACGGGCGGCCGGGCCGGGCCGCACCGCGACCGTTCAGGCCCGGCCGGTCCCCGTACACTGCGGGCATGTCCGGCAAGCGGATCACCCGTCTCACCCCCGAGCAGCGCAGGGAACAGCTGGTCGGCATCGGTCTGGAGATGCTCGCCGAGCGCTCCCTGGACGAGCTGTCCACCGACGAGGTCGCCCGCCGGGCCGGTATCTCCCGCGGACTGCTCTTCCACTACTTCGACTCCAAACGCGACTTCTTCCGCGCCGTCGTCCGCGCGGAGTGCGACCGCTTCACGGCCGCCACCGCACCGGACCCCGCGCTGGCACCCGTCCCCTGGATACGGGCGTTCATCGCCGGCTTCGTCAGCTACGTCATGACGCACCGTCAGGTCTATCTGGCCCTGGTCCGGGGCGCCGCGGGCAGCCATCCCGCGGTGACCGACATCCTGGACGAGACCCGCGAAACGCTCGCCCGCCGGGTGCGCGAGGGCCGGCGGCGGCTGGGCATGCCGGACGCGCCCCGACTGGAACCGGCCACCCGGGCCTGGATGGCCTTCGCCGAGGAGGCCGTCATCAGCTGGCCGACGGGGGAGGCGGGCGGCGGTGAAAAGTCCGGGGACGACGGCCGTGACGAGCTGTGCGCCTTCGTGGAGTCCAGCTTCGTCCGTTTCCTGGGCATGCTCGACCGGCCCGCGGCGCTCGCCCCGCGCTGACTCCCGGTCGGCGGCCCGCGGCTGACACCCTGTCCGGAAGGTGACGCATCTCAAGTGGGCGCCACGCGGCCTACGTTGTACCGTTCCCCTGCGGCCGCCACCGGTGTGCCGTACCGCTTCCGGGCAGGCCGGACATGCACCGGTTCCGGCCCGCACACACGGCAATTCAGGAGACGAATTCCATGGCCTTCGGGCGTGCTGAGCGCCACTGCCGGTCCGCGGCCGTCGACCCGATGACGCTCAAGATCCTGGTCGCGGGCGGCTTCGGCGTCGGCAAGACCACCCTGGTGGGCGCCGTCAGCGAGATCAAACCGCTGCGCACCGAGGAGCGGCTGACCGAGGCGGGTCGGCCCATCGACGACCTGGCGGGGGTGGAGAGCAAGACCACCACCACGGTCGCCATGGACTTCGGCCGGATCACCCTCAACGAGGAACTGGTCCTCTACCTCTTCGGCACCCCCGGCCAGGACCGGTTCTGGTTCCTGTGGGACGAGCTGGCACGCGGCGCCCTGGGCGCGGTGGTGCTGGCCGACACCCGCCGCCTGACGGACTGCTTCGGCGCCATCGACTACTTCGAGCGGCGCTCGCTGCCCTTCACGGTCGCCGTCAACTGCTTCGACGGCGCCGAGCGCTACCCCGTCGAGGCCGTCCGCGACGCCCTGGACCTGGACACCGAGGTCCCGGTGGTGCTGTGCGACGCACGGCAGAAGGGATCGGCGCGGGATGTGCTGATCTCCGTCGTCGAGCACGCCATGCGGCTAGGCCCCCGGAGCCGGGAGCCCGCGCTTCCCTGACAGGGCGCGGAAGTGCGGCCCGTACCCCGCCGTCCGGGGTGCGGGCCGCACGTCTGCCCCGAGCTGTCTACGACTGCGTACCGTCGGGCAGCCACCCGAAGCTGCGCTCCACGGCCTTGCGCCAGTTGCCGTACTCCCGCTCCCGGGTCTGCCCGTCCATCCGCGGGGACCACTCGGCGTCCTGTTTCCAGTGGGCCGTCAGCTCGTCCAGGTCCTGCCATACGCCGGTCGCCAGCCCCGCCGCGTACGCCGCGCCCAGACACGTCGTCTCCGAGACCACCGGGCGGATCACCGGCACGTCCAGGACGTCCGCCTGATGCTGCATCAGCAGGCCGTTGGCGGTCATTCCGCCGTCCACTTTGAGCCGGGTGATCCGTACGCCCGAGTCCTGGTACATGGCGTCCACGACCTCGCGGGTCTGCCAGCTGGTCGCCTCCAGAACGGCGCGCGCCAGATGCGCCTTGGTGACGAAACCGGTGAGCCCGGTGATCACCCCGCGGGCGTCGGAGCGCCAGTACGGCGCGAACAGGCCCGAGAACGCCGGGACGACATAGGCGCCGCCGTTGTCCGGGACGCTCGCCGCCAGCGGTTCGATCTCGGCCGCCGACGCGATGATGCCGAGCTGGTCGCGCAGCCACTGCACCAGCGCGCCGGTGATCGCGATGGAGCCCTCCAGGCAGTAGACCGGCGCCTCGCCGCCGAGCTGATAGCCCATCGTCGTCAGCAGCCCGTTCTTCGACGCCACCGGGCGACCACCGGTGTTGAGCAGCAGGAACGAGCCGGTGCCGTAGGTGTTCTTGGCCTCGCCGACGCCGTAACAGGTCTGCCCGAACACCGCCGCCTGCTGGTCGCCCAGCGCGGACGCCACCGGCACGCCGTGCAGCTGTCCCACGGCCGTCCCGTACACCTCGGCCGACGACCGGATCTGCGGCAGCATCGCCTCCGGGATCCCCATGGCCGACAGGATCGCCGGGTCCCACTGGAGGGTGCTCAGGTTCATCAGCATGGTGCGGCCGGCGTTGGTGACGTCCGTGACGTGCACCCCGCCGTCGACGCCGCCGGTGAGGTTCCAGATCAGCCAGGAGTCGATGGTGCCGAACGCGATCTCACCGCGTTCGGCGCGCCCGCGCAGCCCCGGTATCGCGTCCAGCAGCCAGGCCGCCTTGGGCCCGGAGAAGTAGCTGGCCAGCGGCAGTCCGGTGGCCTCCCGGAAGCGGTCCTGGCCGTCCGTGCCGCCCAGCTCGGTGCACAGGGCGGCGGTACGGGTGTCCTGCCAGACGAGGGCGTGGTGCACCGGCCGGCCGGTGGTCCGGTCCCACAGGACCGTGGTCTCGCGCTGGTTGGTGATGCCCAGCGCGCTCAGCTGGTCCGCGCGTAGCCCCGCCTTGGTCAGCGCGCCCGCGACCACGGCCTGCACCTTGTTCCAGATCTCGGTGGCGTCGTGCTCCACCCAGCCCGGCTGCGGAAAGATCTGCCGGTGTTCGCGCTGGTCGACGGCGACGATCGCCCCGTCGTGGTTGAAGATGATGCAGCGGCTCGATGTGGTGCCCTGGTCGATCGCGGCGACGTACTTCTCGCTCTTCTCGCTGTGTGCCGTCATACCGTCACGCCTCCTGGGGTCCTGGTCTGGGTGTGGGCAGGGCCGTGGGTCAGAACGCGGCGTGGTACACAAGGCCCGAGAGCACCGCGCCGATCAGCGGACCGGCCACCGGGATCCAGGCGTAACTCCAGTCGGACGAGCCCTTGTTGGGGATCGGCAGCAACGCGTGCGCGATCCGCGGGCCCAGGTCGCGGGCGGGGTTGATGGCATAGCCGGTGGGACCGCCGAGCGAGAGCCCGATGCCGACGACCAGCAGCGCGACCAGCAGCACATTGATCCCGGAGCCGTAGACACCGGCCCGGGCGCCGGGTATCTGGCCGACGCCGATGCCCTTGTTCTGGCCGAAGAACAGCAGCGGCAGCACCAGGCCGACGGTGGCGATGATCTCGGACACCAGGTTGGCGGCCGGATTGCGGATCTCCGGGCCCGTGGCGAAGATCCCCACCGTCGGCTGGGCCTTGTCCCGCTCGGAGTTGGCGGCGAACTGCGCGTAGTACAGCGCCCAGGCCAGTACGGCTCCGAGCAGCGCGCCGACCATCTGCGCCAGGACGTACAGCGGCACCTTCGACCACGCCGTGCCGCCGGCGACCGCCGAGCCGACCGTGACCGCGGGGTTGAGATGTCCGCCGGACAGCGGTGCGGCGGTATAGGCCCCCGCCAGTACGCCCAGACCCCAGCCGAACGCGATCACCACCCAGCCGGCGGATCTCGCTTTCGAGTAGTGCAGGGTGACGGCGGCACACACCCCCGCACCGAACAGGATCAGGATCGCCGTGCCGATCACTTCACCGACGAAGATGTCCCCATTGGAATACATGGCGGCTCCTTGGCCCTCGCCCGGGGCGACCCCCGGTCCGGTCCTCCGTGCAGGCACGGGAAGTGTTCACCCCGGGTGAAGGGGCGTCAAGGCCGCCCACAGGAGCGGGAATTGGGCGGTCAGCCGGGTACGCGGAGGGGCCCGGGGGCGGGCCGGGCGGCGCGCTGTAACGGTGTTACAGACGGCTCCGTACGCCCTCCGTCCCGGCCGTGCCCGCGCTGGTCGGGCCGCAGGGGGCGACCGGTCCCCGCACCCGTCCCACGGCCCCGCGCCGGACCTCCGTACGCTGCGAGCCCGGCCGGCCGACCACCCAGCTCGCCCCGGGCAGCGCCTTGGCGGCCTTCTTCAACGGCGCGAGCGCGGCCGCCGCCTCGCCGTGGTCACGGACGCTGCCCGGCGGGCAGTCCACCGTCGCCAGCGACAGCGTCACCGGCCGCCCGCCCGCCGACCACGGCACGTCCAGCACCGCCTCGGCGAACGGCCCCGGACCCTCGGAACCGGCCAGCACCAGGAAGTCGTCGCCGCCGATGTGCCCCACCCGGGCGGTCGGCTCGCGCGCCGCCACCTCCGCCAGCGCCCGCCCCACCGAGCGGATCAGCTCATCGCCCGCGGCAAACCCGGCGCCGTCGTTGACCTGCTTGAAACCGTCCACGTCCAGCCAGCTCAGCGCGAACGCCCGGCCCTCGGCGATCCGCCGGTCCACCTCGCCGTTGACCGCATCCGAACCGGGCAGCCGGGTCAGCGGATTGAGCCGCGCCGCCTCCTCCACCCGGCTCTCGGCCAGCGCCCGCAGGATGTCGGCGAGATGCACCACCCCCATGCACCGGCCCCGCTCGTCGACCACCGCCACATCGTCGCCCGTCCGGTCGCGCTCCCCGTCGGCGATCACATCCAGCACCTCCCAGGC
Source organism: Streptomyces gilvosporeus (assembly GCF_002082195.1). GTDB lineage: Bacteria > Actinomycetota > Actinomycetes > Streptomycetales > Streptomycetaceae > Streptomyces > Streptomyces gilvosporeus. Next base: position 1,778,452 of record NZ_CP020569.1, on the reverse strand, counting down.
GGTGGCGCCGGCCCCCACCGTCCGCGGCCGGTCCGCCAGCCGTAGCGCCGGACGGTCGGCGTACAGCGCATGTCCGTAGCGCCCGGAGAGCGACAGCAGGAACCGGTCGCGGTCGATCGCCCGCACCGGCACCCCGTCGGTATCCACCAGCAGCACTCCCGACACCGCCGGAAACCCGGTGAGATGGCTGCGCACCGCGTCCGCGGAAGCGGACATCGGCAGCAGCGCGGCGGGCTGGAGGAACTGGGTGACGGGCGGCCCCGACGGCAGGCCCCCGGGCACCGGGCCGCGCGTCGCCGGCGGGCGTTCGGGCGGCAGATACACCTCGGCGGACGCGCGCCGGGCGGGCGGCGCGAAGAGATGGCCCTGCGCCAACTGCACCCCCGCCTCCCGCGCCGCCGCATACTGCCGCTCGGTCTCCACGCCCTCGATCGCCAGCAGCCCGCCCGTCTGCTCGCACAGCTGCCGCATCGCGGTCACCGCGGCCCGCCGCCCCCGGTCGTCGGCGAGCCCGGTGCACAGCGACCGGTCGAGTTTGACGAGGTCCGGCACGAGCTCGCCGAGCAGCCGCAGCGGCAGATCGCCGTCCCCGACCCCGTCCGCGCAGATCCGGTAGCCCTCGTCGCGCAGACCCCGCACCGCCTCCAGGAGCGAGCGGTGCGGGACATGGGTGAACGGCCCCCCGACGTCCAGCGTGATCTCCCAGGGCCGACGCCCCACGTCCCGTACGGCCTTGCCCAGGGACGTCAGCGACGGCAGTTCGGCGACCGTCGCGGCGAAGACGTTCACATGCAGGGGCAGCATCGTCTCCTGGCGCGCCGCGGCCCGTACGGCCAGCGCCGCCAGCTCGGCGTCCAGATCGGGGCAGCGGTGCGCGGAGCCCAGGACATCCATCTCGCCGTCCTCGGGGCGGGCGAGTATCTCCAGTGCGGCGACTGAGCCGGTCGCGAGGTTCACGACGGGTTGAAAAGCGAAGCGAAGCTGGTCCGTCCAGGCAGGCACGGCGCCAGCATGCCGCCCTCGGGGCCCAACGGCGCCTGGTTCACCGACTGTTCATGGGCCGCACGTTTTTGTCTGCCCGTCCGCTGCGCTTTGCCTGGGCCCCACGTTTTTGTCTGCGGCGCCGCGGTGTGTTCTCGCCGTTGCGCCTGCGGCGGGCGTTGCCGCTGGCGCGGGGCTGTTCGGCAGCGGCACCGGCCCTACACGGCTTCGCCGCTACGGTCCGGTACCTCCCCGTTGGGGGTGGAGAAAGACGGTGGGGGTGGACCACCGGCCTTTCACCCCCCCACCGTCGGGAGGGGCCGCGCCGGAGGACGAAGTCCGCAGGGGCGGCACCGCGGCCGACAAACAACCCCCGCCCGCCGCAGGCGCAACGGTGAGAAAGCCAAAACGTCGGCCCAGGCAAAGCGCAGCGGACGGGTGGTACATTGTTCTCACTTCGAGAAAGACTCGAAGTGAGAACAACATGGGAGAGCGAGGCGGTCATGGGCGCGCAGCGGGGGAGAGGTGACGGCGGCGACGCCGCCTTCCTGGCGGCGTACGACCCGCGTGACTTCCCGGCCATCGCCGTGACCGTGGACATCGTCGTGCTGACGCTGCGTCAGGGACGGCTGCACATCCTGCTCGTGGAGCGTGGCGGTCGGCCGTTCCAGGGCGCCTGGGCGCTGCCCGGCGGCTTCGTCCGGGCCGGGCGGGAGTCGCTCGATGCGGCGGCGGCCCGCGAACTGGCCGAGGAGACCGGGCTGGACGCCACCCAGCTGGGGCGGGTGCACCTGGAGCAGCTGGGCTCGTACGGCGATCCCGGCCGCGATCCGCGGATGCCCGTCGTCACCGTCGCCTACCTGGCCTTCGCGCCCGACCTCCCCGAGGCGCGGGGCGGCAGCGATGCCTCGGCGGCGGCCTGGATCCCGGTCGACGGGCTGCGGCTCGGGGGCGGGGAGCGGGACACGGGTCCGGCGGGGGGCTTCGCACAGGGCGTCGAACGGGGCTTCGCTGTGGGCGATACTCCCGATCCCGCCGAACCGGACGCGGCCGGCCCGCGTCCCCCAGAGCAGGGTCCGGGGCACGGGATCGACGGGGGTGATTCCGTGCCCCGGCCCGACGACCCGCACCCGGCGCCCGGCAGCGGGGCCCTCCCGCTCGCCTTCGACCATGCGCGGATCGTCGCCGACGGCCTCGACCGGGCCCGCGCCAAACTCGAATACACCCCGCTGGCAACGGCGTTCCTCGGCGAGGAATTCACCATCGTCGAACTGCGCGGCGTCTACGAGGCGATCTGGGGCAGCCCGCTGCACGCCGGGAACTTCCACCGCAAGGTGCTCTCGGTCCCCGGGTTCGTCGAGTCCACCGGGTCGACCGCCGCCCGCGGGGGAGCCCGCGGCGGCCCCCGTGCCCGCCTCTACCGCGCGGGCGACGCCCGGCTCCTGCACCCGGCGCTGCTGCGGCCCGACCGCGAGGACAGCGTCCGATGAGCGGGATACCGAGGGGTGGGATACCGGGGGAGGGGGACCGGCAGGCCGGGGAGCGACCGGTTGCCGCTGCTCCCGGCACCCGTCCGGCCGCCCGTGCCGCCCTCGCCGCCGCCCGTACGCCCGCCGACCTCTTCCCCGCCGACGACGCCGCGGCCGTCCGTCTGCACCGCCGACTCGCCCGCCTGCTGCACCCGGACACCGTCCCTGAGCCCGAACGCGCCGGTGCCGAGGCCGAGTTCGCCCGACTCGAAACCCTCTGGCGGCGCCGCACGGCCACCACACTCACCACCCGCCACCGCACCTACACCCTCGGGCCGGTCGTGTCCTCCGGCGACCTCGCCGTCCTCCGCGCGGCGTCGTACGACCACGACGGCACCCGGCACCGCGCCCTGCTGAAGATCCCGCGGGCGGTCACCGACAACGACCTGATGGAACGTGAGGCGCGGGCCCTGAACCGACTGGCCCGGCGCGGGGCGGCACGCCACCGCGTCTATGCGCCCCGCCTCATGGAATCCTTCCGTCATCGCGACCCGGACAGCGGTGTCGAGCGTCGCGTCAACTGCCTTGCCAGGATGGAGGGTTGGTACAGCCTCGCGGAGGTGCGGGCCGCCCACACCGACGGGCTCGACCCGCGCGACGCCGCCTGGATGTGGCGCCGCCTGCTGGTCGCCCTCGGCTGGGCGCACCGCACCGGCCTGGTGCACGGCGCCGTCCTGCCCGACCACGTCCTCATCCACCCCGAACGGCACGGCCTCGTCCTCGTCGACTGGTGCTACAGCACCGCCCTCGGCGACCGCGTCCCCGCGCTCGTCGAACGCCACCGCGACAGCTATCCGCCCGAGGTCACCGGCCGCCGCCCGGCGACCGAGGCCACCGACATCCATCTGGCGTCCCGCACCCTGGCCGCCCTGATGGGCGACCGCACCCCACCGTCGATGCGCGCCTTCCTGCGCGGCTGCACCCTCCCCGCCGAGGCCCGCCGCCCGCACGACGCCTGGCGGCTGCTGGCCGAGCTCGACGAACTCCTCGACCGCCTCTACGGGCCGCGCACCTTCCGCCCGTTCACCATGCCGGCAGCGGCCCCGGGGCCGTAACCCGCCGGCACTCAGCACACCTACCTGCCATCCACACTCACCAACCGGGGGAATCACCATGGGCAGCGGAAACTGGTCCACCACCGTCTACGGCGCCGCGGAAGACTACCGCGCCGCCTCCGGCACCAGCGCCTTCGACTACAGCGACCGCCTCACCGCCTCGGCACCGCGCCACACCTGGGCCGCGCACCCCTCGCTCGACCCCAAGGGCCTCACCGTCCGCGAGAGCCGCGACTCCGACGAACACCCCACCTCCCTGGCCCTCTCCGTCGTCTTCGACGTGACCGGATCCATGCGCACCGTCCCGCGCGTCCTCCAGACCAAACTGCCCGAGCTGTTCGGCCTGCTGCTGCGCAAGGGGTACACCGAGCATCCGCAGATCCTCTTCGGCGCGGTCGGCGACGCCACCTGCGACCGGGTCCCGCTCCAGCTCGGCCAGTTCGAATCCGACAACCGCATGGACGACGACCTCGGCAACATCCTCCTGGAGGGCGGCGGAGGAGGTCAGCTCACCGAGTCCTACGAGCTCGCGCTCTACGCCATGGCCCGCCACACCAGCATCGACTGCCACGAACGCCGCGGCCGCCGCGGCTATCTCTTCCTGATCGGCGACGAGATGCCCTACGGCAAGGTCAAGGCCCGTGAGGTACGCGAGGTCTTCGGCGACGAGATCGGCGAGGACATCCCGACCGCCGCCATCCTGGCCGAGGTCCAACGCACGTTCGACGTCTACTTCATCGTCCCGGCCGGCGCCGCCCACGTCGGCAACGCCGACGTCCTGGGCACCTGGCGCAAGCTGCTCGGCCAGAACGTCATCGAACTGGACGACCTCGGCGCCGTCTGCGAGACCATCGCGCTGACCGTCGGCCTCGGCGAGGAGGCCATCGACCTCGCCTCCGGACTGGACGACCTGGCGGACATCGGCTCCGACGCGGGCGCCGCCGTCGGCAAGGCGCTGGCCACCCTGGGCCAGGGGAGCGGCACGGTGGCCCGGTCCTCCGCGCCCCTGCTCGACGATGTCCCCGGGGCGAGCGGCACCATCCGCCTGTAAGTGACCGTACGCGCCTGCCGCTTGTCGGGACCGCAACCGCCCATAGGACCGTTCATGCACACCATCGTGGTCGATCTCGGCTACGGCGACGCCGGCAAGGGCACCGTCGTCGACCGGCTCTGCGCCCGCCCGCCGGGCGCGGAGCCGGTCACGGCGGTGGTCCGCTTCAACGGCGGCGCCCAGGCCGCGCACAACGTCGTCACCGCCGACGGCCGCCATCACACCTTCGCCCAGTTCGGCTCCGGCACCTTCAGCGGGGTCGCCACCCATCTCTCCCGGCTGATGCTGGTCGACCCGCTGGCGCTCGCCGCCGAGGCCCGCCATCTGGCCGGGCTCGGCGTCCCGGCCCCGCTCGCCCTGCTCACCGTCGACCGTCGCGCCCTGCTCACCACCCCGTACCACGCCGCCGCCAACCAGGCCCGCGAACGCGCCCGCGGCACCGCCCGGCACGGCTCCTGCGGCATGGGCATCGGCGAAACCGCCGCCTACGCCCTGGCCCATCCCGCCGACGCCCCGACGGCGGGCGACGCCGCCTCCCGTACGGAACTGCGCCGCAAACTCACCCTGCTCCGCGACCGGCTCACCGATGAGCTCGGCCCGCTCGGCGCCCCGCCCGTCGATGCCTGCCTGGACGCCTTCGCCGCCTTCGCCGGACAGGTCACGCTGGTGGACGAGCGGTATCTGCCCCGGCTGCTGCGCCGCGGCCCCGTCGTCTTCGAAGGCGCCCAGGGCGTCCTGCTCGACGAGTGGTACGGCTTCCACCCGTACACCACCTGGTCGACCACCACCTTCGAGGGCGCGGAGACCCTCCTGGCGGAGGCGGACCGGCCGCACGGCGCCGCGCTCCGCCTGGGCGTCGTACGGACCTACACCACCCGGCACGGCCCCGGCCCCCTCGTCACCGAGGACCCCGCCCTCACCGCCTCCCTCCCCGAACCGCACAACGGGCACGGGCGCTGGCAGGGCGCCTTCCGGGCGGGGCACTTCGACGCGCCCGCGCACCGGTACGCGGTGGAGGTCTGCGGGGGAGTGGACGGGCTGGCCGTCACCCACCTCGACGCCCCGTCCCGCCACTCCGGCCTGGGCATCGTCCGCGGCTACCACACCGCCGACGGCGGCCCGATGTCCCGCATACCGGCCGCCGCCGACGCACCCGGCGACCTGGACCGCCAACAGCGGCTCACCGACGTCCTGTTGACGGCCCGTCCGGATGCCGCGCAGTCACCGGGCCGCGACCCGCACACCTGGACCGAGGCCCTCACCGAGGCCCTGTCCGCCCCGGTGCTCATGGAGTCGTACGGGCCGACGACGGCGGACAAGGTCTACGGGGGCGGCGGAAGCCGTGCGGCCGCCGAGCTCATTCCACCGGGAAGTCGAAATAGGTGTCCGGAAACGTCTCCGGCTGGAAGGTGAAGTGCCACCACTCCTCCGGGAGATTGACGAACCCGGCCCGCTCCAGCCCCTTCTTGAGCAGCAGCCGGTTCGCGCGCTGCTTCCCGTGTATTCGCGGATCGAGGGTGTGCGCCAGGGTGTCGAAGCAGTCGAAGCCGGTCCCCATATCAAGGGAATTGTCCGGGAAACGGTCGGCCTTCGGCCCATAGCACGGCGTCAGCGGCTCACCGGGCACATACGGGCGGGTGGGCACGGCCGGCAGCCGCACCAGCGTCACATCGAGGGTGCTGCCCCTGCTGTGACCGGACTTGGCGGCGATATAGCCGTCGTCGAACAGCCTCGTCTTGTCCACCCGCGGATAGAACTCCGCCTTCATCCGCTGGTCGCCGAGGTCCTTGGCCCACCGGACGAACTGGTCCACGGCGCGCTGCGGGCGGTAGCAGTCGTAGACCTTGAGGGAGAACCCGCGCCTCAGGAAGGAGCGCTGGGCACGATGCAGCGCCCGCGCCGCGTCCCGCGTCAGCAGGCAGGTCGGCCGGCGGTAGCCGTCCACCGGTACGCCCGTGAAATTGTGCGGGGTGAAGTACCGCATCTCCTGGAGGATGGTGGGGTCCACCTCCCGTAGCGCAACGAACGCCTTGGGTCTCGCCGACGGAAACGAGACCGGAGACGAGGCCGGGGACGCGGACGAAGGCGGGGACGGTGCGGTCCCCGCCGAAGCGCCCGAAGGTAAGACGGTGACGGTCAGCAGGGCGGCGGCAGCGACGGCGAGGCCGCGCAGCGCGGCGGCAAGTCTCAACATGACCCTGATCTACCAGCCGCGCAGCCCCCGGCGAAAGACCTGTGGATTCAGGCATCCACTCCGCGCACCCGCACCGGATACCCCACCGCACCCCCGTTCTGCCGCGCCACGACCACCGCGCCGTCCTCCAGCACCGAGGTGAACCGCTCCACCTCCGGGCGCCGCCAGCCGTCCCCGGCATCCGGCACCACCACGCCGCCGCCCCGCCGACCGGCCCCCGGAGCCCACACCTCCAGCTCCGTCGCCCCGTCCGCACCCGTCACCGGGAGCACCGCCCCGCCCCGCGCCAGAACCGGGATCCGCGACAGCGGCGCCTCCACCACCACCTGGCCGGGACCGTCGTACGCGCGCCCGGTGGCGGTGTCGTACCACCGGCCGCGCGGCAGCCGCACCGCCCGCCGCCTCACACCCTCCTCCAGCACCGGCGCCACCAGCAGCCCGTCCCCCAGGAGGAACGCATCCTCACAGTCCCGCAGTTCCCGGTCCCGCGGCGCGTTCCACCACACCGGCCGGACATAGGGCGCCCCCGTCAACCGAGCCAACTGCCCCAGCGTGTGGAAGTACGGCAGCAGCCGCTCCCGCTCGCTCAGCGCCGTCCGGGCGTGCTCCAGCACCTCGCTCCCGAACTCCCACGGCTCCCGCCGCCCGGCCGAGACCGCCGAATGGGTACGGAACAGCGGCAGATACGCGCCCAGTTGGAACCACCGCAGATACAGCTCCGGGGACGGCTCCCCGGAGAACCCGCCGATATCGGGGCCGCTGTAGGGCACCCCGCACAACCCCAGCCCCAGCACCAGCGACAGCGAGGCCCGCAGCCCCGGCCAGCCCGTGGCCACATCGCCCGACCAGGTGCCGCCGTAGCGTTGCAGGCCCGCCCAGCCCGACCGGGAGAACAGGAACGGCCGCTCCTCGGGCCGCAGTTCGCACAGCCCCTCGTATCCGGCCCGCGCCATCGCCAGCCCGTAGACGTTGTGCGCCTCCCGGTGGTCGCCACCGCGCCCCTCCACGGCGTGCCGCGCCGAACGGGGCAGCGTCGGATCCCCGAACACCGTGAAGGACACCGGCTCGTTCATGTCGTGCCAGAACCCCGAAAAGCCCTGCGCCAGACGCTCCGCGTACAGCCCGCCCCACCACTTGCGCACCCGCGCATCGGTGAAGTCCGGGTACACCGACTCGCCCGGCCACACCACCCCGCGCACCGTATGGCCCGAGGCGTCCCGTACGAAGGCGTCGGCCGCCGCCCCGCCCTCGTACACCGCATCCCCCGGCTGCGCCTTGACCGCCGGATCGACGATCGACACCAGCCGCACCCCGTCCGCGCGCAGCTCCCGCGCCAGCCCCGGCAGATCCGGGAACTGCTCCCGGTCAACGGTGAAGACCCGGTGGCCGTCGAAATGGTCGATGTCCAAGTGGACGGCCGACAGCGGCAGTTCGCGCTCCCGGTAGCCGGCCACCACCCGGCGCACCTCCTCCTGGCTGCCGAAGCCCCACCGGGCGTGCTGATACCGCAGCGCCCACCGGGGCGGCAGCGCGGGCGCGCCGGTCAGCGCCGTCCACCCCTGCAGCACCCGCGACGGGGCACCGAGCAGCACCCAGTAGCGCAGCGGCCCGCCGTCCATCCGCACCTCACAGGTCCCCGGCCGGTCGTGCCCGGAGCCCGCCCCCTCGGTGCCCTCGCGCAGCGTCACCCGGCCGTCCCACGAGTTGTCGTGGAAGATCAGATGCGTCCCTGCATCCGCCACCACCACCTGCACCGGCATGGTCAGCGACAGCGGATCGTCGCCGGGCCCGAAGGCGCCGCCCGGATCGGTGTTCCACAGCCGGTAGGTACCGTCCCGCAGCCGCGGCCCGCCCGCCCGGCCGCCCAGCCCGAAGACCCGCGCATCGGCCGCGACCTCCGAACGCTGCACCCACCGTGAGGCCCCGCCGCCCTCCGGTGGCGCGTCCCCCGGGCCCGTACGGTCCCACCAGCGCGGCGGCAGCTCCCTGCGCAGCGTCACACCCCCCGGGGTCCGCACCTCGACGGCACCGTGCCGGGACACCGCCACCAGCACCCGCTCCGAGACGACCCGCCAGCCGCCCTCCGTGTCCGGCTCCAGCACCGCCCTCGGGTCCGCCTCCGGACACGCCCCCGCCAGCGCATACGACGGCTCCGGCCCGGCGCCGTCCCAGCCGCAGAACACCGCGCCGCCGGCCGCCACCCGCACCCGCAGCGACGACCGCGCGAAGCGGATCAGCCCGCCGCCCGGCCGCGGCTCCGCACGCGTCGCCGTCCCCGGGACCCGCGCCCGCTCCGCCTCCTGCCGCCCGAACGCCCGCGCATCCGCTCTGCGCCGCCGCCACGCCGCACGCACCGACCGCAGCCCCTGTACCGGCCCGACCGTCCTGACCACCCGTACCGACCGCACCAGTTCCCGCCCATCCATGCAGGCCAGCCTGCCATCGACGCCCCGCCGTGCGGGCCCCGTTCAACTGCCGTTCACCTGCGCGGTTCCCGTTCGGCCATCTTCACGCTCACGGACCGGACGCCGATGGCCTGATACCACCGGCCGCCACGGTGGTCACCGCCCCCCGGCGGTGGCCGCCATCCCCGAATGTGCGGTCCGCCCTGGTGCACAAGTCGATCACATGGCAAGGTCCAGGCAAGCCGCGTCCCGCACGCCCCACCCTCAGGCCACCGGGGCCGTGCGCGACCGACGCACACGACGCGTATCGCCCGGGAGCCGCATCATGACCACCGCACCGCAGTCCGACGACCGGCCGGAACCGCAGCCACAGCCCCTCTGGCAGCCCGGCCCGGACCGCATCGCCGGCGCGCAGATCACCCGCTTCCACACCTGGGCGGCCCGGCACCACGGCGCGCCCGCGCCCACCCCTGGCGACCCCGCCGCGAGCTACGCCGACCTGCACCGCTGGTCCGTCGACGATCTCGCCGCCTTCTGGCGGGCCACCGCCGAATGGTTCGACGTCCGCTTCACCGCCGCCTACGACACCGTCCTCGCCGACCGAACGATGCCCGGCGCCCGATGGTTCCCCGGCGCCACCCTCAACTACGCCGAACACGCCCTGCGCGCCGCCGAGGACCCGGCCCGCGCCGACACCCCGGCGCTCCTGTACGTCGACGAGACCCACGAACCCACCCCCGTCACCTGGGCCGATCTGCGCGCCCAGGTCGCCGCGCTGGCCGCCGCACTGCGCCGCCTCGGCGTCCGCCCCGGCGACCGCGTCAGCGGCTACGTCCCCAACATCCCCCAGGCCGTCGTCGCCCTCCTGGCCAGCGCCGCGGTCGGCGCCGTATGGACCTCCTGCGCCCCCGACTTCGGCGCCCGCAGCGTCCTGGACCGCTTCCAGCAGATCGAACCGGTCGTCCTGTTCACCGTCGACGGCTACCGCTACGGCGGCAAGGAACACGACCGCCGGGACACCGTCACCGAACTCCGCGCCGAACTGCCGACCCTGCGCGCCGTCGTCCACATCCCCCTGCTCGGCACCCCCGCCCCCGAAGGCGCCCTGAACTGGTCGGACCTGACCACGGGAAGCACCGAACCGCCGGTCTACGAACAGGTCCCCTTCGACCACCCCCTCTGGGTCCTGTACTCCTCCGGCACCACCGGCCTGCCCAAGGCCCTCGTCCAGTCCCAGGGCGGCATCCTCCTCGAACACCTCAAGCAGACCGGCCTGCACTGCGACCTCGGCCCCGACGACCGCTTCTTCTGGTACACCTCCACCGGCTGGATGATGTGGAACTTCCTCGTCGCCGGCCTCCTGGTGGGCGCCACGATCGTGCTCTACGACGGCAGCCCCGGGCACCCCGACATCGCCGCCCAGTGGCGGGTCGCCGAGACCACCCGGGCCACCGTCTTCGGCACCTCCGCCGCCTACGTCATGGCCTGCCGCAAGGCCGGCATCCACCCCGCCCGCGACCTCGACCTCTCCGCCGTCACCTGCGTCGCCACCACCGGCTCCCCGCTCCCGCCCGACGGCTTCCGCTGGCTGCACGACGCCTTCGCGGAGAGCGGCGCCGACCTGTGGACCGCGTCCGTCAGCGGCGGCACCGACGTGTGCAGCTGCTTCGCCGGCGCCGTGCCCACCCTCCCCGTCCACATCGGCGAACTCCAGGCCCCCTGCCTGGGCACCGACCTCCAGGCGTGGGACCCCCAGGGCACGCCCGTCACCGAAGAGGTCGGCGAACTCGTCGTCACCCAGCCCATGCCGTCCATGCCGATCCGCTTCTGGAACGACCCCGACGGCAGCCGCTACCACGACAGCTACTTCGACATGTACCCCGGCGTCTGGCGGCACGGCGACTGGATCACCGTCACCTCCCGCGGCAGCGTCGTCATCCACGGCCGCTCCGACTCCACCCTCAACCGCCAGGGCGTCCGGATGGGCTCCGCCGACATCTACGAGGCCGTCGAACGCCTCCCCGAGATCCGTGAATCCCTGGTCATCGGCCTCGAACTCCCCGACGGCGGGTACTGGATGCCCCTGTTCGTCCACCTCGCCCCCGGCGCCACCCTCGACGACGCCCTGCGCGACCGCATCAAGCGCACCATCCGCGAAGAGCTCTCACCGCGCCACGTCCCCGACGACATCATCGAGGCCCCCGGCGTCCCCCACACCCTCACCGGGAAGCGCATCGAGGTCCCCGTCAAACGCCTCCTCCAGGGAACCCCGCTCGACAAGGCCGTCAACCCCGGCTCCGTCGACAACCTCGAACTCCTCCGCTTCTACGAGAAGGTGGCCCGCGACCGCGCGAAGTAGCCCGGCCGGCCGTGTCCGGCGCCCGGCCGCGGGGCGCCGGACGGCCATTGTCAGACCCCCCGCTTACTCTCAGTGACAAGTGATGTTCGACCAACGCACCTCACTGAGGGGGAACCATGACATCCACCACCCGCTACTCCGACCAGGCCGCCGCCCGCCGCACACTGCGCCGCGAACTCCCCACCACCGCCGCCGTCCTGGCCGACGAACGGGACTTCGCGGCCATGCGCCGCTACCGCACCTTCCCGTTCGACGACCACCGCAGCTACCTCCGGCAGATGGAGACCGTGCTGCGCACCCTCGCCGCTCAGGGAGTGCTCACGACCCTGAGCCTCTTCGACCCGGTCGCCTACGAGCAATACTGCGCCGACCACACCCTGGACCCGGACCGCTCCGACAGCCGCACCCGCTACACCGCCGAACTCGCCTGCACCGGACCGACCTTGCCCTACGAGGGCGAGCCCCTCACCCAACTCCTCCCGCTGCTCATCGAGGAAGCCGACCGCCGGGCGACCTGGAACCAGGCATCCTCCCTGCTGGCCCGCGCCGGCCACTGCGAGGACTGCGGCGCCGACCTCGGCCACACCGCCTTCGCCCGTGCCACCGAAGCCGTCCGACAACTCCTCGAAGCCCTTGGCAACGGCTCCCACCACCTCGTCTGCAGCATCCCCGCCGGGGACCCACCCCTCCTGGCGGTCCTGCACACCACCGCCGACGCAACGGAACGCCCCCGGCTCGCCGAAACCGAAACCCTCATCTTCTGCACGGTCCTCGCCGCGGGAATCGCCCTGCGCACCCCCGGAGGCATCGTCGCCCGCACCCTCACCGGCGATACGGCCGACACCACCGGCAGCGAGCCCACCACCCGCTCCATCGTCCGCGGCTGGAGCCTGCGCGACGGCTGGCCCAGCCCGCTCACCGAAGCCGAGGTCTTCGCCGCCTACTGCACCGACGCCGACACCGGCGAGCCCATTGCCCCCGAGCACGGCGTCGACTACGCCCCCGGCCTGCCCCTCGCACCCCCACCGGACGAACACCGCCACCGCTGACGGCCCACAGCCCCCGCCGACGGCAGATGGCCGCCCCGCCACAGGGGCGGGACGGCCATCGCGTCACTGCTGGCACCGCTTCCGGGCTACTCCCCGGACAGCACCGCCTGCGCAGCGGCCCGCGCATCATCGGCGGTGTCCGCGGCCCGCGCCGCGGCCGCCGCACGCTCACACTGCGCCAGCGTGTGCTTCGCCAGCGTCGCCCGCACATACGGAATCGACGCCGCACCCATCGAAAGGCTGGTGACACCGAGCCCCGTCAGCACACACGCCAACAGCGGATCGGAGGCCGCCTCACCGCAGACGCCACAGCTCTTGCCCTCGGCCTTCGCGGCCTCGGCCGAAGCCGCCACCAGATCCAGCAGCGCCGGCTGCCACGGATCCTGCAACCGCGACACCGCACCCACCTGACGGTCGGCCGCAAAGGTGTACTGCGCCAGGTCATTGGTCCCCAGCGAAAGGAACTCCACCTCTTGCAGAATCGACCGCGCCCGAAGAGCCGCGGACGGAATCTCCACCATCGCGCCGAACTTCGCCTGAAGTCCGGCCTCCCGGCACGCATCCGCGAACGCCCTGGCGTCGATCCGGTCCGCCACCATCGGGGCCATGACCTCGAGATACACCGGCAGCCCCTCGGCCGCCCTGGCCAGCGCGGCCAGCTGCGTGCGCAGCACATCCGGGTGGTCCAGCAGCGTCCGCAGCCCCCGCACACCCAGCGCCGGGTTCGGCTCATCGGCCGGCGTGAGGAAGTCCAGCGGCTTGTCCGCACCGGCATCCAGCACCCGCACGACCACCCGCCCCTCGGGGAAGGCCTCCAGCACCTTGCGGT